>JADLGJ010000047.1 GCA_020849375.1 Candidatus Omnitrophota bacterium
AACTCATTTGCTTGATCGCGGTCGATGCGCTTAAGTTAGCCAAATTTGCCCCGCCCGAAAAATATTTACGCTGAACGATCTTCTGGGCTGAAAGGTCATAATCCTGCTTAATAATGTTGTAAGCACCAGTCTTTAACGCGGCGGTGTACTTATCAAAGATCTTTTCCCCCGAATCCATATCTTCGGCGTTGACCCCGGCCACCTTATTTTGATCAGCGTAAAGTTTACCTAAAAGGCTTTCTTTCAAACGCGATTTATACCATGTGGCCAAGATCGCGGCGCTATAGATCTGACGGACTGCGGCAAAATTCTCGCCGGTATTCACTTCCTTTTCGATCTCAGGCAAAACAACGTCTTTGATGATCTGCGCGGAGAAATTATTAATGTCCTGTGTTTTCTCGGTGCCGAGCTTATCCGTACCGATCTCTTTATTATCCAAATTCTTTTTGACCGCTAAATAATCCTGGTCGAGAAAAACTTTCAAATGGCTATCAGCGACAAAAGCGCTTCCATCCTTTTCTAATACGGTCGCTTGATCAGGAACGATCCAGACCTTGCTGAACGTATTGATCGGGACATTGGTATTCCCATAAAGTTCTTGCGCTTTTTTATAAGCGAGATCCCAAAACTTCTTCCCCGTAGGTGTGTTAGGGTTCGTCAACTGCGCGGTCACTTGTTTCAAATAATAATCCTTCACCAAAAGGTCTTTGCCCAACTCGGTCACACCCAAAACCGGAGAGACCATCGCATCTTGCTCATACGGCGAAAGGTTGACCCAGAGGTCGGCTTCCGGGATCGTCAACGCAGCTAAAAAATATTTGACCAATTTCTGGGATTCGGCTTCAAAAGCTTCCGCATCCAAATTGGTATCACCTTTATCAATGATAAAGTCGAACATAAATGGGTCGTTTGGATTAACGGTGATCGCGCGGATCGTTGCGGGATTGAAGGGTTTACTGATCGCTTTGATCTTGGATGGGGCCGGGAGGTTAAGGTCAACTTCTTGGCTGTACGTCAGCGAAGGTGCAAGGAAATTCAGTATAAAAGCTACGGCAAGAAAAAAGGTTAAGATGGGCTTCGTTACAAATGGATTAGATTTGTAAATTTTCATGTGCATAGCTTCTCCTTTAATTAAGAATTCTCTCAAAGAATAACATATACATATAGCATAAGCAATACCTATGTATTAAATACAAAAAAATAATGTATAAAGAGCGTCTGCGGCGAGAGATCAGGATTTAAAACGGATCAAAGACGGTGCGTAATCCTTGGGTTGCTCATACCCCAACAAATTGAACAATGTCGAAGCGACATTGGCTAACCCGCGTTCCTTAAGGTCTGAAATATCATATTCGCCCTTGTAGCCGGTGTCAACAATAATGAACTGGACCGGGTTCAGGGAATGGGCCGTGCTAACGATCCGTTTACCGTTCTTGACGGTGAACATTTCATCGGCATTACCATGGTCAGCGAGGATGACGCAAATCCCCTTGAGTTCCTCGATGACTTTCAAGATCTTGATAAGTCCTTGATCAACCGCTTCGACCGAGGCAATGATCGCCGGCGGAACCCCGGTATGGCCGACCATGTCGCCGTTAGGATAATTAAGGCGACCGAATTTATATTTACCGGATCTCAAAAGTTCTATCGTGGCATCCGTGATCTCGTCGGCCTTCATGCGTGGGGCTTGGTCGAAGCGTATTTTATCAGATGGGATCTCAACATATTTTTCGATCGATTCGCAAACGTAACCGGAATTATTCCCGTTCCAAAAATAAGTCACGTGACCAAATTTTTGCGTTTCGGAAATAGCGAACGACGGGATATCAAGCGCACAGATGTATTGGCTCATCGGGCGGTCAATGGCAGGCGGATTGACAAGAAAATGTTTCGGGATCTGCAGGTCACCGTCGTACTGCATCATGCCGGCAAAAAGGACTTTCGGCAATCGTTCACGGTCGAATTTATCAAAAGTTTGTTCTTCGAACGCACGCGATAATTCGATCGCGCGGTCACCGCGGAAATTCAAAAAGACCACCGAGTCGCCGTCCTGAATGGTCCCCACGGGTTTACCGTTTTCGGCAATAACGAATGACGGCAAATATTGGTCGGTGATCGTTGCATCTTCTTTATAATAAGTAGCGACAGCTTCACCTGCTGACGCAAATTGTCTTCCCTTGCCTAAAACATGCGCAGCCCAACCGCGCTTAACGATCGTCCACTCAGCATTGTAACGGTCCATGGTCGTGACCATACGGCCGCCGCCGGAAGCGATGCGATAATCACAACCTTTAGCGTTCAATTCCTTAAGTAAGGCTTCAGTCTTTTCTAAGTATTGCGGGGAGGATTTTTCGTAAACGTCGCGTCCGTCAAGAAGGACATGCAAACGGACTTTTTTAACGCCTTCTTTGGCACATTCCCGTAAAATGACAAGTAAGTGGTCAATGTGGGCATGAACATTGCCGTCGGACAAAAGGCCGACAAAATGAAATGTTTGGCCTGCTTTCTTGGCATTCTCAACAAGATGGAACCATGTCGGGGTTTTAAAGATCTGGCCGTTCTTGATCACATCATTGACCAAGCTCGCCCCTTGCGCAAAAACACGGCCCGCACCTAAAGCATTGTGGCCGACCTCGCTATTACCCATATCATCGTCCGTCGGCATCCCGACTGCTTTACCATGCGCTTTTAATGTCGTGTAAAGCTTGCCTTTCATTAATTCGTCAAGGCACGGCGTTTTGGCTAAAAAGAAACCGTCGCTTTCATCCCTTTTGCCTAAACCGACACCGTCCATAATGACCAAAAGGACAGGCCCCGGACGGCCGGAGAAATTCTTTAATTTGGCTAATTTTTCAACACTCATACTCTTCCCTTTATAAATAAGGAGTTTACCCTATCGAAATGTGTTCGGCTAAAAAGAACTGATTAAATGTACGACTTAGCGCGGCGTTTCTTTGATTGCATTGCGGCAGATTCTTGAGCTTGTGCTTCGTAAATCTTGGAGACCGCTTCAATTTTGCGTTCTTTAATGGCCGGCTCCGGCATGTGATACGCCAACCAGGCCTTGGCAAACTTTTTCACCCAATCAACTTTGGCTTCTTCGAACCCAATATCGCGGCCCGCTCTTTCACTTTCGATCCACAAATGACGGTTGATCTCATCTACAACCCGCTGATCGTTAAGCAGCTTTTCTACATCAATACCGTTGATATTGGCCATATGGTCCCCCCGGACTGGAAGTAATATTTTAAGAACAAAAAGGTTTAGTTGTGTCGCAAAACAAATCGCATGCTGTTGTCTGAATTTATTCTACTGCGCTAAAAGTTTTTGTCAAAGCTCTTTTTGTCAAAGCCGACCGAGTGACGTTCCCCGTCGGTAACAAACGGCCTTTTGACAAGTTTGCCGTTCATGCTCAGCAGTTTTAGAAGCGCGGCTTCGGTCATTGATGCCATCTTTTCTTTCAAATTCATCTGCCGGTAAACTTCACCCGAAGTATTGAAAAGTTGTTTCATGCCATACTGTTCCGACGCTAAAACTTTCTTCAACTCGGCAACGGTCGGCGGCTTTTCAACAATATCGATCGCTTCGAACTTCGTGCCCTTCTCTTCCAAGTATTTCTTTGCGTCCCGGCAAGTGGAACATTTGGGATACCAATAGAATTTGATCATATGAACTCCTGTGTTGTAATCCCTCGCTGCGCCAGGCTTGCTCGGGATGTTGGGCTTTTTCCTCTA
The DNA here is from genome assembly GCA_020849375.1 of Candidatus Omnitrophota bacterium. Classification (GTDB taxonomy): domain Bacteria; phylum Omnitrophota; class Gorgyraeia; order Zapsychrales; family JANLHA01; genus JADLGJ01. The sequence continues at coordinate 3,735 of JADLGJ010000047.1, forward strand.
AAAAAGCCCAACAAAAACGGCCTTACCGAATGGCTCGATAAGGCCGTTTATGAATTTCTTTTGAAACGACCTTACGCGATCGTAACCGTCTTATCCAAATAAACATCTTGGATGGCGTTCAAAAGCCCGATCCCGTCCTTCATCGGACGTTGGAAAGCTTTACGGCCGGAGATGAGCCCCATCCCGCCGGCGCGCTTGTTGATGACGGCTGTCTTGACCGCTTCAGCCAGATCGCTTTCGCCAGCCGATGCCCCGCCAGAGTTAATTAAACCAATTTTACCCATGTAGCAGTTCGCTAATTGGTAACGGGTCAGATCGATCGGATGATCGGTCGTTAATTTGTCGTAAACAATTTTGCTGGTCTTACCGAATTTGACCGCATTGTAACCACCATTATTGGTTGGAAGTTTTTGTTTGATAATGTCAGCTTCGATCGTAACACCAAGGTGGTTCGCTTGGCCGGTCAAATCAGCGGCGGTGTGATAATCAATACCGTCTTTAACGAAGCCCGGGTTGCGGGTATAGCACCAAAGAATGGTGAACAACCCTAATTGATGAGCGCGGTGAAACGCCTTAGAAACTTCAATGATCTGACGGGCACTTTCATCAGAACCAAAATAGATCGTCGCCCCGATACCGGCCGCGCCCATATCCGCGCATTGCTCGACCGTCGAGAACATAATTTGATCGAATTTGTTCGGGTAAGACAAAAATTCATTGTGGTTAACTTTGACAACGAACGGGATCTTGTGGGCATATTTACGTGATGTCAGGCCCAAAACACCGACGGTAGAAGCAACCGCGTTACAGCCACCTTCGATCGCCAATTTCACAATATTTTCCGGATCAAAGTAAGCCGGGTTCGGCGCAAAAGACGCACCAGCCGAATGTTCAATGCCCTGGTCAACAGGAAGAATGGATAAGTAACCCGTTCCGCCTAAACGGCCATGATTATACATCCAGTTCAAATTCTTGAGGACAGTGTTGGAACGGTCAGAGTTGATAAAAACATTATCCAAGTAATCCGGGCTGGGGAGTGTCAACTGATCCTTCGAGATCGTCTGGCACTTATGTTCCAAAAGGCTTTTTGCTTCACTTCCTAGTAAATCACTGATCTTACTCATTGCCGACTCCTTTAATTAATTATGATTGAAATTTATAATTTGGGACATTGGCTGAAAATTGAATTCTTGCATTATAGTTTTTTCAAGAATAATGTCCAGCAGAAATTTAAACAGGTTAACGGGACGAGGTGTCAGCTTCCAAAGGGCGGGCTTTTTGCAGTTTGACCGTATTGACTTCCATTTCACATTCGATGTATTGCAGTTGGCTGTATTCGGCGGGCTTCAGGTCGACGGCAATATCAGTCCATACTCCGGCTTCCAAAGCGCCGGAATACACAAATTCCGAACCTTTTAACGTTTGGCGCCATTTATCATAGGTCATCGTTGCCGAGACCGCATTGAACTGACTGCCCCAAAACACGCGGAATTTGACATCACCATAAGTTGCGGCGTTCGGATTGCCGATCTGTAAAAACAAACGGTAACCGCCATCAATTTTGTCCATGCGAGAAACAGCGAGCAAAAAAGTCCCGGTATTCGATTCGATCTTCGAAACTTTACGCGACAAAGGATTAACGACTACGGCGTTCGAACGGACGCCCTGCAACTGCTGATCAAGGTTGCTCACAAGATTTTTCGAAAAATCATTAAGCCCGGATTCCAACTTCTCCGTATAATCCTCGAGTTTTTCGACGCGCTTGCGCAGCTCTTCGACTTTTGCGCTGCTCGCCTGCTGGGCCAATGCGACGCCCGCCTGCGCCAAGGTCAATATCAAGAATACGGCTAAACATTTTTTCATGACAATCCCAACTCCGTTTGCGCCGCTTTCACGAGCGGGCCGATCGTGTCGGCAGAAAAATCGAACTTCAAACCGGCCGCGCTAAAAAGCTCCGGCAAAGGACGGCTTCCGCCCAAGCTCAAACCATGGCGATAATCCGCGACCGCTTTCGCCTGGTCTTTCTTGCTATTTAACCAAATTTGCAAAGCGCCCAATTGCGCGATGCCGTATTCAATATAATAGAACGGCACTTCAAAAATATGCAATTGACGGTGCCAGAGGACAGCTTGGAAATTTTCCAAACCTCCCCAATCCAGGAACTTCCCGCCAAAACGGTTATACACTTCGATCCATTTAGCTTCCCGTTCCTGCGCAGTGTGTTTCGGATTTTCATAGATCCAATGCTGGAAGCAATCAACGGTCGCGACCCACGCCAGCAATTGAATGACATCTTCCAGATGCGAATAGCACGAACGCGTGCGGTCTTCCCCGTTATAAAATTCATCCAAATAATCGTTCGCCAAAAGCTCCATGCTCATCGAAGCGACCTCGCAAAATTCCATAGGGGCGTGGCGGTATGGATACAGCGCCTGTCCGGCGGCGGCAAAAGCGTGGAACGCGTGCCCGCCTTCGTGCAACAAAGTGCGGACGTCATCGTCAACGCCGACCGCGTTCATAAAAATGAACGGCTTGCGGATCTCGGCCAAAGTATTTTGATATCCGCCGGGCGCTTTCCCCTTGCGGCTGGCGAGGTCCAATAGATTAGCCCCGGCCATTTCCGCGAATTGCGCGCCGAGATCAGGATTGATCTTGGTAAAAATATTTTGCACGCCGCCGATGAGTTCCGGCACCTGCGTGAACGGTTTTAAGGCGGCGCGGTTCAAAGAATCAACCTGTGTGTCCCACGGGCGCAAACGATCCAAGCCCATTTGCTGTTTACGGCGGGCGGTGATCTTTTCACAAACAGGGACGACAATTTCTTCAACGGCGATATGATATTTCTTGCAATCTTCAGGCGTGTAATCAAAACGGTGATAATTACGAAATTGATATTCGGTAAAATTGCGGCACCCAGCATTGAGAGCAATCTCATGGCGGAGCTTGAGCATGCGGTCGAAAAGGTTACTGAGCTTGTCTTTTTCCTGATAGCGGCGTTCTGCGGTGGCACGCCACGCGGCTTCACGAAGGTCACGATCCGGCTCCTGCAAAAATTTCGCGACCTGCGGTAAGGTCAATTCTTGCCCCTGGAACTGGACAGTGATCGCGCCGCTAATGGTTTGATACTCCTGGCTCAACAGCGAAACATCGCGAGATAGTGGGACATTCTCTTTGCGGAACAATTCAACGTCATTTTTTAGCGCGCGGTCATAAACCTCATAGCGCTTCTTATCCAAGACGAACTGCTGGCGCAAAAGTAGGTATTTTTGATTGATCTGATCCTCGATAGGACGAACCGCGGGGACGATCTCTTCGATAAATTTGGTATAGCTGGAAGCAATTTCCTGATTATCGGTCTGGCAGGTCATCCGGATATATAGAACCGAGCCGGCTTGGTCAAAAGCCGCTTCCATTTCACTGCGGTCCATGATCCAGGACTCAAACTCGTCACCGGTCGCCACAGCGCGGTCGCGCAAAGTCTCATACAGCCCGACAACGGCGGCTGCCGAATAAAAATCAAAGTTTTCCGGTACAAAACGGCGCTTTTGGTAGGCCGGCAAAGCACTAATATCGAGCGAATCCACAGTATTTTCCATTTATTTCCCCCCAGAAATATTCCCCATTATAGCAAAATATTTTTTTAATGCTAACGTTCTGACAGTAATTATTATTGCTTGACAAAAATGTGTCATTCAGTATACTACTGCCCTGTCACGAAGAAATCCTTTTATTGGTTCACCACAAAATTTGAGGTTAATGTTATGGCTAGAGCTTGTGCAGTTTGTACAAAAACGAACACCCCCGGCGTTAAATATAAAAGACGCGGTATGGTGCGCCGTAAGGGCGGTGCTGGTTCCAAGATCGTTGGTAAAACGCTTCGGACCTTCCTCCCCAATCTTCAGTCTGTCAAAGTCAATATGGCTGGCACGATCAAACGCGTCCTGGTTTGCACCAAGTGCATGAAAGCCGGGAAGATCGCCCGCGCAGCATAATTTTTTCAAATATATCCAATAAAAAAGCCTGTTCAATTCGAGCAGGCTTTTTTGTTTGTCCGGCTTCTCTCTTTAAAACCCTAGGGCGCCACTTTCTGCCGCAAGCTAAGAAAATATCGTTCAACGGTCACCGTTGTCAAAAATCCCAATCCGATAGACAGAACCGAGTAACCAACGGCCATCACCACGACATCGAACGGCTTTGCCACCGACCATGACTGCAGAACGCCAGTTATCCGCTCCTGATTAACGAAGATCATGCGGGCGATCGGATAATGCCAAAGATAGATCCCGTAAGAGTTCTTTCCGATCCAGCGCAGAAATTTGAGTTCGGTGATAAAGCACAACGGATTTTGCTTCAATAATCCGGCCATAATCGAGCACCCAGCCGCACCATAAACCATCGCATAATACATCCACCCATATTTAAAATAATGAAAGTACAAGTACACGAGCGGCGCGATGCCGATCACAACGAAAGAATGTTTGAGAACATGGCCCAGCCAAAGTGGGGTTCTCAATAAGTAAGGTTCGATCAGTTTAATAATGCACCCGAAGATCAGGGCGTCAAAGCGCATTTGGGTTTGCTGGATCGGAAGCGGCAGTTTATACGGCGGCGGATAATGTTGAAAAAAATAGGCGCGGAACATGTTGACCGCCACAACCAAAATGATGAGCACGGGAAAAAGCACGACATATCTTTTTTTAACGCTCGGCGTCAGACGGCAGATCAAAGCCAATAGCAAAGCATAACCGAGATAAAAATGCTCTTCAATGGCAATTGACCAGAGATGCGCCAAGGAAGCGATCGGCGGCACGTAGTTTTGGAAGAAAAATAAATAGCTGACAACACCGAGAGGCTTTATCTTTTCATCGGGGGCGATCAACGGAAGGACAAGCAGGCCGATGGCAACGAGTAATAAATAGTGTGGAACGATCTTGAAGAAACGGCGGGTATAAAAACGCTTGATGCGGACCTTGCTTTCAAGGTCTCCGATCAATAACCCGGTGATCAGAAACCCGCTGATAACGAAGAAAATATCAACTCCAAAAAAACCGATCTCCCCTATCCGTCCGATGACCTTGCCAATAAACCCGGAATGTTCAAGATCAGGGATAAAGGCGAGAGCGTGATGAAGCATGACCCAGACGATCGCCACCGCGCGAAACCCGTCCAAAAACGGATAATAGTCTTTATTCTTTACGTCTGAAGGCATAGAGACATTAAGATTGGCTTTCACGAATGTCTTTGAGTTTCAATTGAATCGTAGGCGATTTGTTCCAATCATCAATGGTGAGCTCGTAGGCGAGGTCGAGTTGTGCGCCCGGGCGGACCATATCGGCATACTTGGCCATGCCGAAACCGACCGCGGACACACTCGCCTGCCCGTCCGTAACCCAAAACTTAATCGTGTCCTTCCCCATCATTTGCGGCGGACTTTTGACCACCAGCTGTCGGGAACAGAATAGCGGTGAAGGATTACCTTCCCCATACGGTTCAAGGCCGTCTATCAGCTGGGCGACATTGAGACTCAACGTGCTCAGCGGGATCTCGGCGTCAATATTCAAGGACGGAACTAAATTGCGGATCTCTAAAATATCTTTGGCGAATTCATTCATGCGGCGGCGAAAGTCAACGAGGTTGTGTTCCTTGATCGTCAAACCAGCGGCCAGCTTATGCCCGCCGAATGTTTCCAAGATCTCTGAACAAGATTGCAGCGCTTCATTTAAATGATAACCTTCGATCGAGCGCGCCGACGCTGTCCCGATGCCATCTTCCATCGAAATAATGATCGTCGGGCGGTAGTACGTTTCCGCGACACGCGACGCGACAATTCCTAAAACGCCTTTGTGCCAGCCCTCTTTATATAAAACAATAACTTTGTCTTCTTTAAAATTGATCCCGCTTTCGATCATCAACATCGCCTCTTCGATGACTTCTTTTTGCAAGCGCTGACGGTCGAGATTATGCGCTTCCAATTCCTGTGCCAAACCAAAAGCAGTTGCCTGATCGGGCGACAAAAGCAGAGCGAGCGATTTGTGTGCCGATCCCATGCGGCCGGTGGCGTTGATGCGCGGGCCGAGGATGAAGCCGACATAATACGGCTTAAATTTCTTGCCGCGGATCTTGGCGATATCAATGAGCGCGGAAATGCCGTGATTCTTAGTTTCGCTCAACAAAGGCAAACCGTTCTTCACAAAAATGCGGTTCTCCCCTCGCAACGGAACCACGTCCGCAATCGTGCCCATCGCGATCAAGTCTAAGAATTCAACAGGGATCTTCCCCAGCAACACCTGCGCCAATTTACCGACCAAACCGACCGACGCTAAATGTTTAAACGGATAAGAACAATCATGGCGCTTGGGATCAACGATGGCAAAAGCTTTGGGTAATCCTTCAGGCGACGGTTCATGGTGGTCGAGAATAATGACATCAATGCCAAAGCCATTAAGAACATCCACTTCGGCTACGGCGGTGATGCCGCAGTCAACAGCGATCAAAAGTTTGATCCCGGCATCTTTGGCGATCTGGCCGATGGCTTCGTTCAAACCATAACCGTCCGACATGCGGTGCGGAATATGATTGCTGACTTGAATACCAAGACCGCTGAGTAATTTGTGCAGCAGCGCGGATGAAGTAACGCCGTCAACGTCATAATCACCGAAGACCAAAACTTTTTCTTTATTAGCCTGCGCTTGTTTGATGCGCGCAACGACTTTGTCCATGTCTTTCAAAAGGAACGGATCATGCAAACGGCTTATATCCGCTGATAAAAAGCTCTCGCCTTCTTCGACAGAAACGATGCCGCGATTGATCAAAACTTGCGCGATCAAAGGGTGAACTTTAAGGGAGTTGCTAAGATGGACTTGCAAAAGCGGGTCGGGATGACGGACTTGCCAGATCTTCTGGGTCAGGACTGCGGGCATAGATGATCCTCGGGTGGAACAATTACATCTTTTGTGGAGTGCTGACGCCTAATAACCGCAAACCGTTGGCGATGACGATACGCGAACCATGGACCAAGGCCAAACGCTCGACGGATAATTCGGGTTTTTCAGCATCAATGACACGGTGGCGGTCATAAAACCGGTGGAACGCCGCCGCCAACTCCTGCAAATAGTTAACTAAAGCAAAAACATCCGCCTGATTCCAGCACATCAGGAGAATTTTCGGGAAATGGCCGATCTTTTTGATCAGTTCCATTTCTTCCGGTTCGGATAAAAATTTAAAGTTACTCGACTTCGCGTGATAAAGCCCGGTTGCATTCGCTTTTTCTTCGATGGAATAGGTGCGGGCATGAGCGTACTGAATATAGTACACGGGATTTTCCGGCGTTTCCTTTTTCGCGAGTTCGAGGTCAAAATCCAAATGCGCGTCCACCAACCGCATCATAAAGAAAAACCTCGAGGCGTCTACCCCGACCTCTTCCATGACTTCCCGCATGGTCACATACTGCCCAAAACGGGTTGACATCTTGACCGGCTGGCCGTCACGGAACAACGTGGCCAATTGCACGATCAACACCCTGATCGCGTCTTTCGGCTGGCCCAAGGCCTGCACCGCGGCCGTTAAACGCGGGATATAGCCATGGTGGTCCGGGCCCAACAAATTAAAAACCTTTGTAAAACCGCGCTTAAACTTGTCCTGATGATAAACGATGTCCGGCATAAAATACGTATACGTGCCGTCGCTCTTTTTGACAACGCGGTCTTTATCATCGCCGTACTGGGTCGTGTTAAACCACATCGCTCCGTCTTTTTCATAAATGTGGCCCTTGGACTTCAGGTCATCAAATGTCTTTTTGATATTTTCCTCATCAGCGATCACGCTTTGCGGCGACCAGACATCAAAGTTCACGCCAAAATCTTTCAACTCTTCTTTAATGACGTCCATCAGATAATTGACGGCGAACTGGCGGATGACGGCGGGGTTTAAAGCGTTCAACTCTGCGGCGTCTTTGATCTTGCGCCCGGCCAAGAACGTGTCTGCCATGTCATAAATGTATTGGCCTTGATAACAATCTTCCGGGAAGTCCTGCTTTTCGCCGAGCCGTTCCAGCGCGCGCAAATTCACCGACTTACCGAGAATATTGATCTGATTGCCTTCATCGTTGAGGTAATACTCCTTGATCGCATTAAAACCGATAAAGTTAAAGATATTCGCGAGCGCATCCCCGACCGCAGCTTGGCGCGCATGCGCGACGCTCAAGGGGCCCGTCGGATTCGCACTGACGAATTCGATATTGATCTTTTTCTTCTGCCCGAAATCGCTGCGGCCGTAATCATCCTTGGCGCGCAATGTTTCTTCCAGGATCTCGCACACTGCCTTATTGGAAATATAAAAATTAATGAAGCCGGGTTTAAACACCTCGATCTTCTCGATCGTGCCGCTTAAGCCCTGCTCGTCAAGGCCGGCAAGGATCGCATCACGGAACGAAGACGCGACATCCATCGGCGGGCGTTTGAGCAGTTTCGTCGCTTTGAGGGCAATGTTACTGGAGAATTCACCGTGCGCCTTGTCCGAAGGGACTTCGACATCAACGCTAGGCATGGCGGTACCGTCAAAGAATCGCATGAGCGATTTTTCAATAACGGTACGGATCTGGTTTTGTAAATTTAATAACATACGGAAGACTGGTAAGAAAAGGGGCTCTCAACCTAATTAAAACAAGGATGAGAGCCCTTAACTTTTAAATCTGTCAGCTTAGCGAGGAACTTTGACCAGCTTAGCATCCTGCCAGAGGTGGTCGAGGCCGTAAAATTCGCGGGTTTCTTTTTCAAAAACATGGACCACAACATCGCCCACGTCAACCAAGACCCAGACCCCTTCCCGAAAACCTTCTTTGCGGCCGATCTTCGATCCTAAGGCCTCAAAACCATCCACAACGCCTTCTGCGATGGCTTGCGCCTGCCGGGTCGAAGTTCCACTGGCGATCACAAAAAAATCGCAGAAATTGACCACTCCCCGCATATCCAGGATCGCGATGTCTTCTGCTTTTTTCTCTAACGCAAACTTAGCGGCTTGTTTAGCTAATTGCAGGGATGTTTGCGGTGCTTTTTTAGTCGTTCGCTTTGCTTCCAAATCTATTGCCTAAACCTTACTTTTTCTTCAATTTAGCGGCTTGATCCTTGCCCAAAACTCTCCAGCATTCATGTGTCCCTTTGGGGGATTTGGTAACCGCAAAAAAACGGCCGGACTTTTCTTTGACCGTGTATTCTGTCGCATCAAATTTTGACTTCGTCTTCACATCGTAAAAGGACAACTTTTCCATTTGTTTCCTCCGTTTAAGGGTTCACTTCACCTAAAAGTAGGTAAAGTCTAACGAATAATACCTGCCTTGTCAATTTAAAAATCGAATAACCCAACAACCGCCCGAGGTCTTTTTCCTGTTTGTCACTGACCGGCCCCACGACGGCAAAATTATAGTGCTTTTCGTTGAAAATATCCTGCGCTACACGCTTAAGATCGCTGATCTTGACCTTGTTGACCAAGGCGATAACCTCTTCCATGCTGCGCATGCGGTCACGGGTCAGCGTTGATTCTCCGATCCAGAGCATATGGTCCATGGTGTCTTCCAAAGCCATGAGCACTTGTCCTAAGTAAAAATCTTTCGCACGTTTAAATTCATCATCCGTGACGCCAAAACGCTTGATCTTGGACAACTCTTTTAAAACCACATCAACAGTATTGACCAGCTTGACATTATCCACGCCGGCACGGACATACAGCATCCCGGTATCCTTGAAATATTTAAGCGAAGAGCCGATCGAGTACGCCAAACCGCGCTTCTCGCGGACTTCATCAAAAAGCCGGCTGGACATGTTGCCGCCTAAAATGATATTTAAAAGGCCGAGCGCGTATTTATCGTCATGGTCATTCTCAAGCCCGAGCATGCCGAGCGCTAAATGCATTTGCTCGGTATCCTTTTTATAGATCTTGGCGCGCGGCTTGGCCTGCGTATTGCTCGCTTCAATAAAATTAGTCTTAAGGCCGGAAGCGACTTTCTTGAGTTTCTTTTGCGTAAGGTCGCAGATCTGCTTATGCGTCACCTTCCCTGCGCTTGAAATAACAATATTGCCCGGGACGTAATATTTTTTATGAAAACTATTGAGATCATTGCGGCTCATTCCCGAAACGGTTTCCGCCGTTCCAGCTAAACTTTTCCCTAACGGGTGGTTCGGCCACATCAATTCGTCAAGTAATTCATGGACATAGTATTGCGGGAGATCTTTGTACATCTTGATCTCTTCGACAATGACCGTGCTTTCCTTAGCAACGTCGGCGGCCTTGATCGCCGGATGAAAAACAATGTCGCTTAAAACATCAAAGATCCGGTTCAAATGCTGGGCGGGGAATTTAGCGTAATAGCAGGTTTGTTCTTCGGACGTAAAAGCGTTAACCGAACCGCCGACGCCTTCGATCAATTCCTTGACCTGGTCGCAAGAATATTTCGCGCTCCCCTTAAAAGCCATGTGCTCGAGAAAATGCGCCGCGCCCTTGATGCGGTCGCTTTCGTAGCGCCCTCCTGCGGCCACCCAGAGGCCCAAGGAGACACTTTCGCGCTCTTTCATATCATGGGTCACGACTCGCAAACCATTTTCAAATTTGGTCTTTTGGTACATTCGAACTCCTATATCATTAAATTTTTCACAAATTGCGCGACGCGGTCAACCATATCCGGCTGACTGCTGTTCTTTTCAATTTCTTTAACGATGGCACTGCCGACAATGACACCATCCGAAACCGCGGAGATCGCCTTGACCTGTTCCCGTGTTGAGATCCCAAAACCCACGCAAACCGGCTTCTTTGTTGCACGCTTCGCTTTTTTGATCGTCTCGATCAAATCAGGCGGCAAGGCCGTCCGCGCGCCGGTCACGCCGGTCAAGGACACATAGTAAATAAACCCTGTCGAAGCATCCGAGATCCTTTTGACACGATGCGCCGCTGTCGTCGGAGAGAAAAAGAAAACGGTTGAAATATCGGCCTTGCGCGCCAAAGCGATCAAGGTTTTGGCTTCTTCCGGCGGCAAATCAGGAATAATGATGCCGTCAACACCGGCCGCTTTTGCATCTTTAATAAATTTTTCTTCGCCGTAATGAAAGACCGGATTATACGACGTCATGAGCGCGATCGGGGTCTGGGAGAATTTACGGACCTGTCCGACCATTTGCAAAATTTTGGGAACCGTCACGCCTTTTTTCAAAGCGCGCTCAAAAGAAGCCTGGATCGTCGGCCCGTCCGCTAATGGATCAGAGAACGGGATCCCCAACTCGATAATATCCACCCCTGCATTCCCCAAAGCAATCACCAGATCAGCGGTCGTCCTCAGGTCGGGGTCACCCGCGGAAATAAAAGCGATGAATGCTTTTTTCTTGAGCTGTTTTAATTCTTTGAATTTTTTATCAATGCGGCTCATCAGATCAGGTCCTTCATGGTGTTGACGTCCTTATCTCCACGGCCGGACAAACACACGATCACGGAGGCTTTGCCTTTGACCTTGGCATCGAGCTTGCTTAAATAACCGATGGCATGGCTGGTTTCCAGTGCAGGGATGATCCCTTCGCTTTGTGAAAGTAATTTAAGGCCCTCGATCGCTTCTTTGTCGGTCACGCCGATATAATCCGCACGGCCGATGCTCTTATAGTACGAATGTTCCGGGCCGACGCCGGGATAATCTAAACCGGCGGCGATCGAATGCGCGATCTTGATCTGTCCGTCGGCGGTTTGCAACAATTTACTCTTGCTGCCATGCAAAACACCCGTCTCGCCAGCGCAAACCGCGGCAGAATGCTGCCCGCTCGCCAAACCATGTCCGGCGGCTTCAACACCGACGATCTTAACTTTTTTATCATTAAAGAAAGCGTGGAATAGCCCCATCGCATTGCTGCCGCCACCGACGCAGGCGACTAAATAGTCAGGCAACTTTTTTTCCTTCATGACGAATTGTTTGCGTGCTTCCAGGCCGATCACGGACTGAAATTCACGGACCATCAAAGGATATGGATGCGGGCCAGCAACGGAACCGATAATATAGAACGTGTCGTTAACATTGGTGACCCAATCGCGTATCGCTTCGTTCATCGCATCTTTAAGCGTCTTTGAGCCGCTGGTGACGGGAACGACTTTCGCGCCCATCAATTTCATACGGAACACATTGAGCGATTGGCGGTGAATATCTTCCTCACCCATATAAATTTCACACTTCAAACCGAATAAAGCCGCCGCAGTGGCCGTTGCAACACCGTGCTGGCCGGCACCGGTTTCCGCGATAATACGGGTCTTCCCCATCCGCTTCGCCAAAATGATCTGGCCGAGCGTATTATTGATCTTATGCGCCCCAGTGTGAAGAAGGTCTTCACGCTTTAAATAAACTTTGAGATGTTTAAAATGGCTGGATAGCCGCTTGGCTAAATAAAGATTGGTCGGACGCCCGGCATATTCTTTTAAATAATGGGCGAACTCGTCCTTGAATTTTTTATCATGACGGGCTTTGGTAAAAGTCGTTTCCAACTCCTCCAAAACCGCCATCAAAGTTTCAGGAACGTACTTCCCGCCGAACTCGCCAAAATGTCCAAACTTATCGGGTAACGACATAATTTTAATAATTCTTTGATTGTAATTTTGTATTTAATAATCCAAACAGCAAACCGCGGTCTTCCTGGGTCAAGTGCTGGACAGCGGAATCAAATTTAGCAACACGGTCTTTTTGTGCCGCATAAAACCCAAGGTCATCGATCACGCGGTCCGCATCGCGCAACAAGGCCTGCAATTTTAGAACATCGCCGACCTTCGGTTCTTCTGAACTATAGCCGCTGATCTCGGCCATGACGCGGCTGAGCTCTTTTTTCCACTCCGGGACACTATTCTCAATATTGACATAACTATCCGCGTCACCGACGATACAGAGCCGCAGGGTCTCGATCTCTTTTGCGGTCAAAGGCTCAGAACCTTTTAATTTATGGGCCAAAAGTTTGATCTCTTGAGCCGTCAGCTCCTGTGCATATTCACGCAAAGAATCCGCGACAACATCCACAATATGAGATAAACGCACATATCCGTTCTCATCATCTTTAGATAACGCCGTTTGATAATCGCTGTGCAACTTGCTCACCAAGTCTTTGAACTGTCCCATAAGGATCTCCTTTTATTTTGCTAAAAAAGCGAAAACACTTTTGGTTTCATAACTTTTCATGGTCATGGTCGTGCTCCCCACCCCGACCGCGCCGTCGATCCGCAACGGGATCTTTTGCTTGCCGGTATCGAACCATAACTTATATTTCGCCGGATCGCTCTGAATAAAAACCGCATCATATTTCTTTCCGGCAGCCGACAACTTCATCTTTTCTTTCAGCTTCAACTTCAGGTCAACCGTCGGTAAGTTGACCGCCAAACTCTCCCCCGGCTTCGGGTCTGCGTCACGGCGGTAACGGTAGATAAAACAATAAATATTGTCGAGCCCGCCTTTTTTTGTGATCACTTGCTCCGTCGTCTTTCCTTTGACGGTCTTAACGATACGGACTCTCCCCGTTTCGGTTTCATAATACTCAGTGATCTGTTCTTTACTGCCAAAAATGTTCACATCGCGCTCAACGATCTTTGGCAAAAGAGTGACCGGATCCGCGTAGATCTTTTCAAAATCCAGGAAGTTCATCCCGTCAGCTTTAAAAACGATGAGCACATATTCCTTGTCGTCTTTCGAAGCCGGGCCTTCATAACTCAACACCGCTTCTCCGGCCTTGACCCCCATCTGCTTGATCGAATACGTGATCTTCTCGCCGATGAAACCATTAATATCTATCTGCGCGCCCGCAGGGGCAACCGGGCAGGACAAACCCATCAACATCACAACCAACAAAAATTTCTTCATCATTGATCCTAAATTTTATCAAAATCTTTTATAAAGCGCTCCATCAACTTCGCCCCTTTAATGAGCGTGCTGACACGGGCGAATTCGTCGGTCGTATGAGCGGTCCCTTTATTGCCGTAACCGGTCGCGAACGCGGGAATGCCGTGTTTCTTAAAGAACGTAATGACCGTGGCGCCTTCACTGCCTTTAACCTCGGCATGAATTTTCATTTTCTTGGCGGTATTCACGTAGGTTTTCACAAAAGGATGATCAGGAGCAATTTCATACGGCTGTTGCAGGTCGTCAATGATGATCTTGAACTTCGGGGTCACACTTTTGACGATCGCCTTGATCTGAGCAAGAACTTCCGACGACTTCATCCCAGGGACATAACGCGTGTCGAGCGAGAATTCGCAAAAATCCGCGACCATATTGACCTTATCGCCGCCGCGGATCGTACCGATATTCATCGTCGGTGGACGCAAGTAAGCGTGCTTCTTAAATTTGAATTTATGCGCCTTTAAGCGCTTGATCACTTCGCTCGCCTGCTCGATGGCGTTAACGCCGCGCCAATTGTACGCGCCGTGCGCTTTTTTCCCAAAGATCTGAATGCGCGTATGCAGTAAACCTTTTTGGCAAATAATGGTATAAAACTCGTCGGAATCAACGATCAAACCATAACCCGGTTTTAGGATCTTCTTTTCTAATAACGGAATGATGCCGGCCTTACTGCCGGTTTCTTCATCAACCGTCGCGGCCATGATGACGTCATTGCGCAAACTCACCTTATCTTCCACCAAACTGCGCATGACTTCCATACAGCAGGCCAAATTCCCCTTGTCATCGCTGGCGCCGCGGCCGTAGATCTTGCCGCCTTTAATTTGCCCGCCCAACGGATCGAATTTCCATCCCCCGCCGATCGGGACAGTGTCAAAATGAGGCGTTAACAACATCGAATTGCGTGCCGCGTTCGGGCCTTTCCCTTTTAAGGTGGCAACAATATTCGGACGGTTCTTTTCGAACGTATAAAGCTTAACCTCAACGCCGAGCGAGCGCATGTCTTGCTCAATAAATTTAGAAAGCGCTAATTCGTTACCCGGCGGGTTTTCGGAATTATAACTGATGACCTTTTGGGTCAATTTAATCAAACGTTTATCATTGATCATTTAAAAAAATCCTCAGCTTTTTTAGCGCCCAACGTACGGCTGTAATCTTCATAATCGACGATGGTCAAATCGTGGCGCGTGGCGTTAATGTTGATAATTTTGGGCATGTGGTGATGGACATTACGGAATGCAATATAACGGAAATCGGTGCGGCAGTTGGGACAAGACACGGTTTCAAGTTTGACGTCCATATTCTGGCAATGCCCGCATTGGCCGGACAGGTCGCCGTAGACCAGAATATGCTCTTTGACCTTGTTGACATCAAACGGCTTATAGACACGCAATAACTTTTCAGACATGGGGGGTATTATAACATAAAATAAAAAAACCCTTAATGATTTAAGGGTAAAAAAAGGGGCCGATAAAGCCGGCGACTACCAAAAACCACCGGTTCCCCTTCGGCAACTCAGCCACCATATTGTCCCTTCACCTTCACCGTGTCTACACGTTGCCCACAGTTAGGGGGCCTTCCTGGTTTGAAGACAATTTAGGTCTGTAGCTTTGCCACTCCCTAAGGGCCGAAGCCCGTGGAGCGATCCCTTACGGGATGTCCCCGCCTTTCGGCAGGTTTGCCTTTATCGGCTTAGTTCAACCATAGCATATCGCCTACAGACAAACAAGGCCGCAAACTGCTACAAGGCAACAGGTTAAACAGAGATCGGAATAATCAATTGGTTCAGAAAGTCTTCCATTAACCGCTTGCTTTTTTTACCGGGAGCATCTTCCACCCCGCTCGAGACATCCACCGCATACGGATTAAATTCTTCCAAAGCACTGCGGACATTTTGAGCGTTCAAGCCGCCGGAGAGAATGACCGGCACGTTGAAATCTTTAACGTCCTTGATCAATTTCCAATTAAACAGCTGTCCGATCCCGCCCTTTTCATTTTCGTCATACGCATCAAAAAGAAAGGCACTGACGACGGACTTATACGGGCGGACCATCTCCATATTGAAATCTTCACGGACACGGAACGCTTTAATGACCTTAAAATTCTCGAACCGCTTACAAAAAGCCGGTGTTTCATCGCCGTGGAATTGTAAAGCGCGCAACCCGCAGAAATTCGCGATCTCTTTGACCGCGCCTTCTTTTTGATCAACGAACACACCGACCGGCGTGACAAAAGGCGGCAGTTCAGAAATGATCTTCTTGGCTTTATACGCTCCGACGAAACGCTTGCTCTTTTTATAAAAAATAAACCCGACGGCCCACGCGCCTAATTTTGCCGCGTCTTGCGCGTCTTTTGAATCCGTTATTCCACAAATCTTTGCACGATTCATACTTCCTCTTCTCTTTTAATAACCCATGATTTCGACAACTTTCGCGCCCGCATCACTCGCACGCAAAAATGTTTCTCCGATTAAAACCGCATTCACTCCGATCGCCTTTAATTTTAGTACTTCCGCATGGGTCTTGATCCCGCTTTCCGCGACGATCACTTTGCCTTTAGGGATCTGGGGAACCAACTGCTCGCTCACCTTTAAATCAACTTCCAGCGTCGCCAGGTTACGGTGATTGATACCGACAATATCAGCACCAGCCTTCAAAGCGCGGTGAAGTTCTTTCTCGTCGTGGGCTTCAACCAATGAATCCATATCCAATTCCGCAGCGACCTGCATCAGATCACGCAATTGCGCATCCTCAAGGATCGCGACGATCAAAAGGACGGCACTTGACCCCTGGCAAAACGTCTCAAAAATCTGGTGTTCGTGAATAATAAAATCCTTGGTCAAAACCGGCAGTTTGACCTCTTCGCTGGCCCGGCGGACGAAGGGCGGTTTTCCCATAAAGAACTTATCTTCCGTTAAGACCGAAAGAGCAGCGGCACCGGCCGCATTATAGATCCTTGCCAGCGATTCCACATCGAACGGATTACGGATAATTCCCGCCGACGGCGAAGCTTTCTTGATCTCGGCGATCAAGTTCATCTGGCCCGGCTTACTGATCGCTTTCTTAAAAAGGCCGTAACGGTTGTGTTGTGCCGTCTTCACATTCTTTTTTAGAGCCTGGTAATAAGCTTCCTTCTGCTTAAGCAGTTCTTTTTTATATTCAACGATCTCTTTTAAAAAATCGCGGTTCATTGACTTAACCCGTTCGTGAAGGTTTTGAGTTCCTCTAATTTCTTTAAAGCTTTCCCGCTATCTAGGGAATGTTCCGCCAATCTGATCCCTTCAGAGATCGCCCTGACCTTTTCCGCGCAATACAAAGCACAAGCTGCATTTAAAACAACAATGTCCCGTTTGGCGCCGGCCTCACCTTTTAAAATGTCCAAAGCGATCGTCGTATTAACTTTCAGATCGCCGCCTTTCAAGTCGCCGTCATGGCTCAAGTCAAAACCCAACTCTTCGGGGTCAAGCGTATAACTCAGGATCTCGCGGCCATTATATTCACTGACAAATGTTTTTGCCGTGGTCGTGACCTCGTCGAGCCCGTCGCTGCCATGCACCACAAAAGCACGGCGCAATCCTAAATTGCGAAGCACTTGAGCCAATGGCTCGACATAATCACGATTGTAAACACCCATCATCTGATGGGTCGCTTTTGCCGGGTTGAGCAAAGGCCCCAGGATGTTAAAGATCGTTTCGACACCCAAACTCTTACGGACCGGCGCAACATTTTTCATCGCCGGGTGCAATTTCTGTGCAAAAAGGAAAGCGATGCCGATCTTATCCAGGCATTCGCCTAAATGTTTTTGTTCAACATTCAAATTCACGCCGAGAGCTTCCAGGACATCCGCGCTCCCGCATTTACTTGAGACCGAACGGTTCCCGTGTTTCGCCAGGACAATTCCCGCGCCAGCGACAACAAATGCCACGACCGTCGAAATATTAAATGTCCCCTTTTTATCTCCGCCTGTCCCGCACGTATCAAGGACGACCGGGTGCCTGGTTTTCACCTCCAGCGAGAATTGACGCAAGATCTTCGCCGCACCGGTGATCTCATCTATCGTCGGGCTTTTTTCATTGAGGGCCAAAAGGAACTCAGCGATCGAATGATGCGGCACTTCACCCTGCATGATCAAGCGCATGACCGACTGAATTTCGCTCTCGCTCAAGTCCTGGCGATCGCGCAATTTTTTAATATAATTTTCCATGGGATTAAGAGATCTTCAGGAAATTCTTGAAAAGCCCCATTCCGGACTTGGTCAGGATAGATTCGGGATGGAACTGCACACCCCATAAAGGAAGCGTCTTGTGGGCTACGCCCATGATCTCTTTGTCCTTATCCTTGGTCCATGCGGTAACCTCAAGGCAGTCGGGCAAAGATTTTGGGTCAATGACGAGCGAATGATAGCGCGTCGCTTCGAAAGGATTTTCAAGGCTTTTAAAAACATCCGAATTCTTATGTTCGATCGGTGAAGTTTTCCCGTGCATCAAATGTTTTGCGCCGATGATCTTGCCACCGTAAGCATACCCGATCGCCTGATGCCCAAGGCAAACGCCCAAGATCGGAACTTTGCCGCTCAATTCTTTAATGACATCAACGGTGACACCAGCGTCCTCCGGACGGCCCGGCCCCGGAGAAATAACGATCCGAGACGGCTTCATGGCCTTGATCTTGTCAATGGTCAACGCATCGTTGCGAAAGATCTTCATCTCCGCCTTGAGCTCGCCGAAGTACTGGACCAGGTTATACGTAAATGAGTCGTAATTGTCGATGATGAGTAACATATTATTCTTTTTCGCGGTAGATCTTTGCCCCTAGTTTCTTTAATTTTTCGTCGATATTTTCATAACCGCGCTCCAAATGGTAAATACGGTGGATTTCTGTCTTCCCTTTCGCGACCAAGCCAGCTAAAACCAAAGCGGCTGATGCACGCAGATCGGACGCCATGACCGGCGCGCCGAAAAGATTTCTCACCCCCTCGACAATGGCAGCCCCGTTATCGCGACGGATATTCGCTCCCATACGGTTCAACTCGGCAATGTGCATGAAACGATCCGGAAAAACTTTATCAGTAATAATGCTGATCCCGGGGGTAATGGACATCAAGGCCATGAACTGCGCCTGCAAGTCCGTCGGGAAACCGGGATACGGATAGGTCGTCACGCTAACAGGCTTTAATTTCTTAGGCCCGGTGACCGTCAACGAATCCTTACCCTTCTTAAATTTAACACCGCATTGTTCAAGGCGGTCCATAAGAACGAGAAGCTGGGAATAATTCACATTGCGCAAGGTTAGCGTGCTTCCCGTTGCCGCCGCCAAGAGAACAAAAGTCCCGGCTTCGATGCGGTCAGGCCCTATATCATATTCCGCGCCATGCAATTTTTTGACGCCATGAATAACCAAACGCGGCGTGCCTTTGCCTTCGATCTTGGCACCCATCTTGATCAAAAATTCGGTAAGCTCTTCCACTTCCGGTTCGCACGCAGCACTTTCAATGATCGTTTCGCCCGTCGCTAAACTCGCGGCCATCATGACATTATCCGTCGCTAAAACGGACGGCCCGAACATACCGCCGAGATAGATCAAATCGCCTTTTAACTGTTTGGCTTTGGCGATAACATAACCGCCTTCAACCTCAATGCCAGCACCGAGCGCCTGAAAACCCTTAATGTGCAAGTCAACCGGACGAATCCCGATAACACAACCGCCGGGAAGAGAAACTTTTGCAGTCCTGAATTTAGCCAAAAGCGGCCCCATAACACAAAACGAACCGCGCATCGTAGAAACCAATTTATAATCTGCCGAAGAACTATTAGCCGCGCCGCTGATGACCGCAGTATTATTGTTGTAGTCAACGGTTTTCCCTAGCGAGCGAAGCAACTTGATCATCGTGAGCGTGTCACGCAATTTCGGGACATTGCGGATCACACATTTATCGTCGGTGAGCAGCGTTGCCGCAAGGATCGGTAACGTTGAGTTCTTGGAACCGCTGACCCTGACCTCACCTTTGAGCTTCTTCCCGCCTTCAATGACCAATTTGTCCATGAGCGATAGTCCTTAGTTAAGAATTAAACTTGCGCTGTAAAAAATCTCGGCTTGCCGGCTAGATCATTACAAAAAACGAAATGATGGTAACCGTTTTGGTCCAATAGGCCCGTGAGGGCCTCTTTTTGTCCTTCGCCAATTTCGCACGCTAAATATCCACCCGGCTTTAAAAACCTTTTCGCGTTGGCGAGCAGGGTACGGTAAAATCTCAATCCGTCTTCCCCGCCATCTAATGCCAGGACCGGCTCTTTTTTCACATCCGCCGGTAAACCGGCAAGTGCCGCTGTGGCAATGTACGGCGGATTGGAGACAATTATATCAAAATGATTTTCGAGCTCACGATAATTCTCGACAAATTCAAAAAAGTCAACCTGCACAAAATCGATCTGTTGGGCAACATTATTCTGCCGTGAATTCTCACGGGCGACCGATAAGGCCTCAGCCGAAATATCAAGACTAAAAACACGCGCCGTCGGCAAGCCCTTAGCCAAGGCGATCGGGATATTTCCGCTTCCCGTGCCAATATCAAGGATACGCAATTCTGACGTGGCGTAGCGATGGGCGAATTGCAAAATATTCTCGACCAACAATTCTGTTTCCGGGCGAGGGATCAAAACACGGGAATCAACATTGATCTTAACACCCATAAAATCAGTTGAGCCGAGGATATACTGCAGTGGTTCATCCGCGCTACGGCGCTCCTGCATCTGTGACAATTTCGCCTGCTGTTCCGCGGACAAATTTAACGGTTCGGCATAAAGCGCGGTTCGGTCACAATCAAGAATTGAAGTTAACATCAACTCCTTTTCCGTCATGACCCTTGTCCTTCTGACGACTGCTCGGCCAGCATCTTATCTTCTTCGAGCATCAAAGCATTCATCAAATCTTCCATATCACCGTCGAGAACAGCCGTTAACTGGTGCGTGGTAAAACCAATGCGGTGATCGGTAATGCGGTGGTCGGAGAAATTATACGTACGGATCTTTTCGCTACGGTCGCCGGTCCCGATCTGCGATTTGCGTTCTTTACTCGTTTTCTCAAAATGTTCCTGCTGCATCTTGTCTTTGATACGCGCGCGCAGGACCCGCATCGCTTTAGCACGGTTTTTCAATTGCGAACGTTCATCCTGACAGACGACCACGATCCCTGTCGGGAAATGGGTAAAACGCACAGCGGAGTCCGTCGTGTTAACACTTTGGCCACCGGGGCCGGAGGAGCGATAAACATCGATTTTCAAATCTTTGGGATCGATCTTGATCTCAACGTCGTCTTCCGGTTCTTCCAAAACGGCGACAGTGGCGGCGGAGGTGTGGATACGGCCGGAGGCTTCCGGGGCCGGGACGCGCTGGACCCGATGCACGCCGCTTTCCCACTTTAAGTGGCGGGCGGCACCTTTTCCAGAAACACTTAAAACAACTTCTTTGAAACCGCCGGCTTCCGACTCGTTGCTGCTCATGATTTCAGCGGTCCAGCCCTGCCGTTCAGCGTAACGGGAATACATGCGGTAAAGGTCAGCCGCAAAAAGCGAAGCTTCCTGCCCGCCGGTACCGGCACGGATTTCAATGATAACACCCGTGTCCTTATCGACAGGCTTCGGATTGGCCAGCTCATCGAGCCTGACTTCCGCTTCTTTCTGGCTCACCTTCAAATCGTCAATTTCTGAAAGGATCAATGCTTCAAACTCCTTGTCATGATTCTCTTCAAGGAGCTTTTTGGAATCAGCGATCTGCTGACCCAACGCATCATAAGCCTTCAAAGCGTCCATCACCGGGCCTAAGCTCGAGAATTCTTTGGCGAACTTTTGATATTGCGGTTGGTCAGCAATAACCTGCGGATCACCGAGGAGCCCTTCCAGTTCGCGATAGCGATCTCTGGCTTTATGGAGCTTCTCGAAATTGATCATTTTTTGCCTTTTTTATATCTCTGTTCGAAACGCTCGATACGACCGGCAGAGTCGACAAATTTCTTTTCACCCGTAAAGAACGGATGGCATTTGGAACAAATTTCCACACGAATGTTCTGCTTGACAGAACGGGTGTGGATCACTTCGCCACAGGCGCAGGTGATGGTTGTTACTTCGTACGACGGATGGATTTCAGCTTTCATGTGTTTCTCTCCTTGTGTTTGTTTATCTATCTTACTTATTCATATTATCTAAGAACTCTTTATTGCTCTTGTACTTCCCTAAACGGTCGATCAGAAGCTCCATTGCCTCGGCGGTATTAAGGTCATTGATCGCTTTTCGCAATAACCATATCCGTTGCAACTCGTCTTCTTTCATCAGAAGTTCTTCGTGGCGAGTATTGGAACGCTTGATGTCGATCGCCGGATAAATACGGCGCTGGAACAAGTTCCGGTCCAACTGGAGTTCCATGTTACCCGTACCCTTGAATTCTTCGAAGATAACTTCGTCCATACGACTGCCGGTATCAACAAGAGCGGTCGCAATGATCGTTAAGCTACCACCTTCTTCGACAGCACGAGCGGCACCGTAAAAACGTTTCGGCTTGTGCAACGCATTGGAGTCCACACCGCCGGAAAGGATCTTTCCGCTGTGGGGAACGACCGTGTTGTAGGCACGGGCCAAACGCGTGATGCTGTCGAGCAAAATAACGACGTCACGCTTGTGTTCGACGAGACGCTTGGCTTTTTCCAGAACGATCTCGGCGATCTGCACGTGGCGTTCGGCCGGTTCGTCAAAAGTCGAAGCAATAACTTCACCTTTAACCCCCCGTTGCATGTCCGTAACTTCTTCCGGACGTTCGTCGATCAAAAGGACGATCAGGACGACGTCAGGGTTGTTTATTGTGATAGAATTTGCGATTTTTTGCAAGAGTGTCGTTTTACCGCTGTACGGCGGGGCAACGATCAAAGCACGCTGTCCTTTTCCGAGTGGCGTGAAGA
>JADLGJ010000048.1 GCA_020849375.1 Candidatus Omnitrophota bacterium
CGTTGAATATCAGGGGAAGATCCAGGCTGACGGTATGGAGAAGTTCAATAATGAAGCGGCCTATGTTTCTGCGGTCAATTACTATTTGAATGCGGCAGATATGGCTAAGAAGAAAGCGGTTGGCGCTTTGATCGTTTATGTACCGCAGAACTATATGGCGAAGCTGATGAAACACCTGAAGTATCCGCCGGTCGATGATGAGAATGAAAATGCCCTGCTGGATTCTTGCGGGACCCTGTGCAATATTTTAGCCGGCCGTTTTAAGTCGGAGATCTCTGCGGCGGGATATATTGAGTTGGAAATGTCGCATTTTAAAACCTATCGCAATAACGCGGTTCCCGGAGTTGATTTTTGTCCCAGCGAATTTGACTTCTATACTGTTAACTATTACTTGGAAAATGAAAAACGTATGGTTTTTGATATGACAATGGGTATTGTTCCCCCGAGAAAATAAGATGATCTTAAATCCACAACAGAACGCCGACAGCCTCAAGATCCCAAAGGATATTTATTTGCGGATCCTGGGCAAAGCTGTGTCGCAAACACAGGTAGATATCAAGGATATGGAAACCGCGTTGCCGATCGCTGATTTTGATAAGATCCAGTCAATTTCGCACCGCTGGAAAGGTGATTATGACAATATGCGCATTACGACCTTGTCAATGATCGCCCGCGAAATGAACCAAGAGGTCAAAAGTAGCCGTGATAAAGAGAAGATCGCCGGGTTTTTAAGTAAGTTTAAGGATATTTTCTTTCAACTGGAGACGGAATTAGCCGCAGCCGTGAAAGGGTAATATTATGGTTTCTGATAATAATTCGATCAATATTGATGTCAAACAGGTCAGCGAAGAATTGCGGATTCGCCCGGAGATCTATCTGAAGATCACGATGAGCTTTGTTAATAGTTTGTCCGGTAAGCTTAAGATCTTAAGCGACGCAATGTCTTCAAATGACCGCGACCAAATGCGCATGACCCTGCATGAGATAAAAGGGACGGCGGGCAATTTACGCTTAAGAAGTTTGGCTGCGGTCGAGTCGATGATGCATGATGCGGTCAAAGCGGGGGAGCCGCAATCACGGTTGTCGCAATATTTTGAGGCGTTGCGCAAGGAAAGTGAAAAGTTGCAACAGTACATGAATACGATCGCAAGACAAAATTAGGAAGGTTAAGTAGTGCCTAGGGAGCGTTTATGCATAAGATCCTGATCGTTGACGATAATTTTGAGAACCGTATGCTGCTAGCCGAGATCTTGCGGGAGATAGCGGTCTGTGATTTTGCCGCAACCGGTAAAGAAGCGATCGAAGCGTACAACCTTTCAACGCAGCGGCAAGCCCCATATAGTTTGATCCTGTTGGACATTGAACTTCCGGAAGTCAACGGCTTGGAGATCCTTCACCGCATCCGAGAAAGTGAGAAGGCGGCAGGGATCGCTTTGGGTGACGGTGTGCCGATCATTATCGTTACGGCCTATGAAAAACGGTTTGTCGAAGCCTTTAACAAGGGTTGTGACGACTATGTTCTTAAGCCGATCGACACAGATATTTTGCTCACCAAGATCGCCGCGATCCTCGAGAAGAACGACAACGCATGATCCTGATTGCGTTCCGCTTTTGATTGTAATATAATATCGCCGCTTATTAATCATTGTATAAGGAATCGTTATGGTAGACACCCCTGCAGAAAATGTAAAATTAATTGTCGATGGAAAAACTTTTGAACTCCCGGTTATCACGGGAACGGAAAAAGAAAAGGCCATTGATATTTCTAACCTCCGAAAAGATACCGGCTATATCACACTCGACAATGGGTACGCTAATACCGGGTCTTGCAAAAGCGCTATCACTTTTCTTGACGGTGAAGTCGGTATTTTGCGTTACCGCGGTATCCCGATCGAGCAGATCGCTGAGAATTCGACCTTTCTTGAGACAAGTTATCTTCTTATTTACGGTGACCTTCCTACAAAAACCCAGCTGACCAATTTTTCGAAGTCTTTCACAAAGCACGCCGCGATCCATAAGGATATGGAAAAGTTTTTCGAGGGGTATCCGGCGACCGGTCACCCGATGGGGATCCTGTCAGCGATGGTCGTTTCTCTCGGGGCATATTATCCGGAGTTGATCAAGCCGGAACCAAGCAAGGAAGAGATCGATCTTATTGCGGTCGAGCTTTTAGCGAAGGTCCGCACGATCTGTGCACATTCGTATAAAAAATCTATCGGTAAACCTTTGGTCGGTCCACGTGATGACTTGCAGTATATCCCGAACTTCTTGCATATGATGTTTTCCACAAAAACAAAAGACTATAAGATCGTTCCGGAAATGGTCGATGCGCTACAGACCGTCCTGATCCTTCACGCTGATCATGAACAGAATTGTAGTACGTCGACGGTGCGTATGGTCGGCAGTTCATGGGCTAATCTTTTTGCGTCGGTATCGGCTGGTATTTGTGCCTTGTGGGGGCCGTTGCACGGCGGGGCCAACCAGGAAGTTATCGAGATGCTGGAAGTGATCCAGAAAGACGGCGGTAATATTCAGAAGTATATCAACAAGGCCAAAGATTCTAATGATAATTACCGTTTAATGGGTTTTGGGCATCGTGTTTACAAGAACTATGATCCTCGGGCGAAGATCATTAAAAAACGCGCCCATGATCTTTTAAAGAAACTTGGTATTAAAGATCCTCTCCTGGACCTTGCGGTGACGCTTGAAGATGCAGTGCTAAAAGACGATTATTTTCAACAACGTAAACTTTATCCCAATGTGGATTTTTACAGCGGGATCATTTATAGGGCGATCGGTATCCCGACCAAGATGTTCCCGGCGATGTTCGCTATAGGGCGCATGCCTGGATGGATCGCCAATTGGAAAGAAATGAAAGAAAGCTCTGAAACCCGCATCGGCCGCCCGCGCCAGATATATACCGGTCGTTTGACCCGCGATTATGTTCCGATGAATAACCGTTAAGTTTCCTGCTATTGCCTAACATCTATGAAAGGGGCAACCTGTGATCCGTTTTCAATCATCCCCAAAATTTGACAAACCGGCAACTATCATTCTGCTCGATAAAGGCCAGACCCACAAAAAAGCTTTTAATGTTATAACGAATGCCGTATTGCGCGATGCGGTAAAAGCGGTCATTGATGCCGGCCAATTCCATGGTGAAGAACGGGAGACCTTCCCGCTCATCGTTAATAATAAGGTCGTTTTATTAGTCGGCGCAGGCGAGGCTGGAAAAACGAACATGACCGCACTTCGTGGCATTGTCCGCCAGGCCGCCCTTTCGAGTGCTTTTAAAAAGATCAATGATATTGAAGTTGTTCCGCATAGCCGCGATGAACAGGCTGTGATCGCTATCATTGAAGGGATCTTGATCGGAACATACTCTTGGGATAAATACCGTAAGGCTCCAGAAAAAACACTTCGTCCGATCGAAAAGAATTATATTTTGGCTGTTGCCGCTAAAAAGGAATATGAGGATGCGGTTATTACGTGTCAGGGTGTCAGTCTGACCCGTAATTTGATCAATGAAAACGCGGACATTTCAACGTCAGACTTTTTAGAAGCGACGATTTTAGGTTTAGTACGCGGGAAAAAGAATGTTGCGGTAGAAATTTTGAACAAAAAGGAAATGAAGGCTAAAGGTTTAAACCTTCACCTCGCGGTTAATCAGGGAAGCCCCAAAGAACCCAAGTTGATCATCGTTAAATATACAGGTGCCGGCAAGGGCAAAGGTTATACGGCCATCGTCGGAAAAGGGATCACTTTTGATACTGGGGGGCTGAACTTAAAACCGACCGGCCATATGGAAACAATGCGTTCAGACATGAGCGGAGCTGCCGCCGTGATCGGGACTTTAAAGAATGCACTCGCCCTTAATTTGAAGACCAATATTATTTTTGTCACTGCGATCGCTGAGAATTGTATCGGTTCTCTGGCCTTTAAGCCCGGCGATGTGTTCCGTGGCTATAATGGGAAAACCGTTGAAATTCTTAATACGGATGCTGAAGGCCGTTTGGTTTTAGCCGATGCTTTGGCTTATGTGGAAAAGAATTATAAGCCGAGCCGTTTTATTGACCTCGCGACCTTGACTGGCGCTTGCGTTATTGCTCTGGGGTATGATTATTCCGGTTTAGTTTCCAATGATGATGAATTGGCTAAAGATGTCCTCGCGGCCGCAAGTGAAACCGATGACCGCGCCTGGCGCTTACCGTCTTACTCAGAAATTAAAGATTATGTCAAATCCGAGATCGCTGATCTTAAGAACGTCGGCCTTCCTAAGGGGGCGGGCGGGGCGATCACAGCGGCAGAATTTTTACGTAGTTTTGTTAATGACACACCGTGGGCGCATCTTGATATCGCCGGAACATCTTTTGTTGATGGGAAAGGCCGGTTTTATTATGGCCATGGCGCGACCGGATCAGGCGTCCGTCTTTTAACAGCATTTTTGAAAAATAAAGAATAGAGGCGCAAATGTCACACCGTATTGAGACAGATAGTTTTGGAGAGATCAAAGTCCCTGCAGATAAATATTGGGGCGCACAAACAGAGCGGTCTTTTGAAAATTTCAAGATCGGGACGGAAAAAATGCCAACCGAGCTGATCAGGGCTTTTGCGGTCTTGAAAAAAGCGGCGGCCTTGGTCAATCGTGACCTGAATATTTTACATACCGAGAAAGCTGAGCTTATTGCCCGTGCGGCCGATGAAATTATCGCCGGCAAACTCGACGAGCATTTCCCGCTTGTTGTTTGGCAAACCGGTAGCGGCACCCAATCGAACATGAACGTCAACGAAGTCATCTCCAACCGTGCGATCGAGATGAGCGGGGGAGCCATGGGCTCAAAAAAACCGGTTCACCCCAACGACGATGTCAATAAATCACAGAGTTCGAACGACACTTTCCCCACGGCCATGCATATTGCCGCCGTGGAAGCGGTTTGTAAACAATTGATCCCGGCTGTCACAAAATTGCGGGATGATCTCGCAAAAAAATCAGATGAATTCAAGGATATTATTAAGATAGGTCGTACTCATTTAATGGACGCGGTTCCCTTAACGCTTGGACAGGAATTTTCCGGTTATGTTCAGCAATTGAGCAATGACCTCAAGCGGATCGAGGGATGTTTGCCGCGGCTGCACGAGTTAGCTTTAGGCGGAACAGCGGTCGGGACAGGCATCAATACTCATCCACACTTTGCTGAGAAATCCGCTGAGAAGATCGCGGAATTGACCGGCCGTAAATTTATC
>JADLGJ010000049.1 GCA_020849375.1 Candidatus Omnitrophota bacterium
TACGACTTTTAATGATTTGACCAAGATGGCCAGCGCCGTGGGGACATTGACTTTTGAACAAGGAAAAACCCAGGTGATCACCGGAGCCTTGAATCTGCAGGGCCAAAGCGCCGCCCAACGGCTCGCTTTACGTTCCACCTTTGACGGGACGGCCTGGAATCTTTTCCCGACGTTGAGTGTCACCGTGGCGAATCTGGATGTGAAGGACTCGAATGCCGTCGTGGTTGACCCGCTGAATTGCGGCGTTGGCTGTTTGGATTCGCTGGGGAATACGAATTGGTTCTTTCCCGCGCCGCCGCCGGTCCAGCAAGGCACAGGCATTAGCGCGATTTCTCTCGTCGCGGTTGAACAAACGATCGGCACCTTGCCCATCGAAATTCCCGGTATCACTTTTGATCCCCGCGAGTTTCCCACGAACCGGGGCAAGGGCGGGCGCTCATTAGAACGTTTTGAAAAAGTATGGGCGACGGAACCGCAAAGCGCGGGGAGAACGACAGTGGATTTTGAAGGGGCCTCATTTACCGGAGAACTGGGATCTCTTCCTGCTATGACGATACCCGCGGGTACGGTATCAACTCAAGAAACAATTTCTGCGGACTTTATCTCCGGGATTATCGCACGGTAAGGCGAAAACGGTCAGAATTCGAAATCTAGCGAGCAATGAAATCGTGACTTCCCGCTTTCGGTAATCGTTTTATCCCCGATCGGAAATCCCCATTCGATCCGTAAGCTGGCTTTATCCATCAGAAGAACCCGAAACCCCGCGCCGGTTCCCATGAGATTGGCAGTGTCCTTCTCCCCGGCGAGGTGGTCCTGTTTGTTTCCCCAGGCATAATCCAAAAAGCCGACAAAGGTCACATTCTTTTTCAAAGGCCGTTTTGAAAAGGGCATGGGGACATTGGCCGGAATAAAGAAAGTGGGCAGGATAATTTCGCTGTTGATTTGCACCGCATCGTCGGCGAGAAAGTCGCCGGACGGATACCCGCGTACGGAAGACATCCCTCCTAAATAAAAGCCTTCCTGCGGCGCTAAACGTTCGTTGGTGGTTTGGGCTTTGAGTTGAAAGTTTCCCTGCAGATCCCATAACGGAGAATACCTGGTTTGTAAGGTGAGGTTCATCTTGGAAAATGTATTTTCCGCGCCGCGGCTGGCTAAGGGATTATTTCTCCGGCTCCCGAGGCCGTTGATGCCCTGGGACAGCTCAGTCGTCAAAGAGATCGCCCGGTTAAATTTCCGGTAGATCCGGTCATACCCGACGCGTATGACGCGCAGGCGGTCACGGCTGGTGGTTCCGGAATTAGTAACGGTCCTGTGGTCCTGGACATCCAATCCCAGATGCACGTCTCCAGTATACTGGCCTTTCCAAAAAATATCCTGATGAACCGCAACCGACATATCTCTGGCTTTGGCATGGATGCCGGATGATTCAAATTCTTTTTTAGGCGAGGCCTTGCTTAAAGTGTGTCCATAAACCAGCGTCGTGCCGAAGTTGGTGACGGGGACGGAATGGTAAGTGTAAATGCCGTCAAAATCTTGGCCAAAGAGATATCCGGCGAGCAAGGTATCATCCAATCCCAATAAATTGTGTTGGCGCGCTCCAACGGTCGACCGCACTTTTCCGGTGGAGGTCACGCCTTCGTTATCAATGCTGTAATTAAAGTGCAAAGGAAAATGCGTTTTGACATCGAGCGTGACATCGGTGGTTCTTGGCTTGGTGCCTTTACTGAAGATGGCCTTAGCTTTACGGTCCGGATTTTTATTAATGAGCGAAAGGCCTTCTAATACTTTGGAGTATTTTATGATCTCGCCCTGAGGGACTTTCCAGTAGTACGTGATACGGTTTTTTCTAAAATATTTATGATCGTTCACATGAAGATCGCCCATTCTGGCTTCCAAGACCTGAAGGGTAATATTTCCCTCCGCGATGTGTTGCTGGGGGATAAAGCAGGTGGCTAGAATCCCGCTTTTTAAATATTCCTGCATGATCTCTTTGCTGAGCATGGTTAGCTCGCCCATAGAGACGTCATGCTGTTCATATTTTTTCTTAAGAGCGTCGAATTTCTCCGGCGGGAAACTTTCCATTCCTGTGATCTTTATACTTCTGATAAAAAAACGCGGCCCTTCGACGGGTTTTTCTTCCGGGGGAGGGGCTTCGATTTCCGGCCTCTGCGGAACGGGAAGTTTTAGTTTTTCCATGAGTTGTTCCAATACGGGCCGGTTGATCTCGCGTATGGCCGGCGCCGGATCCGTGGACTGGGCATGTCCCGGGGAGGGAGGGCTGATCAGAAAAATTCCCAACAAGAACAAAATGCTAATATTATGCCGCATAAAAATTATCATATCAGGAAGCTCTTAAGACACAACGATATATAGCGTTTTTCAGGCGCTTTATGAATTTTCTCCTGCCACTTTAAAAGTTGCAGGGGCTTTTTATTTAAGTTAAGCTAATAGCACTGCTGTTGCCCAGAATGTGCAAATGAAGATGACCGGCTATAATCAAAATGTTGTAAACCAAAAAGGTGGATATGATCTTTAAGAAAATGCTGGTGTTCGTAGTGGCTTTATCATTGACGGGCTGTGCCAGTTCACTGCCGAAATTAAAGACTGTTGAAAAGGTCGACATCAACCGTTACATGGGGCCGTGGTATGTCATTGCCTGTATCCCGACCTTTATCGAGACCAAGGCCTATAACGCGATCGAAGAATACCAGATGCGCCCCGACGGCAGTATCAATACGGTCTTTACTTTTCATAGCGGTTCTTTTGATGGGCCGCTGAAGCGTTACAATCCGCACGGTTTTATCGTTGACAAGGTGAACAATTCAACTTGGGGGATGCAGTTTATTTGGCCTTTTAAAGCCGAATTTCTGATCACCTATCTCAGTCCCGACTATAGCCAAACGATCATCGGCCGTAATAAGCGGGATTATTTTTGGATCCAGGCGCGCACGCCGCAAATCCCGGAAGCCGATTACCAGAGTTTGCTCAAAATGTTATCGGATCAAGGTTATGACGTTAGTAAGGTTCGCAAGGTGCCGCAGAGCTGGCCGGATAAGAAGTAATTTCATTCTAGTGGTGTATAAATGCCGGATCTCTCGGGGCCTGCGTCCTTGACATTCTTGTTTTAATATCGTATTATCGCGATATAACGATTTAAAAGGAGATCTTGATGGACTATCCGAAAAGCGCAACGATCCTTAGGGCATTGGGGCATCCCGCCCGTCTTCAAATGACGGTAGGGATCGCAAAATACGGTTGTCATGTCGCAAAGATTGTTGAAAAGATGGGGCTGCCGCAATCAACAGTATCGCAACATTTGGCTACTTTAAGGTCCGCAGGAATTGTTACTTATGAAAAGAAGGGGCTAAAAGCCTGTTATCGTTTAACTGATAAAAAGTTCAATAAGCTTTTAAAAATTCTGGGAGAAATTGGGTGAGATCTTTACTTGGGATCATCATAGGTTCCCTTTTTGTTTTGTCTGCAAACATCACTTTAGCGGAAGACGCTCTTTTATCTCCGAGGGTTTCTTATAAGGAATACCTCGCCGAGGTTTTGGCGTATTATCCTTTATTAAAGAAAGAACATGCTTCTGTTGAGAAAGCGATCGCGCAAAAAGCTTTAGTTGCCTCAGGCAGAGTTCCTGAGTTTTGGGCATCGGTTAAAGCTGAATATGGCGACGATCCCGTCTATGTTTTTGGTGCCCTATTGCGTCAAAATCGTTTTACCAGCGATGATTTTTCTTTAGGGAGGCTTAATACTCCCTCACCTCGGGTGGATTACTCCGCTGGGGTCGGAGGGCAATGGTTATTATTTGATTTTTCTCAAACAACTTCACGGATCAAAGCCGCCGGACTGCTGGCGGAGTCAGCCCAGTTCCAATCCGAGTCAACCCGCATGGAAGCCATTCTGGCGGCATCTGAAGTTTATAGTCGCCTGGCGATCACAAGTAAATTGTTGGAAACTCTTGATGAAGTTGTTTCTAAAGCTGAGGACGATGTCGCGATGGCGGAATCTTTAAGCCACAAAGGGTTGGTTTTGGGTGCCGATTTCTATCTTGCACGAATGACTAAGACGCAACTTTTACAAACTGTCAACGAAACACAAGCCCAGCGTGCGGCTTTGGCTATGGTTTTTAATGTTTTGCGTGGGACAGATCCAACTCTGCCGGTGGAGGTGGAGATGGATTTTAAAAAACCATTATCGGTACAAGGGA
Source organism: Candidatus Omnitrophota bacterium (assembly GCA_020849375.1). GTDB lineage: Bacteria > Omnitrophota > Gorgyraeia > Zapsychrales > JANLHA01 > JADLGJ01. Next base: position 4,214 of record JADLGJ010000049.1, read on the forward strand.
CAGCGCAAGAGTGGATAGCTAAGGCTGTTGTGGGCCGGCTGGATATTAAAACAATGGAGAAAAGTTTGGAAGCGCAAGGATTTGAAGTCACGAGTGAAAAGGGGAGTTTTTTACCCAAGGTCATGGCCTATGGGAATGCCGATGAGAATGTTCACCGTATCGGAGACAGTGGCGGCGAGAATTATATCGTCGGGATTAAAGCTAAGATGGATCTTTTTGATCCTGGCTACGGCTCAAGGGTCAAGGCGGCTAAGGAAGAAGTGAAGCGATTAGTTGCGGGATTACAAGAAGCCAAGGACCAAGCCGTTAAGGATACCGCTGAAATTTATTATCGTTTGCAAGCCCTGGAAACGAATGCCCAGTTAGCTGTTCAAAATCGCGATGATGCGGCTCAAGCCGCAAAATTGATGGCGCCATTATATCAACAAGGCCGGCGCTCTATTGATCAGATGATCTCGGTGAGGGCGGGACTCGTGCAATCGCAGGAATATTGGTTGAAACTAGAAGCTGCCCGTCGGCAGAATGTTTTAATTTTGAAATATTATGCCGGGGAATTGACTCCCGGTGAAGCTGAGAGCGTCTATGGACAATAGCCATATGAACTGGATCGGCCAAGTTGTAGGGTTTTTTGTCAAGTCCAAGGTCACTCCCCTGATCTTAGGATTCGCGATATTTTTAGGGATTATGGCGGTGGTTAATCTGCCAAGAGAAGAAGAGCCGCAGATTTCTGTCCCGATGTTCGATATTTTTGTCCGGTATCCCGGCGCGACTTCGCAAGAGGTGGAACAGCGGATCATCAATGTGGGGGAGCGGAAACTCTGGGAAATTTCTGGTGTTGAATATATTTATTCGACGGCACAAACAGACGGAGCTTTGATCGTCGTTCGTTTTAAAGTCGGTGAAGATCTTGAGAAATCTTTGACTAAGTTATACACAAAGGTTTTTGCGAATTTAGATTTCTTGCCGCAGGGGGCTTCTCAACCGTTGATCAAGGTCCATTCGATCGATGATGTCCCGATTTTATCATTAACATTTTATTCAAGGGCCAAGGATGGGAGAGCATTACGCCGCATTGCCGCATCGGTGCAGCAGGAGGTCAATGCTATCCCGGATATTTCACAGACGCAGATCATTGGAGGGCATAAGCGAAGGTTCCAGGTGTTGCTGGACCCAATGAAGATGTCGGAGTATTTAATTGACCCTGCCGCACTTGAGCGCGCCATTGTGTCATCCAATGTCAAATCTCCCGCCGGGCATTTGCAAACAGGTCCCAAGATGGTAACGGTTGAAACCGACGGGTTCTTTAGCTCTAAGGAAGATCTCGAAAACCTTGTTGTCAGTTCTTCCTCGGGCAACGTGGTTTATTTGAAAGACATCGCTCGCGTTATTGATGGCCCGGATGACGAAGAACACTATGTCAATATCCGTTTTGGAATAGCTCGCGGGGATGCAGATCAAGAGCCGTTGCAAGCTGTGACTTTGGCTATTTCAAAACGCAAAGGATCTAACGCCGCAAGGCTCTGTGAACAAGTTTTAAAGAAGATCGACGTTATTAAAGGCAATTTGATCCCTGAAGACGTCAAATTTGAGGTGACCCGTAATTATGGAGAAACGGCCACCGAGAAATCCAATGAACTTCTTATTCATATGGCCATTGCGGTCATCGGGGTTGCGTTCCTCATTGCTTTAGTTTTGGGTTGGAAAGAAGCGGGAATCGTGGCGGTAGCTATTCCGGTCACGCTTGCTTTGACGCTCGCCTCTTTCTATTGGCTGGGATTTACGTTGAACCGTATCACGCTTTTTGCCCTTATTTTCTCGATCGGTATTTTGGTCGATGATCCTATTGTGAATGTTGAGAATATCGTCCGGCATTTGCGTTTGGCACAGAATCGCGGCCGTAAATTCCTGGATATTGTTATTGGCGCGGTCATTGAGGTTCAAAGTCCTTTGATCTTGGCGACCCTCACGGTTATTTCGGCGGTTTTGCCGATGGCTTTTGTCGGCGGGCTGATGGGGCCTTATATGCGCCCGATCCCGATCGGCTCGAGCTTGGCGATGGTTTTTTCTATGATGGCAGCTTTTATCGCTACGCCATGGGCAGCTACGGTTATTCTTAAACGTAGTTTTGAAAAGGGCACGATCAAAGGTCACGACACCCAAGAAGATTTCTTGACGCGGGTTTATCGTTCTTATATGAAACCGTTGATCTATCATTCAAAGGCGCGTAAGAATTTTTTCATTATTGTTGGTGTGCTCTTAGGGTTTGCAGTTTTGTTGGTACCCCTTAAGGGGGTTAAGGTCAAGATGTTGCCTTTTGACAATAAGAATGAATTTCAAGTGGTCCTCGATATGCCGGAGGGGTCGTCTTTAGCAACAACAGGTGAAGTGATCGAAAAGATCGCGCGTTATTTGCAGGCCATCCCCGAGGTCGATAATATCGAAGCTTACGTCGGAGAAAGTGCGCCGTATAATTTTAATGGGCTCGTGCGCCATTATTATCTGCGCAATGGCACCCATCAAGCAGACTTGCAGGTCAATCTTTTACCAAAGTCTAAACGTCATCGGCAAAGCCATGCCATTGCCAAGTCTGTGCGTGGCAACATTCACGAGATTGTTTCCAGTTATGGCGCCCATGTTCAGATAGCTGAGGTTCCTCCCGGGCCACCCGTATTATCCACTTTAGTGATGGAAGTCTATGGCCCGGAACAAAGCGGGCGTGACACACTAGCTAAGCAGGTCGAGCAGGTGATGTCCGCGAATTCTTCCGTAACGGATATCACAACACCAACGCCAGCCAGCGAGAAATTATTGCATCTGGCCATTGATCATCAAAAAGCCAGCCTCAATGGAATTTCTTCCTCTGCTATCGCCGGTATTATTTCTACGGCGCTGGCTGGCAAAAGCGTTGATTTAGCGCATCTGTCCGATGAATATGAACCGGTAGAAATTGTGTTGCGCTTACCGGAAGATAAACGCAAAGACTTGGATCATGTTCTGGGGATCACGCTTTTATCCAGCTCGGGCGTGCCTGTCCCGCTTAAAGATTTAGTTAAGGCCGAAAATACATTAAAAGAAAAGCCGATCTTTCATAAGAATCTTATGCGGGTCAATTATGTCTTTGGCGATGTTGCCGGTCCCTTTGAAAGTCCGGTTTATGTTATTTTTGATCTTCAAAAGAGCCTTCAGAAGTTAGTTCTTCCGACAAATCCTGACAATCAGAGATCATTGGCGACCTTTTGGACAAGTCTGCCGACCAATGAAAATCAATGGTCTTTGAAATTCGACGGGGAGTGGCACATCACCTATGAGGTCTTTAGAGATCTGGGCATTGCCTTTGCGGTCGTGCTTATTTTAATCTATGTGTTGGTCGTCGGATGGTTCCAGTCCTTTAAGGTCCCGTTGATCATTATGATGCCCATCCCTTTGACGCTCGTTGGGATATTGCCTGCCCATTGGCTGTCGGGAACATTTTTTACGGCGACGTCCATGATCGGGATGATCGCGGGAGCGGGGATCGTGGTGCGTAATTCTATTATTCTTGTCGACTTTATTCAGTTGCGTTTAAAAGAAGGGATGCCTTTGGAGGAGGCGGTCATTGACGCGGGGGCGGTGCGCTTTCGCCCGATGCTGTTAACAGCGATGGCGGTTGTCGTCGGAGCGTCAGTGATCCTCTTTGATCCTATTTTTCAGGGCTTGGCGGTTTCGCTGATGGCGGGAGAGTTGGCATCAACCGTGCTTTCGCGCACGGCCATTCCGGTCATTTACTATGTTGTTATGAGGCCACAACAAAAAAAGGAGGCTTAATATGTTGGAAAGATCATTGCGTGGGATCGCAGGGCTCTTTGTTTTGGTAAGTCTTCTTTTAGCACATTATAGTAGTCCGTTATGGCTTTGGTTTACGGCATTTGTTGGGGCTAATTTATTTCAGTCTGCATTTACAAACTGGTGTCCGATGATATGGATCTTAAAGCGATGTGGGGTGAAATGAATATTTCTTATGCCCACGGTTTTCTCGGCGGGATGTTGATCGGCTTAGCCGCGGTTCTCTTATATTGGTTCAACGGCCGCATCATGGGCGTCAGCGGGATCACGTCGAGATTGTTGGCGAAACCTGATCAAGATACTTCGTGGCGCGCGGCCTTTGTCATTGCCCTTATAGCCGGTGGTTTTGTTTATCAATTGAAATGGCCTGTTATCGCCGTTATCAATACCACGGAATATGATCTGATCATTGCCGGGCTTCTTGTCGGTTTTGGAACGGTTTTGGGGAATGGCTGTACGAGCGGCCATGGGATTTGCGGGATCGCGAGGCGATCGAAACCTTCCCTTGTTGCAACTTTTGTTTTCATGGTAACGGGAATTTTTGTGGTGTGGCTTAAGAGAATGGTGGGGATTTAATATGCCGATCGTGATCTCATTCTTAAGCGGGCTTATCATGGCGGCCGGGTTGATCATCTCTGGCATGACTAATCCACAGAAAGTTATCGGATTTTTAGATTTGTTCGGGAATTTTGACCCAACTTTGGTTTTTGTCATGACCGGCGCATTGTTAGTGACGGCGACAGGGTATTGTTTGATCGGGAAATGTAAGAAACCCGTGCTGTGTGATAGCTTTAATACTTTTTCAGAACAGAAAATCGATGCCCCGTTGGTCTTGGGCGCTGTCGTCTTCGGTATGGGTTGGGGTTGGGCTGGCTTTTGTCCGGGCCCGGCGATCGTTGGGATAGGATTGGGATTGTCGAAAGCCATTATTTTTGTTTGTGCGATGCTGACAGGAATGTTCTTGGCGAAGAAAATCCTAAAGTAGCTGCTCAATAATCATTTAATTTCTGGAGATTTTTTATTCGGAGTACAATGAAAGCGGTCATTATAAAGGAGGCCTTATCAAAAAGTTCACTGCCTCGCCCAAGGGAAGAAAGTGTCATTTCCCGCGTTGTAAACGCCTCTTGAGCATTTATAACCACGCGCCCCATTGCCATGTCCATGGGGTGCATTTATTAGACCGCAAGAATGCTTGAGCATGCCCACCCCGCCCTTTAGGGATTTCGATAGAAGCAAAGAATGAATTGATAATTGACAAAATATCCAATCAAAATATAATCACATGCGAATATGCTTAGTAAGACAAGTACGCAAGTGATCAATGCTTTGGTGGAATTGGCCCGGTTACCCGAAGGCCAGTATGAAGGTGTTAGGTCGATCGCAAAGAAGATCCATGCCCCTCAGAATTACCTTGGCAAGATGTTGCAGTATTTGTGTACTCATAAGATCGTGATTTCGCAGAAGGGGTTGGGGGGAGGGTTCCGGTTAGGCAGGAACCCGAAAAACATCTCTTTATATGAGATCGTTGAACCTATAGAGAATGTCAGTTTTTGGTCGGAGTGTGCCTTGGGGTTGAGGAAATGTTCTGACGTGACGCCCTGCGCGATCCATCACCGTTGGAAAGCTGTGCGAAGTGCGTATTATGAATTTCTAAAGGAAACGAGCGTTGCTGATCTTGTGAAATAGCGGCCTTCGTTTTCTTATTTCTTTGTGTGTATAAGTATAAAAACATGCGACTATGCTATATTGATTGGGCCGCGGTTAACCTAAGGGGAAAATAGATGATCAATCCATTTCGTTATGTCTATGGGCCGGTTTATTCTTGGCGTTTGGGAAAATCGTTGGGCGTTGACCCTTTGTCCGATGAGAAAAAGATCTGTAACATGAATTGTAACTATTGCCAGTTGGGTAACACTGCCCAGTTATTCAATGAACGGAAAGAATTTGTCCCTGTTAGTGACTTGATCGAAGAGATCGGGCGTATTCCGTCGTTCTTTGCGGACTACATTACTTTCTCGGGGCGCGGTGAACCCACGCTAGCCAAAAATTTAGGGGAGATGATTCGGGCGGTTAAAAAGGTCCGCCGGGAGAAAGTTGCCGTGATCACCAATTCTTCGCTTCTGCATCTTAAGGATGTCCAGGATGACCTGATGCAGGCGGACTTTGTTCTTGCTAAGCTTGATGCCGTTAATCAAGAGATGTTCAATTGCATTGACGGCGTTTGCGGGATCGACTATGCGTTATTGTTGACAGGGCTTGGCGAGTTCCGTGCCCGTTACAAAGGGAAGTTTGCGTTACAAATGATGTTAGTCAAAGACAATATCGAACATTTGCATGAATTAAGCGCGTTAGCCGACCTTTTGCGCCCCAATGAGATCCAATTAAATACTCCGATCCGTCCGTCGGGACAGCCGCCGCTTAGCCGGGAACAAGTCCAAAAAGCCAAAGAATCCTTTAAGGGGACTCACGTGATCACTTGCTATGACGTCCCGGCCGAGAAAACTGTGCCTTTTGATGAGTCAGCCACGGTTGCGCGGCACGGGAACTACCGTAAAAGTCGTTATACTTATTAATCTTATAAGATTTAACTGAACGATTGATAAGGCCCTCTGCGATTTTAATAATTGCAGAGGGTTTTTGTTTTGCTAGAATGGCGAAAGCGAGGAGCATTAAAAATTGATCAAAAAAGTGAGTTAAAAATGACTGATGAGAGAATGAAAGACCGCCTTGCGCGGCAATTGACACTTTCTGATGCGGTTATTTTGGGCATCAGCGCGATGATCGGTTCCGGGATCTTTGTCGCGATCGGGCCTGCGGCCGGAGCTGCCGGGTCTGGAATTTTGCTTGGGATCATTTTAGCGGCGTTCGTAGCATTCTGTAATGCGACATCGTCGGCGCAACTCGCCGCGCTTTATCCGGAATCAGGCGGGACGTATGTTTATGGGCAAAAACAATTAGGCCCGTTTTGGGGATGGCTTGCCGGATTGCTTTTTATCATCGGAAAGATCGCCAGCTGTGCTGCGGCCGCATTAACGTTCGGGTATTATGTTGCGCCGTCCTTTGCCAAATATTTAGCGTTGGCCGCGGTCCTGTGTTTTACGGTTTTAAATATTTTCGGTATCAAGAAATCGGCCCGTATGACGCGGGTGCTCACTCTTGTTGTCTTAAGCGTTCTGGCCATGGTTTTTGTGGCTGCACTTTTTGGAGAAACCGTTGAACCCGCGAATTTGAATATTTTTATCAATATTTTCAGCATTCCCGGGATTTTGCAGTCAGCAGCTCTGATGTTCTTCGCCTTTGCCGGCTATGCACGGATCGCAACGCTTGGTGAAGAAGTCCAGGATCCGCGCAAAAACATCCCGACGGCGATCGTGACGTCGCTCGTGCTGACCGCTTTGATCTATTTGAGCGTTACCCTCGCTGTTCTTTTAGCGATCGGTCCGAAACACCTGTCTTTATCGGCGGCTCCATTGGTCGAAGCGCTGAATGCAGGGAAATTTGCTTCATTAAGCCCGATCGTTAAGTTTGGGGCGGCCGCAGCCACTCTCGGTGTGTTGCTTTCGCTTATTTTGGGGGTCAGCCGCACTGCTTTTGCCATGGCGGCCAACCGTGACCTGCCCTCATGGTTGTCAGTTGTTCATCCCCGTTATAAAGTTCCGCAATATGCTGAGATCGTCGTCGGCGTGGTGGTCGCTTTGGTCGTTGTGTTCGGCGATGTGCTGTCCGCAGTGGGATTTAGCGCCTTTACGATCCTTGTTTATTACGCGATCACCAACGCGTGCGTCATATCGCTTGCTAAAGAAAAGCTTTTATGGCCGCGGGCTTTGGCTTTTATTGGGTTGCTATCATGTTTTGTGCTGGCTTTTAGTCTTCCTTTGGCCGCTATTATTAAAGGGAGTGCGACCATTGCTGGTGGCGTTCTCATTTATTTTTTGCAGGCTTTTATTAAATACCTAAAAAATTCTCATAAGGAGTGAACATGGAAAAGCTTCAATATCAAATTCAGTCTCCGATCGGCCAGCTCTATTTAGTAGCATCGGACAAAGGTTTGCAAGGGATCTTTTGGAACAAACAAAACATTAAGACCTTGAAGGCGTTAGATCAAGAACAGCCGGTCGAGAAAACCCTTCATGCGGCTGCGGCCCAGCTTGCGTCATACTTCTCAGGCCAAAGAAAAGACTTTGATATCCCGTTAGACCTTGAGGGGACAACGTTTCAGCGGAAGGTTTGGGGCGAACTGAGCAAGATTCCTTACGGCAAAACGGTTTCTTACAGTGATGTGGCCAGAAAGATCAGAAATCCTAAGGCGGTCCGTGCTGTAGGTTCCGCGAACGGTAAAAATCCGGTCTGTATCGTGGTTCCTTGCCACCGTGTTATTGCCGCGGACGGCTCCATCGGCGGTTATGCGGGTGGGATCAGGATCAAACAGCAGCTTTTGGCTTTGGAACAGAAATAATCAAATAAATTTGCATTTGAGGTTTCTTAGGAGTATGCTTTTTCATTAAATATTGAATCCTGCCTGTTCATGCAGGCGGGAGCGGGGGAACCAGATCGGCCTTTATCGGCCTTGGGGCTCATGTCCAAAAGGACAGGAGGCGCTCACCTCTAGCCCGACAGCTAACCTCGTAAATTTAAATGAGAGAGTCTAACCAGAGAGAACTCTCTGGCTTTCTATTTTCTGCCGTTTCCTATAGAACTCACGGGGCGGGAGGGGATGAACAACCCTCTGACAATGAGCTAAGAAAGTGTTCATAGTGGAGGAAGCATGTCTTTGTTTTCGTCAGTAAAGAATATTTTTATCGGTCACGCTAAAAATCCGCAAGATTCCCGCGTTTTTCATCAGCTTTCCTTGATCGCTTTCTTTGCGTGGGTTGGCCTCGGAGCAGACGGTTTGTCCTCGTCCTGTTACGGTCCGGAAGCCGCCTATCTCGCTTTGGGGGAGCATCGTTACCTCGGTATTTTCGTCGCGCTTTTAACCGGGATCACCGTTTTCCTCATCAGCGCCAGTTATGCTCAGATCATCCGTCTTTTTCCCGCTGGCGGCGGTGGATATTTAGTTGCTAGTAAATTATTGAGCCCTTCCGCTGGAGTTGTTTCCGGTTGTGCTCTTTTGATCGACTATGTTTTAACGATCTCGATCTCGATCGTCAGCGGAGCGGATGCGTTATTCAGCTTTTTCCCTCCAGAGTGGCAATCCTTTAAGATATTCACTGCCCTCGCAGGGATCGCAGTTTTGATGTTGATGAATATGCGAGGGGTTAAAGAATCGGTTGTGATCTTAACGCCTATTTTCCTGCTTTTTGTTATCACTCATATCGTAGTGATCGTGACCGCGGTCGTATCTCAGTTTGGAAATGTCCCGCAGTTTGTCCATTCGAGTGTTGCTGAGATAGGGGTTACGCATTCAGAGCTTGGTTTTTGGGGTTTGGTATTCATTATTTTAAGGGCATATAGTCTCGGTGCCGGGACGTTCACTGGAATTGAAGCGGTCAGTAATGGTTTGCCGATCTTGAGAGAACCGAAAGCGGAAACGGGGCATCGGACCATGACGTATATGGCGATCTCGTTGGCGTTTACTGTCGTCGGCCTCATGGTCGCTTATTTGCTCTTTAATGTTCATCCGCAAGAAGGGAAAACTTTAAACGCAGTCCTTTTTGAAACGATCACGCAGACATGGAGCCAGCCGTGGGGACACATTTTTGTTCTGGTAACCTTGGTTTCTGAAGCGATGTTGTTGTTCGTCGCCGCACAAGCTGGATTTGCCGACGGGCCGCGTGTCCTGGCTAGCATGGCTAACGACCGATGGATGCCCAGCCGTTTTTCGAGTTTGAGCGACCGCTTAGTTACGCAAAACGGTATTCTTCTGATGGGGATCGCCGCTCTCCTGACCGTTATTGCGACCAAGGGTTCGATGGGGCTTTTGATCGTTCTTTATAGCATTAACGTTTGTATTACATTCTGTTTGTCGCAAGCCGGCATGGTCCGCCATTGGTGGGAAGTTCGCGCTCAAGATATCAAATGGAAAGGAAAGATCTTTATCAATGGGCTGGGTTTGTTTTTGACCAGCTGTATCTTAGCTTCCGTTATTGTCCTTAAATTCCACGATGGGGGTTGGGTGACGCTTTTGATCACCGGGTTTTTGGTGGTCTGCGCTTTCTTTATCAAGCGCCATTATAAGAGTACTCTCTCGATGTTGCACCGTTTGAACGCGTTATTACAAAATGCCGCTACCCAAAGTGAAAGTCAACCGGTCGGTGAAGTTAAATTGGATCCGCAATCAAAAACTGCGGTCATTTTGGTCAATGGTTATAACGGCTTGGGCTTGCACACGGTCATGGGTGTGTTTAAAACATTCGGTAAAGAATTTAAGAATTTCGTCTTTTTGCAGGTTGGGGTCATTGACGCCGGGAATTTTAAAGGGCACTCGGAGATGGAAAGCTTGCAGACCGCCGTTGAGAAAGACCTTAATAAGTATGTCGTTTTTATGAAGAGCCAAGGTTTTTATGCTGAGGGCTGCTGGTCGCTGGGGATCGAGGTCGTGCAGGAAGTGATCGATCTTGCTGAGACGGTCAACAAGCAATTCCCCGGGGCGGTGTTCTTTGGCGGACAACTTGTTTTCACCGAAGACAATTGGATCAATCATGTGCTTCATAATTACACGGTCTTCGCTATTCAGCGCAGATTCTACCAGAAGGGCATCCCCTTCATGATCTTGCCAATCAAGGTCTAGAGAAAACTCAGGGTTCATGCCGCAAGAGGTTATTAAAGAACGCGAATACCAACCTCCCCCCCAAGGGGGCCTAATTGGCGAAGGGAGCCTATCGGCCGGCGGGATCAGGGAAATGATCGCCATCGCTTTTCCGATGGTCGTGTCCTTTGCCTGCGATACCGTCATGACTTTCACCGACCGCTTGTTTCTCTCGAAGCTTGGCCCTGCACACATGAGCGCGGCGATGGGCGGCGGTTTGTCGTGTTTTATGATGATGTCTTTTTTTCTCGGCCTCGTCGGATATACGACGGCGCTGTCCGCGCAGTATTTTGGGGCGGGGCAAAAAGACCGCTGCAGCAAGGTTGTTACTCAGGCCGCTATCCTGATCGTTTGTGCTTATCCGCTGTTGCTGTTATGCCGTCCGTTGGCACATTCCTTATTTGCCCAGTCGCATCTCGACGCCGAGCAATTGGCGCTGCAGATCAAATATTTCGATATTATGATGTTCGGCGTGATCATGACGCTCGGACGCCACGCCTTGAGCAGTTATTTTTCCGGGATCGGGAGGACGCGCATCGTGATGTTCGCGGCGCTTTCCGCGATGGTCATCAATGCCTTCGCTAATTACGTTTTGATCTATGGGCATTTTGGTTTGCCGGCTTTGGGAATAACAGGCTCGGCGCTGGGTACGATCATCGGCGGGGCCAGCGGTTTTTTTATTTTGGTAGCCGCATATTTACACCGCAATAATTCTGAGACTTTTTCTGTTAGAAATTCCTTTGTTTTTGATCCCGGGATCATGGCGAAACTTTGGCGCTTCGGTTATCCCGCAGGCATTGAAATGACGCTCAATATCCTTGCTTTCACTTTAATGGTCATGATGTTCCATGGGCAAGGCCTTGTGGCCGCGACAGCGACGACGATCGTTTTTAATTGGGATATGGTGACCTTCGTGCCGTTGTTGGGTTTTGAGATCGGGGTGACAAGTCTTGTCGGGCGTTATCTCGGGGCAGGAAAACCGGAGATCTCGCATCGTGCCGTTAAATCTGGGCTGACGCTTGGTTTTTTGTATTCGTTGATCATGATGGTCGTCTTTATATTCTTCCCGCAGCAACTTGTTTCGGTCTTCCGGCCGGCGGGAAATAATGCGGTCTTTGCTGAGTCCATGCCACTCGCGGTTTCGATGATCAAATTTATTCCGCTGTATGTGAGTGCCGTCGTGGTGTTGATCGTTTATGTCGGCGCGCTTCGCGGGGCAGGAGATACTTTCTGGGCGATGTTGATCACGACCGGTATTCATTGGATCACGACCGCGGCTATTTTTGTGACACTGTATAGGCTGAATTATTCGCCGTTAACGGCTTGGGCGGTTCTGGTCTTTGGGTTTTTGGGACTTTGCTGGCTGCCGTATTGGCGTTACCGGCAGGGGAAGTGGAGGAAGATCCATATCGTTGATGCCGCGCAACCTTCGCCTTCGTTCTACTAAGTATTTTTGGCGATGAAAGCTTCGCTGATCTTGCGGCGTTTCATTTTCCTTACGGTCACTTGAAAGCCGTTGCCGTCGATCGTTTCTCCGCCGTTGAGAACTTTTGTTGACTGCTTTTGGCACCAGTCGGTCAATTTTATTTCCGCTTTTTCTGTTGGCCAATCCAATCCTAACGTTTTGGCGATCGCTGACATCGGAACAGCCCCGCCGACGATCCATTGATTGCCGTAAGGATAAATATGGTGCGGCAGGCGGTCATATTCGTCCTCAATATCTCCGACCAATTCTTCAATAATATCCTCTTGCGTGACCATGCCGATGATCTTGCCGTTCTTATCTTCGACGAGAGCAATGTGAAGTTTTTCCTGGATCATTCGGGTGAATACCTCTGAAATGGGAGTATTGTCCATGAAGCGGGTCAAGGGCCGGATGATCCCTTTGATCGTCGGGTCGCTGGGATTTATCTTCAGGGCGGCCATAATGTCTTTGAAATTGATGTAACCCTGGATCGTTTGCAGGTCATTTTCAACTTCGCAAACGGGAAAGCGCGTGTGCATATCCAAGTGGGCCCGGATGAGGGCTTCCGACAAAGTGCTCTTTTGCGGAATGACCGAGATCTCCACCGACGGGATCATGATGGCGTTGATCGGCCGCAAGGACAGCTGCGCGGCGGCCATAACGATCTTTTCCTGTTGGGCATCAATAAGCCGCGTTGTGCGCGCCATTGAAAGTGCTGCGGTCAATTCGTGTAAACTGCTTTGCGGGTCGTAACTGGAATTCTCTTTGGGAGCGCGTTTGGATAAGAAGCGCATGACGGCTTTAACAATATTTTCTAGCCCCGCAATGATCGGGTAGGCGATGATCGTAAAATATTTCATCATTTTTGATAATGTGAGGACAACCCATTCGCTATGCTTGAGTGCATAGGTTTTGGGGATAAGCTCGGCAAAAATAATTGTGAAAGCACTTAAGGGGATGATCAGAATAACGAGGCTAAGGATCGTTGCCCAGTAATTGGCCATGCCGTAATGATTTTCTAAATAAGGGGTGAGTTGCTCATTGATCCCCGCCCCGCCGGTGGCTGCGGCGATCGCCCCCACTAAGGTGATCCCAAGCTGGACAACCGCCAGACTGGCTTCCATGCGGTCCTTCATAAAAAGGGCCTCGGTGGCACCTTTTCTTTTCTTTTGTACGAGGAAGGTGAGTTTGGTGCGAGTAATGGAAGCAAGCGCCATTTCGTACGCGGCAAAGACCGCGTTAAAAATGATCATCACTAAAATAACAAGAATTTCGATCGAGAGGTTCATTTCATTTTTTAGGTGTTGCGTTTGAGATATTGTAGCAAAAAATGGATAAATCGCCACTTTCCTTTATCGGAACAATGGTAGAATGTCGCTATGTCTGAAAACCTGCCGGTCATTTTTATTGAACGTTTACAAAAGATCATTCCTGCACAATTGTTCCCGGGAGTTCTGGCAACTTTTTCCGGCCAGGGCCCCGTGACCGTACGGATCAACACTTTGAAAACGTCCCGTGAACAGGTGTTAGCAGAGCTGAAAGCAAAAGGTATTTCTTTTGAAATGCTTTCTTGGTCACCGGATGCGTTGATCCTCAATAGTTTGGTGTCAGAAGAATGCCGTGACCTTGACTTGATCAAGGAAGATGCCCTTTACCGTCAAAGTTTGTCGAGCATGTTGCCGGTTTTGGTACTTGATCCGCAGCCGGAAGACATGGCCCTCGATTTTTGCGCGGCCCCTGGAAGCAAGACCACGCAAATGGCAGCGCTGATGCAAAATCAAGGTGAGATCGTCGCTGTCGAGGCGATACGGCCGCGGTTTTATAAACTTAAAGCTGTTTGCGAATTGTTGGGCGCTAAAAATGTTTCGTGCAAATTGACCGATGCCCGTCGTTTTCGGAGTTCTGAATTGTTCGATAAAGTCCTGGTTGACGCTCCGTGCAGCAGTGAAAGCCGTTTTAAGGCTGATGACCCTAAGTCCGTTGGATATTGGAGCACCCGTAAGATCAAAGAAATGGTGCATAAGCAACGCGGATTGCTGTTGTCCGCAAGTCGTTTTCTGAAACCGGGAGGAACCCTGGTCTATTCGACATGCACGTTTGCCCCCGAAGAGAATGAAGGTGTTGTTGATTGGGCGTTGAGAAAAAGTGACGGCCAGCTGGAATTGTCCTCTGCCGTTGTTGGAGGGATCAAATCATACCCCGCCGTGCAGGAATGGGAAGGGAAGGCGTATTCTCCGGGGATCGAAAAAGTGCTGCGGGTCTTGCCCGACGGTATTATGGAAGGATTCTTTATCGCCAAATTTATTAAGCGATAGATCACGCCATGTTCATTTTTCCAATTGCAACATTCCTTTTTCTTTGCCTCGGCCTTTACCGCCGGTATGCTTCGCGTTTGATCTTGCGCGAAGCTTTTTTATTGGCGGCGGTCGTTTGGGGGATCGTTTTAGTTGTGTTGACCGAGGCCTTAAGTGCATCCCAGATATTGTCTTTCCCTTACTTGTCCGTTTCTTGGATCGTTGTGACCGTTGTTTCGATAGGCCTCTGCGTTTTTACTTCCGTTGACCCGCAAACCGGGCGAGGGACGTTGGACTTAAAGAAGAATTTACTCGCCGCATTTTCAAAGCTAAAACCACTGGACGTCTTTTTAGCCACCGTGATCGTTGGGGTCCTTTGCTGTGTGGCTTTGGCGGCCTGGATGGCTCCGCCGAACAACTGGGACTCGCTCGTCTATCATATGGGCCGTGTCCCGCATTGGATCCAGAATCGTTCGGTCGAACATTACCCGACGAATATTAAAACACAGATCTATTATCCGCCGTTCGCCGAGTGGGTCATCTTGCATTTTCAGGTCCTTTCCGGGTCCGACCGTTTTGCTAATTTTGTCCAATGGTTCTCAATGCTCGGTAGTGCCGTGGCCGCATCATTGATCGCGAGATCGTTCGGCCTCAATTTACGGGCACAACTTTTTTCCGCATTCTTGACCGTGACCGTCCCAATGGGAATTTTGCAAGGGTCCAGCACGCAGAATGATCTTGTCCTCGCATTCTGGTTGACGACTTTTGTTTATTTCGGCCTGCGAGTGAAAGATCAGGGGCAAGTGCTTGATGCTTTTGCGGCGGGTGGCGCTTTAGGGTTGGCGATGTTAACAAAGGCGTTGGCGGTCATCTTAGCGTTCGCGTTTGTCGTCTGGTTCTTGATCTCCGGGATCAAGAAATACCGCCGTCAAATGATCGTTCCCATTGTGTTAAGTCTTTCTTTGGTAGTTGCGCTGAATATGGGCCATTGGGGACGCAATCTTTCGGTTTGCGGACATCTTCTCGGTGAAGAGGAAGTGTTCGGGATGACCCGCAATGAACGGATGAATCCAACATTTTTTGCTTCAAATATCATCCGTAATACCGGCTTGCATTTGGCCACTTCGGTCAAACCGCTCAATAAATTGGTCGAGCGGAGTATTGAAAGTTTCCATCAAGCTATCGGCCTGAGCAGTGTTGATCCTGCAAATACATTAGGAATAACGCCATTACAGATCTCCGTCAGCACGCATGAAGATGTCGCCGGCAATTTTATACAATTGACCCTGTTTGGGGTGGCGCTGATCATCTTTATGAATTTTCGTGATAAACGCAAAAGCGTATTATTGAGGTACCTTTTTGTCCTGCTGGGCACCGTGATCCTTTTCAATTTCTTGCTCAAATGGCAGCCGGCGGGGAGCCGTTTACATTTGCCGGTCTTTGTTCTCATGGGCCCATTTGTGGCCGCCGTCCTTTTTAGTTTACCGTGGCGCCGTGATGTGATCGTTTATATCGTGATCGGGATCCTTTTTGCCACATCCATGCCCTATGTTTTCCGTCATAGTACGCGCAAGCTTTACTCGAGCAAAAAAACGGTCTTTGTAACGCCGCGCTTGAAACAGTATTTCGCGGCTGATGACACCTTGCTACCGCCGTACCAGAATGCGGTTGACCTTGTCCTTGCCAGCGGGTGCCAGCAGGTGGGTTTACGCCTCGGTGATAATTCCTGGGAATATCCCTTCTGGGTGCTTTTTTCAAAAAGTCAGACAAAGAATTTAATGGAACTGCAGCGGAACACTTTGAGAATAGAGCATGTGGATGTCGTGGGGATACAACCGTTAAATTATCCTTTGGGTGCCTTTGTTCCCTGTGCTATTATCGAAACGGGACGGAAAATCCCTTCGGACGACCGGCTTCTTGTCGACGGGAAAATGTTTAAAGCACAGCTTGAACAATCCCCGGTCAGAGTTTATTTCTTGGAAAAATAATTTAAAATGCCTTCTCGAACAAAAGCATCACAAGCATCTTTCTTGCCGATCTTAATATCTGCCGGGATTATTTTTATTACGGTCTGGTATCTCGCGGTTTGCGTTTTGCATTATTTAAGCCAGCGTCCGTTGTGGCTTGACGAGAACATGGTCTTTGAAAGTGTCAAAACATTTGCCCCGGGGGAATTCTTTACCCGCAAATTGGCTTATGACCAGATCTTTTCGAAACTTTATTTGTTCGTGATCCAAAGGATCGCTGAGCCATTTTCGTTAAGTCTTCTGAGCGTGCGGTTCATGTCTTTTTTTGCCATGCTCACCGCCTTTGTGGTTTGGATGAGGATTGCCAGACAGGAATTAACGGGACGTACCGCGATGTTGACCTATGTTTTGTCGTGGGCGGGTTCGAGCCTGTTGGTTTATTACTCGGCGGAATTAAAGCCCTATTCCATGGATGTCCTTGCTTCGGGGCTGTTCATGATCTTTATCATCAACGCCGATCGCCTGCAAAAAGAGAAGAGGCCGCTGTATCTTTTGGGGATGACGCTTTTGCCGCTGTTGGGTTTATTTTCGTATCCGGCATTTTTGTTCTTTATCTTTTTGTTTTACCATTTACTCGCTACGAAAACTAAAGATGGCTTCTGGCTGCAATGCTTTTTATCGTTCGGCATTGCAGCTGTCATTGCGCTCGGCTTTGTTTATGCTTTTGATATCCGTGTCGCGCGGGCGAATACCAGTACGCAGGGTTTCTCCGACCACATTATTTCTTTAGCGTCCATCGGCGAATTCTTTAAGACCTGGTGGGAAGGAACGATGGATTTGTTCAGTCGTTTTTTCGCCGAGCGGCCGAGGATCTTTAAACGTTTATCAGTCCCGTTCGGCATGTTAGCGTTTGGATACATGTTCTATGCTTTTATCAAGAATTTTACCAAAGACGGTTTCCGTTTCCAAAGTTTCCGAACCGTGGCATTGTTGCTTTATGCTGAACTTTTTGTCCTCGGGGTTTTACAAAAATACCCGTTCGCGGTTCCCCGGACAGTGTTGTTCTTTTGTCCGATCGTTCTTCTTTTGATCGTGGACGCGCTGATGTCGTTGCGTAAGGTTAATAAAATATCCGCGTATCTTTTGCAAGGAGCGTATGTTGTCTTTTTGTCCGTGATCGCCTTCGGGATCGCACGTGAGGCGTGGTCGGGACATCTTGGATTTTCACCAGTGATCTGGTGACCGTTAATGAACTCTTAAAAGGAAGAGGATATGAAAAAAGCCATTATGATGATCTTGGTTTTGGCAACAGCCTTGCTGCTGCCGGCCCGTGCCGATGCGCAGCTCACGCCTGCCAATGGAACGGTTAAGCAGCTCGACGGCCAGGGGCGCCTGCAGGCGATCTTAAAATATAAAAACGGCCCCTTGTTGCGTAAACGGCTTTATGATGGCAGCGGACAATTATTGCTCGACACGGTTTACCGCGACGGGAAACCGGTGAAGATCATCACGTATTACCCGAACGGGCAATTGAAAAGTGTATGGTCGCAGAAAAAAGGCGACGCGCAATTTTATTACCCGACGGGAACACGCAATGCGACGGTCGCGGTTGAAGACATATCGAAATAAAATAATATGTGGCTCCTGATCACTTTTATCGGATGTTTGTTCATCGTTTTTGATATCGCCTTGCTGAAGAAGAAAGCAGCAGCGGTTTTCGAACACGTCTTTTATTTTTCGCCGTGGCAGATCGGGCTCGGGATCCTGCTGCTCTTACTTGCGGCTTTGGCCCCGGGGCAAAAAGGCGAATCCATCCTGCAGGTGATATTCCTGGTTCTTATGTCCGTTTATTTATTGCGGCGGAAGGAATTTTTCACTTTTGATCCCGGGAACCCCGATGCCCCCGTTGATGAGAAGTTAGAGCTTGCGCTTTCAACGTTTTCGATCGTGGGGCTTTGGGTCTTGTGCATCGTTGGGGCTTCGCTGGCCATTGAGGCTTTTTTTGCCCTCATTTCCCAGCAGGCCGATGAATTGACCGAGACGATCTTGTTGTCCGAGCTTTCCGTTCTTTTTTTGCTGATCTTGATCTATCGTTCGGTCCGGCGGTGGAAAGGCCTGAAGTTTGCCGAAGTCCTGGGCTTGGAAACCAAAGGGATCGGAGCGCTGAAGCTTTGGATCTTGCCGGCTGCTTTTGCGCTCGTGTATGCTCTCGTATCATCCTGGATCCTTGATGCCCGGCCGATCCAACCGATGACCCCGCTCCAGGAATTATTAAATTCTACGTCGTCGCTGGGCGTTTTATTGTTCTTTGTGGGGACGGCGGTCTTGAGCGCCCCGTTCTTTGAGGAAGTGATCTTTCGGGGTTTTATTTTTTATGTCATCCGCCCTTTTAAGGGAGTCGTGTTCGCGGTTATTTTTGTTGCTTTGACTTTCGGGGTTATGCATGTGGATCAGTATTGGGGTGACTGGGGTGCGATCGCCGTGGTTAGTTTCTTCGGGCTCGCGCTGACCTTGCTGCGGGCTTGGACCGGATCGTCGGTGCCGGGGATGATCGCGCATTATGTTTATAATACGAGCTTGGTGGTTGTTCCCGTCGTCGCTGTCATTATGGCGAATCCGACCTATTTCGATTATCAATTAAATTATTACCGTTTGACGGATATCCAAAAAGAAGAACGTTTGTTGGCGAGCATCGCGCATAACCCTAAGTTTGCTGATTCTTATAATGACTTGGCATGGTTATACAGTGACCAGGAGGCCAATCTTGACCGCGCCTTAGAGCTGATCGAGCAGGCACTTGAATTGGAACCGGAGAACTATGCTTTCCGGGACACGAAAGCGGAAGTCTTGTTCAAAATGCACCGGGCTCCGGAAGCGGTGCAGATCGCACAAGACCTTTTAAAGAAATACCCCAATGATACCTATCTCCAGGAGCAGCTAAAGAAATTCCAGAAAGAAATTTAATACAAAGACAAAGTCGGGCTTTGAATTTGCTATAATGAACACAAATTTATGAAAATATTAAGAGCCATTCTTCTGCTTTTTGTTTTTGGCCTCGCCCCGAATTCTTTGTTGGCGCAAGAAGAACCGTCTTCTTTTGTTGACCAGGTCCAGCAGGCTAATGCTGTTCTTGATGCTATGAGTTCTGGCGCGCAGGCCCCGGCGGGAGAGCCGGCCGCGGTTTTGCCGACGACAGTTTTTAAATTGCATTTTGTCCGGCCGCAGATCGTTGCCGATAAAGTCCGTGAATTGATGGGCGCGGCTTCCGGAGGGGTTATTGTTAATGAACAGTCCGGAGAGTTGGAAATTTCCGCTCCTGCTGAAATATTGGAAAAGATCAAAATACTGATCACCGGCCTTGATAAAGCCCGCGAGATCAGCCTCGATGTCAAAGTTGTCCAGGTTGACCTCAACGAAGAACATTTGCCGGGGATCAATTGGTCGGCCATCGTTTCGGATTATCAAAGTTTCACTGCGAATGAAGACCGGCAGAAATACAGTGCGGGCAGCGTGTCGAGTGAAGACCTCCCGGTTTTGCTCGAAGCCCTTGAGACCGTTGGAGAGACCAAGGTTTACCCGGTCCGGACAACGAATGTCAAAGGGGCACAAGATATTGATCTGCGCCTCAAGGCTTTTGACCGTGACGTCAGTGTGAGTATGACGACCGCGGACCCTGCAAAACTGAACTCTATGGAAAAACAGGACCGTTATACTGCACGGTTACTGTTAAGTCCTATGGCCAGCGGTGACGACAGTGTTGACCTGCGTCTTGTTTCTTCCGACGGGACTTCCGTGACCCTCACGATCAAAAATGATGCGGTCGCGGTGATCGGCGGGATCTTTACACAAACCAAGTCAGAGTCGACGAAGAAATTCCCGTTCCTGGGTGACGTGCCTTTGTTGGGGATCGTTTTCCGGGACCAAAGCAAGGTCGTCCAGCGTCTAGAGAATATCATGATCGTGACTCCCCGTGTGACTACGCCTGCAGCACAACCGTGAGATGGAGCAAGTGATATGAAAAGGGAGCGCAAGAAGCGCCGTCCTCCTGTAGATCCTGCAGCACGTGCCTGGTTCATGATCTTTGTCCTTATTATTTTGATCTCCTTGGCCATCTATATTGATTATCAGCGGCGGGTCCAAACAGCGACCCCTGATGCCCCGATCCCTGGGCGTTTTTGGGGAGACCCCAAGGCAGAACTGCATATTACGCAATTTTGGGACCTGGCCAATCCTGAAGGTGTCCGCGGTGAACGCCTCCTTGAACAATACCTAACGAAATATCCTGACGAGATATTTTTTCAGACCCGTTATTTTCCTCAAGATGATAAATCCCTCCTGATCACGCTTTATGCGGAATGCGCGAATCGCCAAAAAAAATTCCGTCCGTTCCTCAAGCTTCTTTTTGTCCGTCAGTTTCAGTGGGGAAGCCTGGCCAGTGTCAGCCCGATCTTAAAAACGGTTGCTACCGATGCCGGCCTTGATGTTAACAAGCTTTCGGCCTGTGTCGCCAGCCAAGACGCGGTCGCGACCGTCACTGTTGACCGCGTTTATGGCGAATCGCTCTTTGTTCATACCACGCCGACCTACTTTCTGAACGGGAAAATGGCGGAAGGCGTTGGGGAGTTTGACAAGGCCCTGAAGGAGTGGGAAAGCTATTTCTTGGATGACGAATAATGGATGAACAAGAAAAAAAATCCCTGAGCGTTTATTTGATCGCAGTGACGGTCATTTTGGCGAACCTCGTTGTTCTGTCCGTCCTTTACCAGGTGCCGTTCCTTTCCGACCTTCCCGTGATCCGCAAGGCTTTACCGCTTGTCTCTCTTGCGGCGGTTTATCCCTTTGAATTCTTCCAATACTACTTAAAACAAGACCTGTTGATCCATTTTTACTGGATCATGTCGGTAATGATCTCGGCATTCGGGTTGATGCTGTTCAACCGTTTTGCCCGGACGGTTTTTATTGTTTTCAATATTTTGAAATTCGTCATTTTGGGCGTGATCTCCGTCCTTCATTTTGGAAATTATGTTTTTTGGGGATATTTTTTCAAATGTTATTTCAATATGGTCGCGTTCATGTTGTACATCGGTTATCTGACGCTCCCTGAGATCCGGCAACAATTCTTAGCGCGGACGAAGGAAAAACATTTTGAGCCGTGGTTCCTGAAGTTAAGGCGCAAGGCCGTAGGCCCGAAGGATGGCGAAGGGTATTTTAATTTGGCGTTAGCATATCAAAAATTGGGCCGTATGGATGAGGCCTGGGATTTTTTGTCCCGCACGATCGCGATCCTTCCCAAGAAAGCGGAAGCCCATTTTGCGATGGGCCAGATCCTTTTTGACCGTCACGATTATTCGCAAGCGATCAAATCGTTTCAGGAAGCCGTCCGTATCGATCAGGTGCATTTGCAGGCCCGGTATTTATTAGGACAGGCGTATCAAAGGACTGGCTGTCTTGAAGAAGCGGTGCAAAGTTTCCGGCGATGCACCTATATTGACCCGCCGCAGGGCGAGATCTTCCGGCAGTTAGGGATCGCGTGCTATCAAGCTGGGCACTTAGAAGAAGGGGAGCAGGCTTTATTAAAAAGTGTTGATCTTGACCCACAACAGCATGTGGGGCCATACTATCTTGGTTTGATCATGATGAAGGACCCGGCCCGGATCAAAAATGCGGAAGAGCAATTGAAAAAAGCTGTCCGGCTGAAGGCCGATTTTGTTGATAGTTATAAAGAGCTCGGCAATCTTTATGTCGGGCAAGGCGATTATAAAGCGGCAGTGCGCTCATTCCGTGATGTTTTGCGGTTGGAACCCAACCAAACGCAGGCGCATTATCAGCTTGGTTTTGCTTATGCCATGCTCAAAGATTTTGATTCCGCCCGTCGGGAACATAAGATCCTTAAAGACATGGATCCCGACCTTGCACAAACATTAGGGATCCTTTTGTCCCGCAGTTAAAATATGAAGATCATTCAGAAGGTTGTTTTATTTTTCTTTGTTGGGATTTTTCCCGCTCTGTCCGCCGCTCAGGAGACCGCAACTTTTGAGAAGCTCGTTCCGCTTTATGAAAATAAAAAAGCTCCCGGCCCTTTGGATTGGTTAGCTCAACACGAAGAAGCGGGCCAGACGTTGTCGGGCTTTTTGTCGGCGCATTATCCTTCTCCTGATGAAAAACATCCGTATATCTACATTGCGTTGTTAGGTGATTTCAGCGGCGAACAGAAGAGAGCCCTTGAGATGGCTAGCCGCTATATTCAAATTTATTTTCAGACCCCGGTCAAATTTACGGACCCGATCCCATTGTCCGCCGTTCCTGCGCAAGCACGGAGGATCCATCCCACCCAAAGGGTGCCTAATGGGCAAACCGGTGACCCGCAAATTTTGACGACCTACACGATCGAAGAAATTCTAAAGCCCCGGATGCCAAAAGACGCTTTTGCTTTTGTGGCGTTCACATCCTCGGACCTTTGGCCGGGGGAGGGATGGAATTTTGTTTTTGGCCAGGCGTCAATGGACGACCGCATCGGTGTATGGTCGACCTACCGTAACGGTGATCCTCAACAGGATTTTCCACTTTATTTACGCCGTACGATCCAAACCGGCACGCATGAGGTCGGCCATATGTTCGGGCTTGATCATTGTATTTATTATGAATGCAATATGAACGGGAGCAATTCGCGCGTTGAAAGTGATAAACGCCCGTTATGGGATTGCCCCGTTTGCCTGCGGAAATTATCAACGGGGCTGAAGTTCGACCCGGCCAAGCGTTTTCGTGAGCTGTCCGCGATCTGCCGTGAGTTCGGTTTTATTGCGGAAGAGAAGTTCTTTCAAAAGAACTTGGAGATTTTACAAAAAAAATAAGGAGCGCTTTGATGCGCCCCTTATTTTTATCAGTTCGGTTTTATTTTGTTTCTGTGACTGGCATAGTGGTTTGTTTTTTCTTTTTGTACTCTTCGCGTAAACTTTTCCGTTTTGCCTTTTTCTCTTCAAACGCCTGCTTTTTTTCGGCTTTATTTTCCTGGTAATAAGCCTGCATTTTTTCTTTCTTCTGGTTCGGCGATAAGTTGGGATCATTGCGGACCTGTTGGGCGTAATTCATGTTTTCCGTGTGGCGGGCTTTCGCTTGAGCGACATTGTTCTGGTATTCCTGCTCGGCCTTGGCAATGATCTCTTGTTTCTGGGCATCGGTTAGATTTTTATTATCCGTCAGTTTTGATCGTAACTGCGCCATTTGTTGATCATGCATTTGGGCATGGGCGGCCAGATTTTCTTCGAATTGGCTATTGCGGTGTGCCGTGATCGCGGCTTCCCGCTGCCCTTCCGGGACATCTTTGAGGCTTTGGCGGAAAGCCTTGTTCTCTGTTTGTTGTTGGGCCTTATAGGCTTGGGCTTTTTCTTTTCGAGCGCCTTTGGCGGCCTCATCGGCATGGGCTGCGATCGGCATGCCTAAACTTGCTGCGAGGAAAACTGCTAAAATTTTTCTATTATCCATATCTGCTCCTTATTGTTTGAGCCCCTCTGTGGGCGTTGCAACATTAAACACGCAGACCGCGGTTTTGTTCCTATCGGGAACGTTAAAATTTTCTGACTTGCGGGCTAATTTGTATATAATAGACAACCATGACCCAGAACGCCAGCCCAATATTTTTGCCCCCGGAAGTCCGCGTTGTGGAGGCTTCGGCCGGGTCAGGGAAGACCTACTGTTTGGCCCGCCGCTATGTCCAGCTTCTTCTGAATCCCCGCCTCCTCAAGGGAGCCTATGGGTTGGCGGCTGACCAGATCCTGCTGCGTAATATCCTCGCGATCACGTTTACGAATAAAGCGGCTTATACCATGAAGGCCCGTATTTTGGAGTTCCTGAAAAAGATCGCCTTGGGCGTGCTTTCGGCTAGTGAAGAAAACGAGATCTTGCGACCGATCGGATTGACCTTACCCGAAGCCAAGTCGCAGGCCCAGCGGATCATGGATGAATTGATCCACCATTACAATTTCTTTCAAGTCCAAACCATCGACAGTTTTATTAACTCGCTTTTGTCCGGCTGTGCGTTCAAGGTCGGGCTGTCCGCCGGGTTTAAGATCAAGCGTAATTATGTGGAATACCTTGAGCATAGTTTTGACCGGATGATAGACCAGTCGCCGCATGATAAGGCGATCTATGAAACGCTAGCACGTTTTTTGCACAACTATCTTTTCCTGGAAAATAAGAACGGCTGGTTTCCCAAAAAAGACATGCTCGGAATGCTTAAGGCTTTATACAGCCAAAGCAATACGTATGGGCGTGATTTCGCTGCGTGGAGCCGTTCCGGTGACGATATTGTTGTTCGTAAGAAAAAGATCATGGCTTTATTGCGCGAGATCCAGCAAGCATTACCCGAAGGTGTTCATAAGAAATTCCGCGAAGGCCTTGATAACTTCTTAACGAAATACCACGACGGATTTGATTTTGATGCACTCTCGAATTATTTGAGCTGGCCGGAAGTCCCCGTGACCAAGGGCGTTGAAATTCCAAAAGAACTCGACCGCCTCTGGGAGCGAATGCAAAAACAACTCCACGAGCTGAGCGAAGCTGAAGCGTATTCGTTATTCGATCCGTATGTGCAGGCTTTTAGCCACATCAACGCTGATTTTCACGCCAAAGCGCAAGAAGACGATGTCTTGTTCTTGCCGGAACTTAATCGCCGTGCCCGTGCGCTGTTTGATGACGGCATGGTCAGCGTTGAAGAACTTTATTATCGTTTGGCGACCCGATTTCACCATTATTTGCTCGATGAATTCCAGGACACGAGTTATCTGCAGTGGCAAAATTTGGAATTGATGATCGAAGAGGCCCTTTCGACGGGTGGAACATTTTTTTATGTCGGCGACAAGAAGCAGGCGATCTATGGGTTTCGCGGTGGGGAAGTGAAGCTTTTTGATGAGGTCAAAGACCGCTTTGCGGCTTTCAATGTTCAATTAGAAAGTTTATCCATGAATTACCGCAGCGAGAAAGCGGTCGTGGAGTTCAATAATAAGGTTTTCTCCCCGGATAATTTGAAGCGGTACATCCATGAATTACAAGACGAAAAAGACGATGCTTTACCTTTGAGCCCGGATGATGTCAGGGAAGTTGAGAGCATTTTCTACGGTTCGCAACAACAGGTACAAACTAGCCGCGATCGGGGATATGTCCGCGTCGAATATGTCGAGGCCGCCAGCAAGGATGAGCGAAGCGATGCGATCCGGGAACGGCTGTTGTCGCTCATTAAAGAACTCAAAGAAAGATTTTCTTATAACCAGATCGCGATCTTAACGCGTAGCAACACCGAGATCGAGCAAGTGACGAGCTGGCTCATGGCGGAAGGGATCTTTGTCGAGTCGGAACGGACTTTGAACATTAAAGAAAATCCGTTGATCCTGGAGCTCATTGCATTTTTGCAATTCCTTGATTCGCCGATCGA
The DNA here is from genome assembly GCA_020849375.1 of Candidatus Omnitrophota bacterium. Lineage (GTDB taxonomy): Bacteria > Omnitrophota > Gorgyraeia > Zapsychrales > JANLHA01 > JADLGJ01. The sequence continues at coordinate 29,937 of JADLGJ010000049.1, forward strand.
CAATTTGAGTTTCGCCAAATTCTTAAGCGGCGATATTTTTCACAAAGCCTCCGGCCTTAGAAAAGAAGAGATCGAGCATTTTCTCTTTAGTCATCGGCCGCAACATCAAGATAAAGGTGACTTTTATCTTTACCGGGCTTTCCGTGACCGTTACGCCAAGGTCTGGGACCGGTTGTTTGATGATTTCTTTAAGAATGTCGGGCTTTTCCCGCTCTATGAATTGACGGCGAGCATTTTACGGCGTTTGGAAGTTTTTGTTCATTTTCCTGATGAGCATGGATTCTTTTTACGCTTTCTTGAATTGATCAAGGAGAAGGAAGAAGAGTTCAGCGATCTTAATTCATTCCTTGAACATTTTGAGGATTTTGAAAATGACGAATTATTCGTCAATGTCGTTAACAGTGATGCGATCAAGATCCTGACCACGCACAAGGCCAAGGGTTTGGAATTCCCTGTTGTCATTATTCCATTTCTTGGTATCAAGATCCACGCGGCGAGCGGCGGGGAAACCGGCCAGCAAAGCTATATTGTGGATACGGATGAACAAGATCTCAAATTATTACGCATCAAGCAAAAATATTTACAGTTTTCCCCGAAGCTCAAGGAGATCGACCGCGTTCAGCGGGTTAAATCTTTTATTTCTGAGTTGAATAATACATATGTTGCTTTGACCCGCGCCGGTAAAGAGCTTTATGCCTTTATTCCGCCTAAGATCGGCTCCAGCCGTAACTTGATCAAGCATTTGATCCCGCCGGAAATATTTGAGAATGGCAAGCCGGATCGTTATCCCGTTGCCGCGACCCAACAGGAACGCAGTGAAAATCAGTTGGGGCTGCCTGTCGCCCCCCTAGGGGGCCTAATCGGAGGCGAACACGACTGGATCAATTTCTTGAAAGAAGAATTTACTGATTCCGCGTCGGTCCTGCGGCGGCTGGAGATCCGCCGGGGTGCGGTCCTGCACGACATTCTTTCGGGTATTGGGAATTTACATGGCGCCGACCAGAAAACAGCGATACAAAAAGCACTGCAGACGTCCCGTTCACATTACCCGCAGGTCAGCGATTGGAAGGATTATGAAGATAATATCCAACGTATCCTGGATGCGCCGGCATTAAAGCCGTTCTTTGTTGTTCCCGCCGGTGAAGTCTTTTTAGAAAAGGAATTGATCAATTCCGTCGGGCAGACCCGCCGCGTTGACCGTTTGATCGTTAAAAAGAATGAAATTTGGATCGTTGATTATAAAAGTTCTGGTGAAGGCCGCGAAAGATTTATCGAACAAGTCAAAGAATACGGAACGATCATTGCCGAGATCCAACCGAACATTCGGGTGAAAGGGTTTCTGGTTTATTTGGACGATGTCCGTTTTGAGGAAGTGCTGTAATGGGAACAACGCAAACATTAGCATTTGGCCTCGACTTCATTGAAGAACTTGTTTCTTACATGGAGAGAAAATATTCCTTCGCAGGTAAAGATTTAAGCCGCGTGGCTATTGTTTTCGGCGGCAAGCGCCCAAGCCTCTTTGTCAAACGCGAGCTGAACCGCCGCTTGAAGGGAAGTTTTTATCCACCGCGGTTTTTTTCAATAGACGAATTCATCTCTTATGCGGCGCGCAAAGCAGAAAGTTTTACATCGGGTGTTGACCTCGATCAATGCTATCTTTTATACAAATTGGCAAAGGCGCATGCGCCGCAGATCCTGAAAGGCCGTGAAACATTTTCGCAATTTCTGCCTTGGACGCGCGAGATCCTCAGCTTTATTGACCATTTGGACCTGGAATGTGTCGCCGATGAACGTTTGCGTAATATTGAGGCTAATGCCGAGATCGGTTACGCGGTCCCGCCGGACATCAATCTTCTCTTGGAGCACATTGTTATTTTGCGGCAGGTGTATCACCGCCAAATGAAAGAGACTAAAAATTTTTCGCGCGGATTTTTATACCGTTTCGCCTCGGAAGCGGTCGCGAACGTCGAGTTCCCGGAATTTGATGAGATCATTTTTTGTAATTTCTTCTATTTGCATCAAAGCGAAGGCCGCATGATCAAGAATTTATATGATCGTGGCCTGGGTTCATTGATTTTTCAGGGTGATGAAAGCCGCTGGCCGACGTTGCAGCGGACCGCTGCAATTTTTGGTGAAACGATCCGCGAAAAGCCATTTATCGTAACCCCGCAATTTAATTTAAAATTATATTCCGCCTTCGACGGGCATTCACAAGTGGCGACTGTCCGTGAAATTCTCAAGAAGATCGATCACCTGGATCGCACGGTTATTGTCCTGCCCGACCCCGACAATATTATCCCATTGCTTTCCGAGATCGAACCATTGGTCAAGGAATACAATATTTCGATGGGCTATCCTCTCAAACGAAGCTCGCTTTACTCATTGGTCGATTTTATTTTTAAAGCGCAATCGTCACGCGATGACGGAGCTTATTACACTCGCGACCTTTTGCGTGTCTTGCGCCATCCGTTGGTCAAAAACTTGGATTTTGGCGCCGGTTCTACGGCGGTGCGAATTTTAATTCATAAGATCGAGGACATGTTGAGCGGTTTGACGCCGGGAGAGTTGAGCGGCCAGTTATTCGTCCATCCGTCGGAATTGGCCGCGTTCGATGACATTTATTTGCAGGCCGAACAAACTCTTAACGGCATGGGAATAACGGTGGCCGGGGCAGAATTGAGAAAATCGTTAAATGAGATCATTGAGATCGTTTTTACGCAGTGGGAAGGGGTCGGGAATTTATCGGATTTTGCAACATGTTTAGAACGGGTCATGGACTTAATGCTGGAAAAAAGTTTTTTGCGGGCCTATCCGCTCAATTTGAAGATCGCCGAAAAGATCCTCACGCTCAAAGAACAATTGCAAACCGTTACTTTTCGCGATGAGCATTTTGACCAGGCGGAAATCTTTAAGATTTTTACCGCCCAGATGGAGCGTGAGATCGTGGCCTTTACCGGTTCACCGCTCAAAGGCCTGCAGATCCTCGGCCTTTTTGAAACCCGGTCGCTTAATTTTGACAATGTCATTGTCCTCAATGCGAACGAAGGCGTTCTGCCGCGTTTGAATGTTTATGAGCCGCTCATCCCGCGCGAAGTCATGATCAGCCTCGACCTTGACCGTTTGGAAAATGAAGAAGAGATCCAGCGGTATCAATTTATGCGCTTGATCTCAGCGGCGAAAGACGTCCATCTGGTTTATGAAGAGAACGCCAAAAATGAAAAGAGCCGCTTTGTGGAAGAATTGGTTTGGGAAGAGCAAAAGAAAAAAGGCACCCTTGCTGCGGTACCGGTGGCGTTCCCGAGTTTCAGTGTGAAAGTTTCTGCCCGTGAACAGAGAATTGAAAAAACGCCGGAGATGATCCAGTTCCTCAAGAAGCATCGGTACTCTGCATCGAGCATCAATGCGTATTTGCGCAGTCCGGTCGAATTTTATTTCAGTTATGTCCTCGGCTTGAGGGAAAAAGAAGACCTCTTAGATGAACCGGAGAACCGGCAGGTGGGAACGTTCATTCATGGCCTGCTGGAAGAGGTGTTCAAGAAATTTACAGGCAAAAAACCTGTTCTTGATGAGGCTTTCCGGGCGTACTTTCATAAGGTTCGCGACAGCCGTTTCGACGAGGTCTTTGGCAAGGGCCGCGCCTCGGACGCTTTTCTGCTCAAGAAAGTCATCGACATGCGCCTCGACCGTTTTTTTGAAGCGGAAAGTGTGCGTGCCAAGAATGAGATCGCGGAGGTCTTGTATTTAGAGAAGAAATTTGAGGATCAGGTCTGCTTGCCCTGCGGCACGGTCAATTTCGCTTACCGCGTGGACCGCGTGGATCGGATGTCCGACGGGACGGTCATGGTCCTGGATTATAAAACGGGGAGCAATGACCCGATGCCCAAAAAGATCGCTGAGATCGAGACCATGGA
>JADLGJ010000050.1 GCA_020849375.1 Candidatus Omnitrophota bacterium
AAATATTGATCGGGAACCCATTACGGATCATGATCACAAAAACATGGCCCGCGCCGATATCCAAGGCCGCCTGAGCCGCAAGTTTTTTAAGCTCATCGTCATTGCCTTCCAAACGGACCTTGCAGGCGCCGGATGCTTCACAAAAAGCCAGTCCGAATTTTATCGCCGGCGAAGATGAGACAACAGCTTCATAAAGGTCCTCGGCGGTCTTGATAAAATGCGCCTGCCCGACAACAACATTCACATCATCTGGTTTGGTGATCGGTACGGTTAAGATCTGCATGACGATACTTCAACCCTTCATCAGGATCTTGTGGACCTGCTCATAAAGATGGTCATAATTCACCGGCTTTGTCAAATGCATGACAGCCCCTAGTTCCATTTCTGCAGAAATATCATCGAGCGAATTCTTGAAAGTCACGAACATGACCGGAATGCCTTCCGTATCCGCGTCCTCTTTAAGCTTTGCGCAAACCGTGCGGCCCTTCATCCCCGGCAAAATGACGTCGAGAATAATCAAGTCCGGCTTCCAGCGCTTGGCCATTTCCAGGCCACGCTCACCAGAGTCGGAACTGATGACCGTAAGCCCTTCTTTAACAAAATGTGATTTCACGAGCTTGACGAACGTCAAGTCATCGTCAACGACCAGGACGGTCCATTTCTTTCCATCCCGCCCTTCCGTGCCATAAAGCATTGACAACGATGCGGCGCGGTAAAAATAGATCACGATCGCAAAGATCCCCATCATCGCCAAAGATGTCACATCGCTGGCATGTATCACGAATATTTGCTTGTACGCAAAATAAAAGATCCCGGCAAAACTCACCGCCCGTATCAGTTTTCTCGCCCATTCCCGGCTAAAGATCAATCCAACGGACGCCGATAAAAGCACAAAAAATAAAAAGATCTCCACAGTTCTCACCTCTCCCGCCTGTAATACGGTAAGGAAAAGGACCCCAAAAAGGACGGTTAACAAATACGCAAAGAAATTCAATACTGTTTTAGTTTGAACCATAAAACCTCCATTAACCTGGATCCGTTCAAGATCTTAACGGATCACTTTGCGAATTTCCGCGACAAGGATCTTGGCATTAACCGGCTTAGTAATATGCATGAGGCCGCCGGCAGCTTTTTCCGCTTCAACATCATCGGGCGAATCCTTGGCGGTCAGGAACACGACCGGGATATCTTTCGTAGCTTCATCACTTTTGAGGCGTTTACAAACTTCGCGGCCTTTAATCCCGGGCAACAGGACGTCAAGAATGATCAAATTCGGTTTTTGCAATTTCGCAACTTGTATCCCGCGCTCACCGGTTAAAGCGCTCAAAACACTATAGCCGCTCGATAACAAAATACGTTTGATGGTCTTTTGCATCCCCTCATCATCATCGACGACGAGAATGCTCTTGCGGACCGTTTCCCAGTCTTTCTGGAAAATGACCTTGATGCGCTTCATATTAAAGAACAACACCAAAGCGACATTGATAAAAACATAACTCAAATCCGTATATTCGGGATAATACCAATGGAGAAAAAGAAAATAAACGCCCATGACAACGTTTAATCCGACGAGAATTTGCCGGCTCCACTCCAAATGCTGGGTCACAAAAAAAGAATTACAAAAAAGGACGATGAAAAATATCGAAATGATCGCGGCGTGGCTCCAAAATTCCGTAGCACGAAAGGCCTCCAAATAGACCATCAGGGAGACCCCGTAAAGGATGGTCAGACCGTAACCAATGACTGTCAAACTAGTTATGCGGGGAAATTTCATAATCATTTACAATATAACCTAATCATTACCAACTACAACCAAATTTTTCTCTTTATTAAAGCTAATCCGGCAGCAAAAAAGCACAAATAGGCAAAAACATCGCCAAAATTGGTATAAAAGGATCTTTGGCGCTGAGAACGGACTTGTCCGATCAAAAAACCTTCGGACATAACGGATTTCCCTGCTTTATTCTTGAAAATGGCCACCTGACCTCGAGGGTCAATAAAGCTACTCACTCCCGTATTAGCAGCACGCACGATCGTCCGCCGATTAGCGACCGCCTGAAAAACTGCGCCCTGCAAATGAAGGAAAGGTTCATTGGTATCCTTAAACCAGCCGTCATTTGTGATATTGACTAAAAAACCGGGGTCTTGCTTGGCCAACTGGCGCACGATCGGCGCAACGGTGTCCTCAAAACAAACCAACGTCGAGAAACCCGGCGGAAAAACAGTCAACCGTTCCCCGCGAGAGAAATCGTCGCCGATAGGAGCAAATCTTCCGATCCAGCCCAGCAATGGCCGCAGGGGCAAAAACTCACCGAACGGGACCAGATGCATTTTGTCATATCTGGCGCCTTCTTGCCCATTGCTCTGAAGAAGAATCGCAGAATTATAATACTTGCCATCCCTCATAGTTACTGTCCCCAACAACAGCGGCACACCGTGGCGCGCAACAAAATCCTTGATCTCTTCATAACGATCCGGCGATTGCCACGTGTATCCGGGAAATGATGTTTCTGGCCAGATGATCAGGTCAGGTTTCTGCTGTAAGGCTTGCTCGGTCAGAGCTAAGATCTTTTTCTGCGTCGGTTCCCACGACTCCGGCTCCCACTTGCGTGATTGCGGGACATTCGGCTGGACCACCGCAACCCGCATAAATTCTCCCTTAGTGTCATTGAGATATTGAACCTGTGTCATTCCATACATCAAAACACAGATCATCACGGCAATGACACCTAAATAAGTAGGAACGTCGCCTACTTTCTTCTTTTCTAACATATCCTTTAGCAAAACGTTGACCATCACAACAAGAAAAGAAACACCGAAAACACCCGTGATGTCCGCGATCTGAATGAGCGGTAAAATTTGATATTGCGAATGCCCGAGGCAAGCCCAACCGAAACCAGTGAACAAGCGGTCGCGAGTAAGCTCCAGGGCGGCCCACAGGCTTGGGAGAACCCAAAGTTTATGTTTTAACGGCAACTTCTGAAGCAGCGCATAGCCGAGGCCAAAAAGGCCGAAGTAGATCCCGAGATAAATATTCACAAGGATCATGCCCGGTAAGGTCACGTGGATGAGCCAATAATGTGTGCCGAGAAAAAATAAAAAGCCCGTCAGCCATCCCCAGAGGAATGCGGCTTTCGGGCTTTTTGCATCAAGCAAGATAAAAAAAGGAACTAAACCAACCCAAACCAAGAAATAAAAATTAAAATTCGGGAATGAACAAACAAGAAAAACAGCGGAAAGGATAGAAAGAAATATATTCATAATAAGTAGGGACGTCGCCTACTTTTCACATTTGAAAGGCCGGCCCATCCGTGGCGAACTTAATTTTATACCATATTTTCTTTCTAATTCTTCAATAAATTCCTGTGATCCCCAAACACGCTTAGAAGTTGTCGCTTTTCTGATAGCATCCAGATCCGCCAAAATTTCTTCACCTCCTAAATATTCTTTCCAATTCACAACACCCAGAAACTCCTGTGTTTCATTCAAACCAATGATACCCCTTTCTTTTTGAATATGCTCCCGAGCACTCGACCACGGCCACTCCCACGCTTTCTGCACGAGCTGAGCTCGTACTGGATTACGTTCAACGTACCGTACCGCGGCAATAAAATGATTGTTGTCTAAAACACACGAGTAATATCTCCCCTGCCATAGATGCCCGCTCGTCGCATAGCGTTTATTAAAATATTGGGTATACCGCATATGGACAACATTCAGCCATTTGGCGAACCCATCCTGTCCAGCGCGTGCAATAAAATGAACATGATTATTCATTAAGCAGTACGCGAATATTTCAACTTCGTGCTTGGCCCTATACTCTTCAATTAAATATAAATATTTACGCCGATCATGATCATCATAGAAAATGACACGCTTATTATTCCCCCGTTGGGTGATATGATAGAAACATCCCGGAACAACAACTCTGGCAGTTCGTGGCATAAAAATTTCTAAGGATTACTTAGTTTGAGGTAATTGCTGAAGAGAACTTGAGGATGTGAAGAATTTAATACACTTCTTGTAAGTTGTCAATAAGTAGGGACGTCGCCTACTTATTTGTTTTTTCCGCTACAAGGGCAACATTCTCCGCAGGGAAAATATAAGTCCAGAATCTTTCGTATGTATTAGGGAACTTATTTGCTAAATATTTAATCCCGACTAAACGGAAAAACTTATAAAAAGTTATTTCTTGCCTTACCACTTTCAATGACAATCCTTGAATAATATTTGTGAACATAAAATAAGAGAAGAAGAGCTTGTGCTGAGGCTCAGAATAGGCAACTCGGCAAGAAAAATGCGGAGTTTCAACAAAAAGTCGCCCACCAGGCTTCAAAATACGAGTTAATTCTTTCATAAAACCGACCGGGTCATTAAGATGTTCAATAATATGCTTCGCGAGTATCTCCTGAAAGCTATTATCATCAATCGGGTATGGGAATTTATTTAAATCATGCAAGATATCTGGTCGAGCATTAGGATCAATATCCAGATAAACGGCATTAGCAACTTTATTATTCCCGCACCCGATATCTAGCCTGCCCCCTTGAGAACTTTTCGACATACTGAGTCTCTCCTTTAAATTTAGTATGATATTAACATAAAAACAATATTATTGCTACCTATAGGTAGTCGATTTAAAAGTAGCAGGGCCATATAATTTCCCGACCAGGAGAAAAAATGGCTCTGATCAATAAAAAAGTTGGTGATTTGATACGAAAACACCGTTTGAAGCGAGGTTTGAGCCAAGAGGAGTTAGCGCATGAAGCTGACCTTCACAGGGCCTATATTGGACAAATCGAACGAGGCGAAAAGAATATTGGCGTGCAGAATCTAGAGATCATTGCCAAGGCTTTGAATATAAAAATAACAAAACTTTTAGAGGATCGTTCCAAATAGGTAGGGTGAAAAGAATCAAAACAAAAAAGCAGAGTCAAAAAAGACCCTGCTTTTTTTGTTTTACCAAATATCAATAAGTAGCCGACGTCCCTACTTATTTTATTCTACTTATTGGCCGTGACATTTTTTGTACTTCTTGCCTGACCCGCAAGGGCAAAGGTCATTACGCCCGACCTTGGGCCCATCGTTATGGATCGGCGATGGCTTCTCTTCCTCGACGGGAGGACGGCCTTCAGCAGCCGCTTGTGCAGCCGCACGGTTCAACCCGGAGAATTCATTATGGACCATCTGTTGCGGTAAAGACCCGAAAACGCTCTTGGGTTCCTGGCTGTCCTTGGCCATCGGCTGGACCTTGAACATGATCTCGGCGACTTCGTCACCGATGGAGCTGTACATCGCCTGAAACATCGAAAAGCCTTCTTTTTTATATTCCATCAGCGGATCGCGCTGGCCATACGAACGCAGGCCGACCCCGTCGCGCAATTGGTCCATGGCATAAAGATGGTCTTTCCATTTCATATCGATCGTGTTCAAAAGGAAAACCCGTTCCAAATGGCGTAATGTTTCCGCCGTAAGGCTGGCTTCGCGCTCTTCATAAAGTTTCACAAGATCGGCGTAGATCACGTCCGTCATTTCTTCGATTTCACATCTTTCCAATTCTTCACGGTGCGGGCTGACATCATAATTAAACTTGCCCTTAAGAAAAGCCGCGATCGCTTCAACGTCCCGGGCGCCTTCTTCATTACGCGTCAAGTGCTGGCCGAGCATCACATAAACAGAATCTTCAGCGGCGCGCAAAACCCGCTCCTTTAAATTCTCACCGTCGAGAACACTGCGGCGCAAAGAATAGATCGCTTCGCGCTGTTTGTTCATAACATTGTCGTACTCGATCAACTGTTTACGGATCTCAAAGTTGAACGTTTCAACACGTTTCTGGGCGATCTCGATCGCTCCGCTCACCCACGGATGTTCGATGACCTGTCCTTCTTCCATCCCGAGGCGCTCCATGATGGACATGATCTTGTCTGACGCAAAAAGCCGCATGAGGTCATCTTCGAGCGAAACAAAGAAACGCGACGCACCAGGGTCGCCCTGACGGCCGGAACGTCCGCGCAACTGATTGTCGATACGACGGCTTTCATGACGCTCCGTCCCGAGGACATAAAGACCGCCCGCTTCCACAACGAGATCATGCTCTCTTTTGACCTGTTCACGGAATTGTTCCAGGAACTTTTTAACCAAAGCCTCATGGTCTTCTTTGCCGTCTTTATCTTCTTTCATTTTTTGCGCAGCGAGCGATTTCGCTAAAAATTCCGCATTACCGCCGAGGACGATATCCGTCCCGCGGCCGGCCATGTTGGTCGCGATCGTGACCGCCTTAAAACGCCCGGCTTGCGCGACGATCTGTGCTTCAAGCTCATGATATTTCGCGTTCAAAACCTGATGCACGATCCCTTTTTGTTTTAAGAGATCGGAAAGGATCTCGGACTTCTCGATCGAGATCGTCCCGACAAGGACCGGCTGTCCGCGCCCATGGCAGAGCGCGATCTCTTCGACGACCGCGTTATATTTTTCACGTCGTGATTTAAAAATACTGTCAGGATAATTTTTACGCGCTAACGGACGGTTGGAAGGAAGAACAACAACGTCGAGATTATAAATTTGTTTAAACTCATTGGCTTCAGTGTTGGCGGTTCCGGTCATGCCGGACAACTTTTCATACATTCTAAAATAATTCTGGAACGTGACCGTGGCGAGCGTCTGGTTCTCGCGTTCGATCTTGATCCCTTCTTTAGCTTCGACAGCTTGGTGAAGCCCGTCCGACCAGCGGCGGCCCGGCATCATGCGGCCGGTAAATTCGTCAACAATAATGACCTGCCCTTCGCGGACCACATAATCCACGTCGCGCCTAAAAAATTCTTTAGCCTTAACCGCCTGCAAAACATGGTGGCGGTATTCGATCGTGTCCATGTCGTGGATGTTCGCGACACCGAACATTTCTGCCGATTTTTCTTCACCGGGTTCGGTCAACGAGATGGACTTGGATTTTTCATTCGCTAAATAATCAAAACCAACACCGAGATCTTCATTCTTAGACTTGGCGACACTTTCTTCCATGTCCGTTGTACGGCGCCCGCGCAATTGGGCAGCGATCTTGTTAGCACGATAATACTTGTCGGTCGATTCCTCAGCGGGACCGGAAATAATGAGCGGGGTACGCGCTTCGTCAACCAAAATACTGTCAACTTCGTCAACGATCGCATAATTGTGCCCGCGCTGGACCATTTCTTCGCGAGTGCCAACCATATTGTCACGCAAATAATCAAAACCGAACTCATTGTTCGTTCCATAAGTAATGTCGCAGCTGTAAGCGGCTTTGCGGGAATTGTGGTCCAGGTCATGCAGAATAACCCCGACGGTCAATCCCAGCATTTCAAAGATCGGGCCCATCCATTCACGGTCGCGTTTCGCTAGATAGTCATTGACCGTGACGATATGGACGCCTTCGCCGGTGATCGCGTTCAAATAAGCAGGCAAGGTCGAGACCAAGGTCTTCCCTTCACCCGTGGACATTTCTGAAATATTGCCTTCGTGCAAAGCCATACCCCCGACGAGCTGGATGTCATAATGGCGCAGGCCGATGGTGCGGCGCGAAGCTTCACGGACGACCGCAAAAGCTTCCGGCAGGATTTTGTTCAGGATATCCTGTTTGGCTTTTTTAAGTTCGTCCTTGATACGGTTATACCTATTTTCCGCATCCGTCTGTTCATCAGCGGTCAAGATCTTGGCTAAAACAGCTTTAGCTTCTTTCAGTTCATTGAATTTCTCAGAAACAGCTTCCTGGTAACGCTTACGGAATTCCTGCGTTTTATTGCGGAGGTCTTCGCTGGACATCTGTTGCATCTGCGCTTCAAGGCCATTGATCTTAGACGCCACCGCGCCCATGCGCTTGACCATTCCCATCGAGGGAAATGGGATATCCGGCGGGACATGGATCGTAACCTTCGGGTTTAAGCGGTCTAGCGATTTCTGAGCCCCGCTGACAAAAATTTTACGAACAAAAAAATCGAACATGATGTGGTCCTTATTCTAATTATTATTCCGGCTTCATTCTTAAGAAAGCTTCGGTAAAAATATCAATATCCCCGTCCATGACCTTCTGGACATTGCTCGTCTCGACGTCGGTACGGTGGTCTTTGACCATCAAATACGGCTGCATAACATAGGAACGGATCTGGCTGCCCCACTCAATTTTCTGCTTGGTGCCGTGTTCCTTGGCCATGCGCGCGTCCTGTTCTTTTTTACGGTGTTCGTAAAGCCGTGCGCGTAAAATTTTCATGGCGACCTGCCGGTTCTGCAATTGCGAGCGTTCCGTCTGGCACGCGACAACAATTCCCGTTTCCAAATGCGTAAAACGCACCGCGGAATCCGTCGTATTAACGCTTTGTCCACCAGGCCCGGAGGAACGGAAAACATCAATACGCAAATCTTCCGGTTTAATATCAACTTCAATATCGTCTTCGATCTCTGGGATCACATCGACCGACGCAAATGACGTATGCCGGCGCTTATTAGAATCGAACGGGGAAATGCGAACTAATCGGTGCACGCCCTTCTCGCCTTTCAGCAACCCGTAAACCATTTCGCCTTCGATGCGCAGCGTCGCATTTTTGATGCCAGCTTCTTCCCCGCCGAGAATATCAACGGTGTGGACCTTAAAACCTTTGTTTTCCGCCCAGCGAATATACATACGTAAAAGCATGTTCGCCCAGTCGCACGATTCGGTCCCGCCCGCGCCCGCATTGATCGAAAAGATCACATTGTTGCGGTCGAACTGGCCCGAAAGAAAAGCGCTGATCTCGACCTTCTGGACTTCCTGCTCTAATGTGGCCAACTCGGCCTCGATCTGCCCCAGCATTTCTTCGTCACCCGACGACATTTCGCTTAATTCTTTAAGGTCCGCGAGCTTCTTAAGGCTTTTTTCATAAGGTTCGACACAGGATTTAGCGTAACGCAATTCTGCTAAAACCTTATTCGCGGCGGCCGTATCATTCCAAAAATCCTGCGCCGTCATCTTGTGGTCGATCTCTTTAATGATCTCTATCTTGGCAGGAACATCAAAGAAACCCCCTGATCTCTTCGAGTTTCCCTTGAAGCTGTGTGATCTTACGCTGGATATCCGGTAACATATTATTTTTGGTAGCGCTTCACGCCTTTAAGTTCCAAATTAAATTCATCCTTGCTCTCGGCAAAGACACGGGCGATCTCTTCATTGACCGTTCCGGCCTTGACCAGATTAACGAGCGATTTCTTAAATGACTGCATCCCGAAGAGTTCCCCTTCGTCGATAAAGTTTTGGATCTCTTTGATCTTTCCTTCGCGGATGAGACGGCCGATCGTCGGCGTGACGACCATGGTTTCATAAGCAGGAATACGGCCGGGCTTATCAATACGCGGCAGTAAACGCAGAGAAATAACGCCTTTTAAAATGATCGACAATTGCATACGGATCTCTTCGTGCAAGTACGGCGGAAAGAAGTTCACAATACGGGTGATGGCTTGAACGGCGTTGATCGTGTGAAAGGTCGTGACAACGAAAGACCCCAACTCGGTCGCCGTGATCGCCGCGCGCATCGTCTCTTCATCACGGATCGTCCCGATATAAATGATGTCCGCACTTTGTTGAATAACGTGGCGCAAGGCCGCGACGTACGAATACACGTCGGTCCCTAATTCGCGCTGATTGATCGTGCTCTTTTTATCTTCGAACAAGAACTCGATCGGATCTTCGACCGTCACAATGTGCTTTTCAAATTTCAAATTGATCGTTTCGATCAACGAGGCGATCGCGGTGGATTTCCCCGAACCAGCCGGGCCGGAAAGGATCAACAATCCCGACGGCTCTTCAGCAAATTTGTATAAAAGTTCCGCCGGAAGGTTTAATTCTTCGAAAGACCGGACCTTGGTATGGACGTGGCGGGCGCAGATACTCGGATAACCGCGTTCTTTGGAAACATTAATTCTAAAACGCCCGACTTCCGGCTCTTCATAGATAAAATCAATATCGAAATTCGCCGCGAAACGCTTCTTATTCTCTTCACTGCCCAAAAGATGCTCGGCGATCTTGATCATCATTTCTTTCGAAATAACATCAGAGCTGATGATCTGCACCGTACCGTTGATGCGTGCCCGGGGAACAGTGTCCGTGCTCAAGAACATATCCGACGCTTCTTTTGTTACCATGATCTTAAAAAGCTCGCGTAGATTCATTTTTCTATCCTAAAGTTAAGTGTTAGTAAACGGACCTTATCTTATAACATTCTAGAGAAAAATCCGGGTTTATTTTAATGCCTAACGACGAGAAAATAAAGCCTTAAAAAACTTTTAACTGGACGTCCTGTTCCTCGATCCCGGCCGGCTGGCCGCGCAAACGCCGGATACTTGCCTCCATCATCCGTACGGCATCGCGGTACCCTTGCTGTAAATGAGTGCCGGCGACTGACCGTTCCGGACCCATCGCACGCAGGACTTCTTCGTAGATCTTTGAAGAGCCCATGATCTTCACCGTAGCTTGCGGAGGGACCGTGAGCGCCTTGCGGAAGGCCTGCCCGCTTTTGGCGAACTCCCCCTGTCGGTAATAAAGAACTCCCAGATTATACCAACTCCAAAAAAACCGCGGCTCCATCAATGCCGCCTTTTCCTGCGCCGCCAAAGCCGCCGGAACATCATCCGAGAGCGCATAGCACAGCCCTAACATGTACTGCGGCTCGGCGATCTGGGGAACATAAGTGCTGATCGTTTGATAATACTGTACGCTGTCTTTTAAAAAACCCTTATCGAGCGGTTTGCCGTCGAGGATAAATTCTTTCCACACCGCCAGGTCAGGGCGGTAATGGTTGATAGTGATCATCATCGCTTTATTTTTGACTTTTTCTCTTTGGGCTGTGAGGTTCAAAGACAGCGGATTATCAGCGAGAAAACTGCGGACCTGCGCGCCATTCTTCTTAAAAACAACGATAAGGCTCAACAACAATAGGACCCCCACAACGAACATGGCCGTTCGGCGTTCAACACGTAACATTTTCAATACCTCCAAAGGGAAAACCGCGGCCGCGACAGCGCCAACGGGGGCTAAGAATATAAAATATCGGCTGGAAACGGTAAAAGGTTTCCAACCTTCCTGTCCTGTCCATGTCAAACATTGCATGATCGCCAAAGCCGCAGCGAACATCAGAACAACAACGGCGGCAAAACGCCAGATCACCAAAGATTCTTGCCGTTGTTTTCCCCAACATTGATAACCGGCGGCCAAAAACCCGCACGCAGTGATCAGGACAATTCGCTGCGCAGTGACATTCTCAAATATCAGCGACCACCGATCCGGAGGCAATCCGAAAACATAATGAGGTGCATGCAAAAAATAAAAAAAGCCCAAAAGCAACGGGACGAACAACAGCAGGGTGTATTGCGCTAACTGGCGCTTATAAAAAACATACAAAACCATCGAAACAACAAAGACCTGTACGGCCCCGAATACCGCGGTCAATGATAACAGAATATGGACGATCCCTAAATGGCGCCAATTTTTCTTTTGATCAGTCTTGTTTAAAATAAAACGCAAAAAATATAGAGCTTGAAGTGTGCTTAAGAAATACCACAACGCATACGGCCGCGCTTCCGCCCAATAACCCCAGCACATTTCCGTTGTGATCGCGATCAAGAATGCATAAGCTCCGGCGAGCAACGAGTACTCTGCAGCAAAAACATAAAAAACCGCACCCAAAGCGAGCGACATAAAGAAGTTCGGCAATAAGCGCAGGAGCACTTGCGCTTTCGGCTCAGCGATCCCCCACTCGCCTTTCCAAACCACAGGAAGCTTATAGCCCGTCATATCGCAAATGCCTTTTTGCAAAGCGTAAAAAAGCGGCGAATTGTTCCCTTCCGGGACCTTGCCCTGCAAAATTTCAACGTACGATAATTTCTCGATGCCGTAGATCTGCGAATAAAGTTCATCGTTCCAAAGCATTTTATTCTGCGACAAACGGATGCCAAGAATAAAAAGAGCAATGAACAGAACCACCGTTATCGATTTGATCAATAAACTTTTCTTCACATTACTTCCTTAACAGCATGTTCTTCGCCCGCAAATTACGATGATATGCCAAAGCAAAACGGTGCGCCTCGTCGCGCAACCGCTGCAACAATTTCAAACCCAGAGATTCCTTACTCAACAAGATCGAATTGCGTTTACCCGGCAAAAAGATCTCTTCTTCCCGCTTTGCCAGCGAAATGATCGGGATCTTCACGCCTAACTTTTCCAATTCTTCACACGCCGCGGACAACTGTCCTTTCCCCCCGTCGATCATAATGAGATCGGGAAACGGCAGGCCTTCACGCTTCAAACGCGAATAACGACGGCGGACCACTTCCGCGATCATTTTAAAATCATCAATACCCGCGACTTCTTTGATGCGGAAACGGCGATAATTGTTTTTGTCGGGTTTACCCGCCAAGAATGAAACCATTGATCCGACACTTTGATTGCCCATGATATTAGAAATATCAAAACCCTCGATCCGTTCGGGCATTCTTTGCAAACCGATCGCGCGCTGCAGCTGTTCCGCTTCCTTGTAATAATTCACGTCGGCGGAACCGGAATATAACGCTCCGATCGCGCGGATCTGGTCGCGGACCTTGGCGGCCTCTTCAAATTTATTCTCACGCGATAATGCTTCCATGTCCGTCCGTAGATCGCGGTAAAGTTCGTCCCTTTTCCCCTCAAGGATCAAAATGACATTGCGGATATTACGCAGATAATCTTTGCGGGAGATCTTTTGGATGCACGGCGCATCGCACAGGCCGATGTGATAATCGAGGCATTCTTTTTTCGGGAACGGATCACAGGTGCGAAAATGAAAGATCTTACGGATAATGGTCAACGCCTCACGGATCAAATGCGCGTCAGTGTACGGTCCGAAATATTTTGACTTCGCGTTCTTCACGCGCGGCCGCGAGACTTCAATACGCGGGAATTCTTCGCCGGTGACCTCGATGTATGGATAACTTTTGTCGTCGCGCAGGTCAAAATTGTACTTCGGCATATGCTGTTTGACCAAGCTCGCTTCAAGGATCAACGCTTCCGCTTCACTATGCGTGCCGATCGTGTCAATGTCGCGGATCTCTTCGACTAGCTGATCGGTCTTCGACATCGTTTTTTTCCCGGAGGGGCGGAAATACGATTGCACACGCTTGCGCAAACTGACGGCCTTACCGATATAAATGATCTTCCCGTCGGCGTTCTTCATCAAATACACGCCGCTGGTCAAAGAAAGGTTCTTTATTCTTGCCGCTAAATTCTTATCCATTTTTAATAAAGACCTTCATGATCCGTTGCGCTTGCGCAACTTTCAACAACACACAGGCCGCACCATACACGAAATAACCTGCCGATCCCATAAGGGCAAGTTTCACCAACTCGGGAATATCCCAACCTGCGCTTATTTTTATTAAAACTAAAATGACAATTGCGGCACCCGTGCTCGCGGCCAGGATCTTCGTGACGGACGTTACGAGTTCCTCGCTCATCACACCGATGCGTTTTTCCAAGAAATAAAATAGCGCGAAAAACCCGACAGCAGACGAGATCGAGCTGGCCAAAGCGATACCGCCGATCTTCATCGGCCCCATCAGCACGATATTTAAGGCCGTATTGAGCGCGAGATTCCCTGCGGCGATCTTGACCGGGGTCTTGGTATCTTTCAACGCGTAAAACGACATGGTCAATATTTTGGTCCCGCCGAAACTAAAAAGCCCGAGAGTAAAAAATGTCAGCGCCAATGATGTGACCGTGGTCGAATACGCGTCAAACGCTCCGCGTTCAAAAAGCACGCGCACGAGCGGTTCGCTCAACAACACCATCACAACGGTCGTCGGGAACATAATGAAAAAAATGTTTTCTAAGGACGCCGAGACAGTACGTTTGAATTTCTCAATGTCATTCTGGGCTGCCATTGTGGACAAGGCAGGCAAGGCCGCGGTCGCCATGGCAAAACCAAAAACACCCAGCGGCAATTGGATCAATTGATTGGAATAAAAGATCGCCGAGATCCCGCCGGGCCCGACGATATTGATCAGCGAAGCGCAGATCGTATCAATGACCAAATTCAGTTGATAGACTCCCGATCCCACGAGCCGGGGCAGCAAAAGTTTTCCGGCTTGTTGCGCGCCTGGATGCGAGAGCGGCGTCATTTCCAGCCGCATCCCATGTTTCAGCATCGAAGGGATTTGCGCGGCCAACTGCAGAACGCCACCGGCCAGAACACCATAAGCTAAAGCATATGTCGGTTCTGAAAAATATTTTGTACAGAAGGCGGACGCGATAACCGCGATATTGAACAAGCACGGGCTGAACGCTGCGGAAGTAAACGAACGGAACGTTGCTAAGACCGCCATGCTGTGCGCGGTCAAACCGATCAGGATCAAGTACGGGAACATCAACCGGGTCAATTCAACCGCGAGTTTTGTTTTAGCCGGTTCGGCCGCAAAACCCGGCGCCATTAAATGCACGATCGCAGGAGCAAAGATCACTCCCAACACGGTGATCGCGCTTAAAATGATCATCGCCCACAAAGAGATCGCGCTAACGAGCCGCCAAAGATCCTTTTTATCCCCTTTGACCTGATATTCGGACAGGACCGGGACGACCGCGGAGTTAGCCGCGCCTTCACCAACAAGATCACGGAACAAATTCGGAATTCTCAGGGCCAAAAAGAAAACATCCGCGTTAAATCCGGTCCCAAAAAGCTTAGCCAGCACGATATTGCGCAAAAAACCCAAGATCCGGGATGATAAAGTCCCTGCCGCGAGGATTGAAGTCGAGCGAAACAGGCTTTTTTCGCTATGCGGGGGGTTAGAATTATTGTTTGACATCCAAAAACCTCTTTGCTATATTAGGGCACTTAAAAAGAAAGGGGTGAGTCAATTGCCACAACGTAGAACAGCCATTAAAGAGTTACGCAAGAACCGCGCGCACCACATGCACAATCAAGATCTCAAGACCGAGCTCAAGCACACGCTCAAGAGCTTCATGACAACCGTCGAGTCTAAAAATAAATCGGAAGCTGCAACCCAGCTTAAGACCGTTTTTAAGAAACTTGATAAAGCCGCTAAACGCAACATCATGCACAAGAAAACCGCTGACCGCCGTAAATCGAAATTCAGCCGTCTCGCTTTAGCGATCAAGTAAGACTAAAAATATCACTTTTAAAAGAGACAGGTTATTGACCTGTCTCTTTTTTTATCTCGTCAACGACGCTAACTTCACCACCAAAACTTCCACCGCCTGCTCGGGGTCTAAACGCGACCGCTTAATATTCAAATCCGCCTCCTGGAGTTCTCGCAGGCCTTTTTCAAAATTGACTGACGAAACGCGGCCGCGCTCATTGCCCCACGCCCAGACAACCCCGCCCATGATCATAAGTGGATGCGCGCCGTCCTCATAAAGGCGGTTGAGGATTTGTAACGCTTCCGCGCTGTTCCCCGCCGTCATCTTCTTGGTCATATCAAAAACATTTTCCTTCACGCCTTTGCGTGTTTCGTGCACTTTTGACAAGCCGCGAACCTCTTTCCATATCTCATCTTTATCGGACAAGGCAGCGCAATCTAAGATCAGAACAAGATAAGACGGTTTGGCGGAAACAAATTCTAAAAGAATGGTTTTACAATGCTCATCGAGCTTTTCGGCTTCATGAATATAAACAAGCCGCTCTTTAAGGATAGCGGGCAGGGCTAACAGGGCTTTTTTGAGGTCTTTGGGGTCGAGCTTGTGTCCGTAAAGGACTTGATGATCAAATTGCAGGGCGTCGGGATTTTCCGTCCATTTGGCTTTGATTTGTGCGATCTGGGTGATCTTGTCGTGGGTATTATCGCCGATGAAAAGATAGGTCATTACCAATCCTCGACGGTTCGCTCCACAATGCGTTTGGCGAGATCCTTAACGGCGTCCTCGATCGCGCCGGCTTCGGACGTGGCGTTCGGGCCGGTTAGAAAATAGCTGTCCTCGCCGGAGAAGCTCGGCTCTTCCCACATCACTTCACCATGACTGTTCAGCATCTTTAAACGGACGGTGATCGTGATCCGGTATTCCTGGACATCATTATTGTCGGTATAACGCATAGCACTGCGGTCATAACCGGTCAGTTCGCCTTTTAAAACGAGATCCGCATTCTGTTCCTCAGCGATACGCAAATTACCGTCGAACAAGAATTGATCGATGACCGCATCATGCGCTTTGACTTCCAGCAGGGGAACATAAACATTGGGCTTGCCCGATTGGAAATCTATCTTATTAACGAATGGCGTGACCGCGATCGTCTTGATGTGCGCCGGCAACGACGACTTGGTGGAATATCCGCAAGCCGATAAACACGAAGCCATGATCAATGGGATAACGAGCAAGGATCTTTTCATTTGCCTTCCAAACGGCTTAAAGCTTTGATCGCTTTACGGGCCCAAACGGTTTCAGAATATTTCTCAACAATAGCTGTGTAATAAACTTTAGCGGGGGCATATTGCTTCTGTTTTTCATAAAACTGGGCGATGAGAAATTGGTTTTCCGCCTCTTTTTCACGCAAATCATTGATCTTCTCTTTTGCTTCTACGGAAAGATCCGCATCCGGGAATTTTTTCACAAAATCTTGAAATTCTTTTAATGCGGTCGCGGTCACTTTTTGATTATATTGCGCGGCAGAAGACCGTTTGGCGTCGGATAAAGCGATCTGGAATTTTGCGGCCTTGGCCCATTCGCTGTCCGGGTAATCATTACGGGTCTTTTCGAACTCATCGCGCGCTTCCTGATAAAGCTCCT
Organism: Candidatus Omnitrophota bacterium; assembly: GCA_020849375.1. Taxonomy (GTDB): domain Bacteria; phylum Omnitrophota; class Gorgyraeia; order Zapsychrales; family JANLHA01; genus JADLGJ01. The sequence continues at coordinate 16,766 of JADLGJ010000050.1, forward strand.
TTTGCAAAAGATAAAGCCCGATCTTGTATTGCGACGGAGCCGCGTATTCCCCGTATGGAGCGTTCTTGATGACAGCGCGGAAAACATCCACCACATCATAATCGCCGCCGACCATGGCATTAACGATCTTATTACGCTTGCCCTTGCCTTCCAAAAGCATATTCCCAATATCATACTGGCGCTTGACGACTTCCGCGGTACGTTCGCTGAACGGATATTTATCAATGACAACCTGATAGCTTTTAAAAGCGGGATTCAGCTGGCCCTGGTCTTCCAGGATCAAAGCCAGGTAAAATTGCGCATCCGCGGCTTCACGGGCGCGGGGATAGGTTTTCAGGAGTTTTTGGAACTCGTCGGTAGCTTTTTTATAATCTTTGGCAGTATAAAGATCAACGGCAAAAGCGAGTTGATCTTTCGGGGTCTCTTTAACGGCGTTCTTGGGATTAATGAACTTCCCGGACTCGGGAGTCCACACCCAAGCCGCATGACTGGGGGCAATGAGACTGAGGCAAAAGACAAGAATAAGGAAGATTTGACGTATCATAAAAGTCTTATTTAATTGACGTGCCAATTTATCATAGTTACCCCCCTTTGTCAATCAGCGGCGGGAGAATCCGCATCATCCAAAAATAAATACAACACAATGACAAAACAATAATAACTTATGACACCCCAGGCGTTTACATCTTTAAGGTTATAGTATGCGAAAGGAAATTGTTGGCAAAGTGCCATGATCCAAACCATCAGATTAAGGACGAATTGGATACAGATCGCGAACAACGGTGAAATGAAGCCGCAAGCCAACAGTCCAATTCCCAATATCAGAGCCAACGTGCTCAGCGGCACAACAAAAATATTGGCCACAAGTGAAACCGGGGTCACGATCTGAAAATAATAGGCGATCAGGCCCGCCACCCCCAAAGTCGCAGCCAAAGACACCGCAAAAGACTCGCAGATAAATTTTAAGACCGGATTCGGGTATTTATTGAGAAAAGGTTTTACCAAGTTCATGGATTGCGGGTAAAACAGCATGATCGTCAAAACGCTTAAAAAAGAAAGCTGAAAACCGATATCATAAATATTTTGCGGGTCAATGACCAGAAGCAGCAGCGCCGCGAACGACAAAGAATTGATGCTGTCAGTTTCCCGTTCGATCACAAAACTGGTTAAAAAAACGACCGACATGATGCCCGCACGTACCACCGACGGGCTGGCGCCAGTTAGAACCACGTACAGCGTGATAAATATCATCGTCAAAAGATAGGTGACGATCACCGGCCCCGGCAACATGCGCAGGACCAAGAACAAAACAGCGACAACAATTCCGACATTCAGCCCGCTGATCGCTAAAATATGTGCCGTGCCCGTTTGGGCAAAGATATCTTTCAAGAATTTCGGAATATTCAGGCGTTCCCCTAAGACCATGGCCTGCATCAAGGCGGCTTCATAAGGTTGCAAATAACGAGAAAAGACGGAACTCGCAGAATGGCGCCAGCGCGAAAGCTGCGTTAACAACGGATTTCCCTGCCGGTGCTGAAAAATCTCGACATGAGCGGTTTTTTTAACGCTCAAAATAAAATAAATCCCCTGCCGTCCAAGATACTTGCGGTAGGAGAATTTCTTACTCTTAGAAAACTCGAACGGCGCGTGCAACTTACCGCTCAGAACAACGTCATCACCATATTGAAGCGGTAAATCCTGAAAAAGATTAACGAGAACCTTGCCCGAAACCTTTTGCCATTGACCGTTGATCTTCGTTTCACGCAAGTTGAGAACAAAACTCAACCGCGACGCCCGAAGGGGGCGCACTTCTCCATCTACAACGCCGCGTACAGTGATCTGCGAAAGATCGGCTTTGATTTTTTGAAAATAAATATGGTCACTGCCAAAAAGCCAACGGCTATGCGTACATAGCCAGCCGAGCAGAAAGAAAACAAGTAAGATCAAAATACCAAAAACGATCTTATGCCGACGAAAAACATACGCTGTTCCGAACAAAAATGAAGCACTTATAGCAAGCACGGGTAATAGATCAATTTGACCCGCATGAGCCATAATCCCGCCCATAAATGCGGCGACGATCCACAGAAAAGGCAAATGTCGGGTCATGGGTCCATCGTCTCCATCAATTCCAGAAAATTGCGCACTTCCGGCGATTGCTTACTGACGATTTGCAAAAGACTGCCGACGAGAATGACTCCGGCAATAAAAAGCAAAACGACCCGCTCTTGCTGAGTAAGATTGAACATATTAATTTCCTAATGGGGGTAATTCGGGGATGGGGATTAAACGACGATACTGATAAGCTTATTGGGGACGACGATAAACTTCTTGATCTCTTTACCTTCCAGATACGCCTTCAACTTCTCGTCTGAATTGACAAGATCACGCAACTTCTGCTCGGCGGCATCCGCTTCAACATCATACTTCGAGCGGATCTTACCGTTAATCTGCACGACCATTGTAACAGAATCCAATTTCAACGCGGCTTCATTAAAAGCCGGCCAAGAAACTTTTACAACACTCTCCTTGCCGCCCATCATCTCCCACATCTCTTCACACACATGCGGAGCGAACGGCGCCAACAAAATGACTAACGTCTTTAACGCTTGGTTGAACGTCGCCTGTTGTTCCGGCGATTTGACGTCGTACTTTTCGATGCGGTTCGTCAAAACCATCAATTGGCTGATCGCGGTATTAAATTTAAATCCTTCGTCGCCGGAAAGATCTTCCGTGATCTTTTTAATCGCGGAATTACGGTCGCGATCCAATTCTTTATCCTGGCTGGTCGAAGCGCTCGGTTGCGCGTCCACAGGCTTAAATTTCATATCGACTAAATTCCACACGCGGCCCAAGAACTTCCATGCCCCGTCGATGGCGCTGTCATTCCATTCCAATTGGTCTTCCGGCGGAGCGGCGAATAAAATGAACAAGCGCAACGTATCCGCGCCGTATTTGCTGATGACCGAATCCGGATCAACAGTATTACCGCGCGATTTGGACATGACTTCACCGTCCTTAAGAACCATGCCTTGCGTCAAAAGACGATCGAACGGTTCCGAAACATTGACCAAACCTTGGTCATGCAAGAATTTCGTAAAAAACCGCGAATACAAAAGATGGAGAATGGCATGCTCGATCCCGCCGATGTATTGATCAACCGGCATCCAGTACGCGGCTTCTTTTTGATCAAAGATCTTTTCGCTATTCTTCGGTGAACAGAAACGCAAGAAATACCACGACGAATCGAAGAACGTCGCCATCGTATCCGTTTCCCGACGGGCCGCTTCACCGCACTTCGGGCATTTCACATTCACGAATTCGGCGACTTTCAAAAGTGGACTGCCGCCTTCGCCGGTAATTTTCACATTTTTAGGAAGCTCGACGGGCAAATCTTTTTCCGGAACCGGAACCGCGCCACACTTCTGGCAATAAATGATCGGGATCGGCGTTCCCCAATAACGCTGACGGGAGATCAACCAATCGCGTAAGCGCCAATGGACCGTGATCTTGCCCATGGCCTGCTGTTCCATCCACTGTGAGATCTTAGCCTTGGCTTGTTCATTGCCGACGCCGTTAAATTGTTTGGAATTAACCAAGCCGCCTTCACCTTCATACGCGGCTTTCATCTCTTCCGCTTTAGCGTCGGGATTAGCCGGGTCTTGAATGACAATACGTAAAGGCAATTTGTGTTCTTTGGCAAAGAGAAAATCGCGCTGGTCGTGCGTCGGGACCGCCATGATCGCGCCGGTACCGTAGCCCATCAAAACGTAATCGCCGATCCAGATCGGGATCTCTTCGCCATTGACAGGATTGATAGCGTATTGACCGGTAAAAGCTCCATCCTTCTTAACGTCACCGGAAATACGGTCACGCATCGAAATATTCTTAGTTTTTTCGACAAAATCATTTACCGCTTTTTCTGCCGGCGTACCCTTGACTAATTCGGCAACTAACGGATGCTCCGGAGCCAAGACGACATACGTTGCACCGAAAATAGTATCGGGTCTCGTCGTGAAGACTGGCAACCGGCCACCGGTTTTCTTGATCTTGAAATAAATTTCCACCCCAAAACTTTTGCCGATCCAGTTTTCCTGCATCGCGACCACGCGGCTCGGCCAATTCTTTAGCTTATTCAAATCTTCCAAAAGCGCATCATTGTAATGCGTGATCTTCAAATACCATTGGTCGAGATCTTTTTGCACCACTTCGGTCTTACAGCGCCAGCACGCACCATTGATGACTTCTTCATTGGCTAATGTCGTCTGGCAAGAAGAACACCAGTTGACAGGAGACGCTTTTTTGTAAGCCAATCCCTTTCCCATCATTTTTAAGAAGATCCATTGGTTCCACTTGTAATAATCGGCGTCGCAGGTGGCCAGCTCGCGGTCCCAGTCATAAGAAAAACCCATCATCTTAAGTTCATCACGCATTTGCGCGATACAGCGATAGGTCCATTGGCCGGGATCGGTAGAATTCTTAATTGCGGCGTTTTCGGCGGGCTGTCCAAACGCATCGTAACCCATCGGATGAAGAACATTAAAACCCTGCATCATTTTGAAACGGGCGATCACGTCTGCGATCGTATAATTACGGACATGGCCCATGTGGATCTTTCCCGACGGGTAAGGGAACATTTCAAGGACATAGTACTTCGGCTTGGCCGTATCCATGGAGACTTTGAAAGTTTTCTTCTCGTCCCAGGCCTTACGCCACTTGTCTTCGATGCGCTTAATTTCTAATGTGTTATATGATCTCATGGCTATAAATTAAAAGAGGGGATTACGTGAACCGCAATCCCCTCTCTCATTTCTTAAAGAATGATCTTACTTCGCTGCCAGTTGTGGTTCTTTTTTGTGAATTTCGATCTGCGGATGTTTACCCGAGGTCTTTTTCACGCTGACAGAAGCGTAATTGGAATCGCTTTTAAAATAATCCATCCCGCGTTCCATATACTGGGCGTCGGTCTTTTTCGGAGCAAAGAACTTGGCACAGAACTGCTTGGCCGCGTCGACATCAAAGCTCTTACAGCAATAAATGTCGATCGAGATGAAGTTCTTGACAGTCAGCGTATGGATAACGATCGAGCTTTCGATCAACGGAACCCATCCGGAAAGGCCTGCTTTTTCAGGGAATAACCGTTCGTCACTGCGAAAAATACTGGGCGGAGATTGTTTTTCCATTCCCAAGTATCCAACGATCTCATCTAAGAATTTGTAACAGAGCGCTAAGTCATCGCAAGCGCCTTCTTTGCAATTATACAAATCCAAAAGCAACTGATAACCAAAAGCCGGGCTTTTAGCATCTTTCACTTTATTCATCCGTACATGTGTCCTTTTTAGGATTGTTATCAGCCAAGGAGCAGAGTGGCCCCGTCCACTTGTAAATTAAGTCATTTTATACATTAAATAAATAAAAAAATCTAGTATTTTTTACGAGCGCCCAACGGGCGCGAAGTCCCCCGCGCATAGATTTAACCGCAGGTTAAATCTGCGGGGTGTTATGTACATTATTTGCATTTTTTACCTAATTACTCTAAAATAACCACATTCTTGTGGAGGAATTATGGCCAATATTATCTTAAACGGTAAACACCTGGACCTGCAAAATTCGACGACATTACATCAAGTGGTCGACCAATTTTGTAAAGGCAATAAGCATGTTATCGCGGAATTGAACGGCACGATCATTAAAGCCGATCAGTGGCGAACTCTAGCCGTTAAAGAAGGCGATCAACTGGAATTGATCAGCATTGTGGGCGGGGGCTAAATGCAAGACGACCCCCTCATTATTGCGGGCAAATCTTTTAACAACCGTTTTCTGCTTGGTACGGGGAAATTCAAGAATAAAACGGATTTGAAAGATAGCATCGAATCGTCCGAGACTGAAATTGTCACGGTCGCTTTGCGCCGCATTGACCTTGAGCGCCACGAAGAAAACATTCTGGAATACATCCCTTCTCATATCACGCTGATGACCAATACCTCAGGTGCCCGCACAGCGCAAGAAGCGATCCGCATCGCGCGCATTGCCCGCGAAGCCGGCCACGGCGACTGGGTCAAGATCGAAGTCATCAATGACAGCAAATATCTTTTACCTGACAATCAAGAAACGATCAAAGCGACCGAAATTTTGGCCAAGGAGGGGTTTGTGGTCCTCCCCTACGTTTCCCCTGATCTTTATGTCGCGCGTGAGCTTGTTAAAGTCGGCGCTGCCGCTGTTATGCCGCTGGGTTCGCTCATTGGAAGCAATCAAGGTTTAAAAGCCAAAGAATTCATTAAGATCCTGATCGAAGAAATTGATGTGCCGATTATTGTGGACGCCGGGATCGGCGCGCCGTCGCATGCCGCAGAAGCCATGGAAATGGGCGCGGACGCGGTTTTAGCCAATACGGCTGTTGCCACCGCCGGGCATCCTGCTATTTTAGCGAAAGCATTTAGCCTTGCCGTGCAAGCGGGACGATTAGGATATTTGAGTAAACTTCCGGCGACCAAAACACTTGCCAATGCCTCGTCGCCGCTGACCGGTTTTTTGTATAATCCATGATCTCCCTTCCGAAAATAAAGGATATTCTCGGCAACAATGATCCGAAACAGCTCGAGTTGCTAGCTCTCGAATCAGCAAGCCTGACACGGCAATATTTCGGACGAACGATCTCTCTTTTCGCTCCTCTCTATCTTTCCAATTATTGCTCCAGTCATTGTACCTATTGTGGATTTAACAGCCACAACCGCATCGAACGCATCAAATTAAAACCAGAACAAATGCACGCCGAAATGAAACACGTCGCCGACACCGGCATCGAGAATATTTTACTTTTAACCGGTGAATCGTACAAAGCCACCCCTGTTCCCTATTTACTCGAGGCCACGAACATCGCCAAACAATATTTCACCGGCATTAGCCTCGAAGTACATCCGATGGAAGCCGCAGAATATGCCGAACTTTTTCAGAACGGGGTTGATGGGATCACCGTTTATCAGGAAACCTATGATCGCGAACGCTACAAGGAAGTGCACATCTCTGGCAAAAAGAGCGATTATGATTTTCGTTACGCGACACCGGAGCGCGCGGCCCAAGGCGGCATTCGCCATCTCTTGATGGGCATTTTACTGGGGCTCAGTGACGTCGCTGAAGACTTGACGAAACTGTACGAACATTTACGCTATATGGAGAAAAATTACCCCGGAGTGGAATACAGTGTCTCCTTCCCGCGCCTGCGGACGATCAAAGGCCGCGATTTTGCGCTTTGTAATGTTGATGACAAAATGTTCATTAAGATCGTTTGCTTAACACGCATCCTTTTCCCGCGCGTCGGGATCACCTTGTCGACACGCGAAACGGCTGAACTTCGGAACAATGCCTTGGAATTAGGCTTTACCCGTATGTCGGCGGGATCAAATACCTCCGTCGGTGGATACACCATAAAAGAAGAAGCAGAACAGGACCCGCAATTTGATATTGAAGACACGCGCTCAGTGAGCGAGATCGTTCAACTTTTAAAAAATAAGAACTTCGACCCCGTCTTCACCGACTGGCGGCCAATAGGGAACCAAACCTGAAATTCGGCGGGTGACGCGGAGGGGAGTCCTCTGCCCGACGAGCCAGACTTTAGCTGGCGAGACGGGTAGAGTCCCGCAGCGGCAGGACCCGCCGAGAAGAATTACAATATGAACGAATTCGAAAAAGGCCTTTTGCGTTACCTCACCCCCGAACAGCTCGCTCTCATCCAAAGCAAACGGATCGGTATCGGCGGGGCCGGTGGCTTAGGATCCAATACCGCGATGATCCTCGTCCGTTCAGGATTTAAACATTTTGAGATCATTGACCAAGACGTCATCGACGCATCCAATCTCAACCGCCAGCAATATTTTCTCAACGAAATAGGCCTCGACAAAGTCGCTGTCACACAAAAACGCCTCCTCGACATCAATCCCGACCTCGACATCACCGTTTACAAGATCAAATGGACGCCGGATAACGGGTCTCAATATTTAAGGAACTGCGATTTTATTGTCGAAGCGTTTGATAATGCGGAATGGAAACACAAGTTCGTAGATTTTTACCACGACAAAACACCTTGTCTCGTCAGCGGCGTCGGTATGGCAGGATTGTTGGAGAAAAGACCTATGGCGGTCAAAAAGGCCGGGAATATTTATTTCGTCGGAGACCTCTCCACTGATTCCGCTTTAGGGCATCCGCCGATGGCCCCGCGCGTCACGGGTTGCGCCGCTAAGATGAGTGAGATCGTTCTAGATCTGACAATTGGCGTTGCAATGCATTCTTCTTGATCATCGTCGCAATAAAAACCGCGGCCGTAAGAACGATCACCGTTACCATATAAATAAAACTCAGCACTAAAGCGGCGGGATTATTCCGGAAGTACTCGACCATCGCGCTGGGATTACGAAAAACCGCTTCTCCCATCCCCGCAATAACGAACTGCAGCCAAAAGATCCGCAACGGCGAACCGAGAACAACGGCATAAAAATATTTCCGGAACGATAACTGCGTCAAACCAAAACCCACATCCATGAATCGGAACGGGACTAAGGGATTAATGCGCAGAACGAGCGCCGTCCAGAACCCGGCATTGTCAGGCGCATATTGGCGATGCTTCTCTTTCAGATTAAATTTGTGTTCGATGAATTCACGGCCTAATTTACGACTAAGCAGGAACAAGATCGTGGCGTTACCGATCTCGGCGAGAGTCACGAACAGCGTGCTCCAATAAGGGCCAAAAAGAAGCGCGCCGCTGATACGGAAAATATCGATCGTCCCTACCCATAGCACCATCGTCAACCCGATATAGATCACAACAAAAAGAGAACCGGAAAGCCACAACGGGTATTGGCTGAGCCATGCTTTGATCTGCACAAGATCAATATGAAGGGCACGCCCTAAATACCACAACCCGGCAATGAGCGCGATGAAAAGAATAAAACGCTGTGTCGAGCGAATTTTTTTATCCACGGAATTCGGCAAAAAGATCGGTGCTCAAATAACGTTCACCCGTTGAAGGAATGATCACGACGATCAGCTTCCCTTTGTTCTCAGGACGGCGGGCGACCTGTAAAGCCGCACATACAGCTGCCCCCGACGAAATACCGCACAAGATCCCTTCTTCGCGCATCAATAATTTGGCATGGGCAAAAGCTTCGTCATTATCAACCCCAATGATCTCATCGATCAACTTCGTGTTCAAAATAGATGGGATGAAACCCGCGCCGATCCCTTGGATCTTATGCGGGCCCGGAGCGCCGCCAGACAAAACCGGCGAGCCTTTCGGTTCGACAGCAACTGTCTTAAAGGCCGGTTTACGTTTTTTGATCACTTCAGATACGCCGGTGATCGTCCCGCCGGTGCCGATGCCGGAGATCAGGATATCAGCTTTACCGTCGGTGTCATTCCAGATCTCTTCCGCAGTCGTTTTGCGGTGGATCTCCGGGTTAGCCGGATTATCGAATTGCTGCGGCATAAAATAATTGCTGTCGCTTTCGGCAAGTTCTTTGGCTTTTTTGATGGCGCCCTTCATCCCTTCAGAACCCGGCGTCAAAACCAAATTCGCGCCTAACCCGCGCAATAAAGCACGTCGTTCCAAGCTCATCGTTTCCGGCATGGTCAACGTAAGCTTATAACCTTTCACCGCACAAACAAAAGCGAGCGCGATCCCGGTGTTTCCCGACGTGGGTTCCACGATCACAGTGTTCTTGTTGATCTTGCCAGCTTTCTCTGCGGCGTCGATCATCGCGAAACCGATGCGATCCTTGACCGATCCAAGCGGATTAAAATATTCCAATTTCAAAACAATATCGGCATAGCAGCCTTTATTGATCTTGTTCAAACGGACCAAGGGAGTTTTTCCGATGAGTTCAATGATGTCATTAGCGATTTTCATAATGCTTTCTCCTCGTTTTTTCTTTGTGCTTTACGTTCTAAACTCAACTTACGCAAATAGATCATTAAGATCGTGATCGCAGCTGGCGTTACGCCGGAGATACGATTGGCCTGACCCAATGTCAGTGGAGAAAATCTTGCCAGTTTCTGCTGGATCTCTTTCGACAAACCGGAAATGATCGTGTAATCAAGATCTTTCGGGATCTTGATATTCTCGATATGACGAAAACGCTCGACACTCTTATGTTGGCGCTCGATAAACCCTTCGTACTTGATCTCGTATTCGACTTGGTCAATGACCTGCTGAGGAAAATTCTTCAATTTTCCGTCGAACGGAGCGATCATATGATATTTCACTTCCGGACGCTTAAGAATTGCGCTCAACGTCGATGGCTGGCGTAACGGAGAACTATTATTCTCAACTAAAATTCTATCTAACTCGGAACCCGGCATCATGCGGGTCGTACGCAAATGCTCGATTTCCTCGTCGATCGATCTGTATTTGCTGATGATCCTATCGTAATCTTCCGTACTTAATAAACCAAATTCATGGCCATAACGACACATGCGGCGGTCGGCATTGTCTTCTCTGATGATCAGACGATATTCCACGCGCGACGTGAACATGCGGTACGGCTCATCCGTTCCCTTCGTCGTGAGATCATCGATCAGAACACCGAGATACGCTTCATCGCGGCGCAAAATGAACGGCGGCAAATTCTTCACATTCAGAGCCGCATTGATACCCGCGACCATTCCCTGTCCGGCCGCTTCTTCATAACCGGTCGTCCCGTTAATTTGTCCGGCAAGGAACAAGCCCTGGACTTTCTTCGTTTCTAATGTCGGGAACAATTCCGTCGGAGGAATGACGCCATGCTCGATCGAATATCCGGCGCGGACGATCTTGGCATGTTCCATCCCCTTGATCGAGTGGACCATTTGTTCCTGAACTTCAACAGGCAAACCGGTAGAAATGCCGTTCGGGTAATATTCATCCGTGTCTAAACCTTCCGGCTCAAGAAAAACATGGTGGCTGCCGCGGTCGCTGAATCTCTTAATTTTGTCTTCGATCGACGGGCAGTAGCGCACGCCGGTCGCCTGGATCTGTCCAGAATACATAGGTGACAAATGCATATTCTGACGGATAATCTCGTGCGTCAGTTCGCTGGTATGCGTGATGTGGCACGGGACTAACTTTTGTTCTTTGGGAATTTCAGGCGTGCGGAAAGAAAACGGGACAGGTGGGTCGTCGGAATGCTGGGCTTCCAACTGTGAAAAATCAATGGTCTTGCCATCAATGCGCGGCGGTGTTCCCGTTTTAAAGAATACGACCGGAAATCCCAAATCGCGAATATTATCAACTAGTTTAATGGAAGCCGGTTCACCGATGCGTCCACCAGAGGTGATCTGCGGGCCCATGTGAATGCGGCCGCCTAAAAATGTTCCGGTCGTGATAACAACGGTCGGTGTTTGAATTTCTAAACCCGCAACAGTCTTAAGGCCGGTGACTTTTCCGCCGGCGACACAAATTTCGCTGACCTCATCGGGAATAACGGTCAAATTTTTCTGGTTAAAAACAACGGACTGGATATAAAGTTTGTAGCGCTTACGGTCACTTTGGCAACGTGAAGAACGGACAGCCTGCCCTTTCGAGGCATTCAATTGACGGAACTGGATTCCGGTGCGGTCCGCGGCCAAACCCATTTCCCCACCGAGGGCATCGATCTCTTTAACGATCTGGCCTTTGCCGACACCGCCGATGGCCGGGTTGCAGCTCATTTGGCCGATCGTGTCAGTAAAAAGGCTGACCATCGCGGTCTTAACACCCATACGCGCTGAAGCTAAAGCCGCCTCAACACCCGCGTGACCGCCGCCGATGACCACACATTGGAATTCCAATTTATTCATTTTTTCTTAACCGCCATAAAAATAGAGTTAATGACTGCAAAAAAAAGGAGCAAACCGGCAAGGACATTGAGATCAAAATATTGAAAGTTCGTGAACGTCGTTGAAAGGATGGCGATAATAGTCGCTGTCCAAAGAATATACATGATCACAGAGAAAAAACGATCCATACGTCTCTCCTTTTTTGCGTCGATATAACTGTATTAAAGTACAAGGTAAACGTTGTTTTGTCAACTCTGCGCAGCCAACTGCAAATTATCTAGAAGGGCTACTACACGAATCGCGGACAATGAGCTGCGGGGCTAAAATGACGTGGATCGGGGACTTTTTTTTGCCAGCAACGATCGCGCTCAAGGTCTTGACCGCCTGTTCCGCCATAGTAAAAAGCGGCTGTTTGATCGTGGTCAGGGCGACCGGGCCGAAGATCGCGGCCGGATTGTCATCAAACCCGATTACAGACAATGTTTGAGGGATCTTAAAACCTTTTTCCATCGCGACCGAGATCGCTTCCAAGGCCATATCATCGCTAGCCGCAAAAACCGCAGTTGGCGGCACAGGAAGGGCCAAAAGTTTTTCCATAGCGATACGGGCACTACGGCGGGAATAATCACCTTCAAGGACATATTCAGGTGGAAGCGCGATCTTCTTTTTCGCCAAAAGATTTTTAAACCCTTCTAAACGGTGCTGTCCGGCCTGGGTCTGTAAATTCCCGGTGATCGTCGCGATCCGTTGATGTCCTAAGTTCACCAAGTAATCAGCAGCCATGGCTCCGCCTGCGATATTATTGACACCAACATAATTCACCGCCAGGTCTTCAGGAATATTATTAATGACCATACACGGCACGCCGAATGCCATAGCATTCTCGACCTGTTTACGATTTTCGATAATATCAGCAAAAATAACACCACCGACACTATTGGTATTTAATTCGTTATAACCGCTGGTGATGTGAAAAACGAGGTCTTGCTTGAGGATCTCGCACGCATGGCCGACGCCGCGGATGATCTCGATCGCATAGAACGAATAAAAGATCCCCGGATAACCCGGCATGACAAGGCCGACCGCCGTGTTCGATCCGCGCGCCAAACGCTGTGCGCTGATATCGGGCTTATATTTTAAAGCAGCGATCGCTTCTTCAACTTTGGCTTGATTTTTCTTGCTTACGGTAGGGACTTTATTGATGACGCGGGAGACTGTCGTGATCGAAACTTTGGCACGGCGGGCAACATCATCGATACTGGCTTTACGTTTTTCAGGCATTGATCACTAGTCAGAATTACCTTACGGTATCGCCGACCTCAATATCCACCATCTTGCTTTTGATATCAGCGGCACAAATGTCTTTGCGCACCTGAATAACTTCAAGACCGGCGATATACTCTGCACCGCGGTAGATATTAAGTTTATCGCCGATCTTAACTCCGGAGTCCTCGCCGAGATTAACGATGACAAAATTATTGTCGGAATTGATGCTCACGACATTACCACTTTGACCGACCGGTCCGGCCTTGACTTCGTTAGCGCCTTTATCAGCACCGTTCACGACGATCGGAGATAATTCAATTTCGCCGGTTCTCGAATTCTTGGTCGAAGGTTTGAAATCTTTTTCAAGCGTATCTTTGAGCTGATAGATCTGTTCAACACGGTTTTGAATAACGCCTTCGGTCTCAAAAAGTTTTTCTTCGATCTGCTTTTTGTCGCCTTGTAACTTGACGATATTCTTTTCAAGGCCGATCTTGGTTGATGTTAAATTCTTTAATTGTTCGTGCAGATTATTATTTTCTTCGCCGATCTTATTCATCCGGTCCGACATGAACTTCTTTTCATTCTGAGCACGGGCTAACTCGATCGAAAGATTTTTTGCAAGGTCATTGCCATACTTGATCTCACGGGCAATGGCTTCTTTATCTTTATTTAATTTGCTGATCTCCAACTGAAGGTCAGAATTTTGTTTTTTAAGGTCACTGACGTCTAAAGCACTTTTCGACAATTGATCTTTGAGGTCATCAAGCTGCATCTTCAGCTCTGCCTTGGCCTTTAAGATCTTGGCCCAATAATCTTCTTCGTCACCGGAACCATTCGCAGGAGGATTCTCTTCAGCGGCTTCGCCACTTTCAGCTCCGGCATCAGATTTCGTCGCTATTTGCGCGTTTTGTGTTGCCATTTGCGCGACCGCCTTAGACCTTTCATCAAGTTTCGCGGCCAGGTCATCGCGTTCTTTTTGCAACGTCGTTACGCGCGTTTTAAAATCATCGCGCTCACGGGTCAACTCTTTGATCTTGGAACCGATCTCATCAATATTGCCGCCGACACTGCCGATCTTGGCAACAAGCTCGTTCTTTTCTTTTTCAACGGCGTTAAATTTTTCTTGTAATTGGCTAAATTCGGAAAGCTTAGTCGTTTCGCGGGCCTGAGCGTCACTGAGCTGTTTTGTCAGCATGGCCTTTTCTTTAGCTAGGCTGCTGTTCTTCAATGAAACGATCAAAGCCACACCAACCGCGGCGAGAAGGAACACAACCAACATTCCTGTGAGAATTTGTTTTGCGGCTTGGGACATATATGCTCCGTAATGATTATTAGTAGTCTTTAAACTTGTAATGACTATAGCAAAGGTAAAAAATCAATACAAGAAGAATTCAGAAATTATTGGTACTGAATATTATCTAAATAAAAAGTGCAGCTTTCCGGATTAACATCAACACTCGTTGACCACGAGAAACCGCCGCTGATATAAGATAGATCTTTGCCGCGCAGGTCGATCGTGTATTCGCGCCATTCATTGGTCAAGATCACCGGGCCGATGATCGCACTGTCAGAATCAGGAAAATCTCCCGTGATCCCGCCGATCTTAAACTCTTCGATCCGTTCTCCGCCTTTTTCGCCCTTGGCCCAAAATGTTAGCTTTTGCGCGCCCTCTAAGTTAAAGCCACCCTTTTGTTTGCCCCAGTTATTCGCCGGATTTAACCAATAGATGCCGCTCCATTTTTGATCATTATTGGAACAAGCCACATCAAAAACCGCCTTGACGCATGTCGCGCCTTCCTGGCACTCTTCTTTCCAACCATCATCTAACTTGAGGCATTTCCCATTCGGCATGAATCCAGATGGGATGTAATGGTTTACAGAAGCGCCCCTGTCTTTATAAATAAAGAATGCTTTGAATTCCGATGACTCTTGATCGGCTGCACGCGCAACGGCACAACCCATCGCGATCATTATCAATAACACAACGAGACTGTTCCAACGTTTCATTCTCAACTCACTTTCATATATTTTGATTATTACAGCCGGGGCACGAAAAATAATCCTCCCCGTAAAATATTTTACGGGGAGGATTATGAAAACAACTTATCGTTTTAAATATTACTTCTTCACTTCGAGGGCATCGATCTTTTCAGCTGCGGCTTCTGCAGGTTTCCAAAACCAGCCTTGCGGATCCCAGCACTGTGCATAGGCAAATTCATCGATCAATTTCTGGTACGCTTTTTTGGCTTCTTCAGCGTTACCGGCACTGCGATAATATTCACCCTTGATAAATAATGCGGTCCCAACATCATTAAGTGCCCAGTAAGAGAAGATCTTCTCTTTGGATTCCCAGGCATATTCAGTTAAAGATTTTTGCATTTCTTTGGCTTTATCTTCATAAAGTTCCAAAGCCTTGCCGACATAAGCATCAACAGCTTCTTGATTTTTATCGCCAAAGGCTTTCCAGGCTTTTGCAACTAACGCGGAGGACGACACATCACCGAAATCCGGAGCATTGGGGCTGCCTACAATGGCAAGTTTTTGTTTAGCGGTTTCGGCAGGTTTCCAGAACCAGCCTTGAGGATCCCAGCATTGGCCAAAGCTGTATTCATTAACTAATTTTTCATAAGAGGCTTTAGCTTCATCGTTCTGCCCTGCTTTACGATAAGCTTCACCTTGAATAAAAAGAGCTGCAGCAACGTCGTTAAGGGCCCAATAAGAATGAATTTCTTCATTGGTTCCCTTCACATAATCAGTTAAACCACTTTGCATTTTCTTAGCTTGTTCCGTGTAAAGCTCTAACGTCTTGTTCGTATATGCTAAAACAGCTTCGAGGTCATTTTGGTTGAGCGCATTCCAAGCCTTGCCAACCAAGGTCATGGATTTAAAATCGCCAAAATTATATGCACTGGCGGTGGTCGGGTGCATCGAGACCATTCCTGCGCAAAGGATACTTAATACGATTACTGCTTTCTTGATCATGTTAATAACCTCCTTAATTCTACTACGTTAATAAAATGGTTGAAACTGACAACCCCCCATTAAGGCTTGCGGATCGACAATAGAATAAGTCTACCACTTTTGATCCGGTTTTTCAAAGAACCAAATGCGTGAACAATTTTACCGCTTTATGGCTTAGATTTCCACATTTCCTTATAAACGCCAAAAACTTTACGCGGTTGCCGCAAGAACGGGCTGTGTTTGCCCTTCCCCTGGGCATTAAGACCGAACCATTCCTCAAAATAATACCCTCCGGCGAACGGCCCGATCGCCTCTGATTTCTTGTCATGGCGGTACGGCTCGTAATTCTTCCACCATTCATCGAGCCATTCAAATGCCACACCGCCAAGGGCGTTACCGATACCCTCGGGATGGCCGCCTAAATTGCTTTCAATATCCAGCCAGTTCCCGCGGTGATAATTAGCCTGCTCGATCTCCCCGTCATCAAGACTCAAATGTGTCGTATATGCAGGAGATCCATACTCTGTAATGAATGCAGGCTTGCCGGTGGCTCCAGAAACCTGTTCCCAGAACGAACCAAAGCCGTAATCGCCGCGATAAACATTAGCCCCAAAAACATCCACTTCCGGCGCATTTTTGGCAAAAAGATCGAGAAAAAGGGTATCGCCGCTGCAGATCGCGACCGGATGGTCGGGGTCGATCTCATGGATCATTTTGGCAACATCGTTCACAAATTTATAATACGCGACCGGGTCTTTGTCGGCATTGTTGGCGACACCGTAATTATTCTCATTTCCTAAAAGCCACATCAAAATATAAGGCTCGTCTTTGAGATCCATGACCATTTCCCTGACGGACTTCATCATATTTTCCTGATGAACGGGATTGCTGTAATTGGTGCCCTCGAACCAGCTGGCTCCGGACCCATGAGTATACTTCCCAATAAAATTACCCATAATAACCATAAAGCCGTATTCCCTATACATCTTACGCAAAACTTCTTTAACCGGCTTGAACGGCTGATAATATTCACGAAGCGTGTTAACGCCCATGTCTTTCATGATCGCGAAATCGCCGACGGTCGGTTCATTGGCATCTTGTGTATCATTTTTATTCTCGTCAACCCAAGCCTCATATGGCCCGTCGAGAAGACCATTCCCGTTGCTGTCTTCCTTCATCCAGCTGACGAGCGTTCCTTTATCAGGGCTCTGGCCTATCTTGGTCGGGGCATAGGTCACACCTTTAATGACAAAAGGCTTGTCATCAACAAACATTTTCCAATGGTCATTTTCATATTGCATCAATTGGACACGGCCGCTGCCGAGAGTTCGCTTCACTTTCCCCAAGGCCTTACTTTTATTGACAAAACTCATTTTATCTTTGAAACGGTCGGCTGCGCCTTTTTCCTTAATGATCCCGGGCCACGTCGTCACCGAATCATTACTGACATCATTATCAAAACCATTGGCTACCTCGATCTTCATCCATTGGCTGGTGAGGTTTAATTCAGGATGTGTCCGGATAATATGCTGGATCTTAGAAACAGCCGCCTGAGCCGGATACCACGGAGTTTGCCAATAGGTCCAAGCCACCGTGTTCGGAAAATAGACGACCAAGGAATGAAAGGCCTTTAACGCTTCATGATACATTTTGGCGCGTTCAAAGATCAAGCCTTGATAGAACAAACGGATCCCGGCCGGTTCCGGGGCATTGATCCATTTAAAATAAGCGGCCTCGAGATCAGTACTTCGCAAGAAATCCCAATGGCTTCCTTCAAGACGGCCTTCTTTTTTGACTTTAAGATATTCAGGAGATTTTAAAATGATTGATGTATTACTGGGATAAATTCCGTAACCGACGGCTGCGGTCAAATCCTTCGGTTTACTGACGGTAAATTTATAATCTGTGGTTCCGACACCGGAAAATTGACCAAATTTACGGTAATCGATCACTTTTTCCTTGCCGGGGTTCAAGACGGGAGGAATTGTCTTAAGGCTATCAGAAACAGGGTCCTCTTCAACAACATTACCCAGCATCACATCGATGCTGGCCTGACTTTTATCCTTAACCGACCAGAACGCCCCGCGGGACGGATCCCACGCTTGTGCGAAAGAATACTCCTTGATGATCTTTTGAAATTCCGCGACCGCCTCTTCGGTTTTTCCGTTATTCATCAACGCTTCCGCTTTAATAAACAAGATCGTCCCGACATCATTTAAGACAGAAACTTCGTTTTCTCTCCCACGCATAGGAAAATCGGTTAAAGAGGCTTGTTGTTTCCATGCTTCTTCATCGTAAAGTGCCAAACATCCATCAACAAGCTTCAACAGGGAGGCTAAATCATTCTTCCCCGAAAACTCCCACGCTTTTTTGAGAAATTCACTGCTAGGGGTCCTTACGACCGGCGGAACAGGTGAGGAAGGAACAGATAGATCAGCAACTTCTTCTGCTGCCGATGGGGCTGCCGCATTTGTAGAAACGGAAACAGCATTGTCTTCTGCCCAAAGCTTAGGAACAGCAGGAAGACTAATCAAAAAAACTGTTACAACAGCCCTAATAATTATTATGTCATTCGTTGATTTCATAAACTTATTCTACCCTACAATGGCCCCGGAAGAAAGTCCCCTAATAATATGCTTCTGGATGACCAAATAAATAAGAACGATCGGGGTGGCAGCGATCGTCAAACTAGCCATCAACAAAGGATAATCCACGCTATGCGACCCAGCAAAATACATGACCCCACGCTGAAGAGGCATTAGGGATTGATCATTTAATAACAACATCGCTAAAATATACTCATTCCATACACTTAAAGAACTGAAGATCACTATGACCGCGATCGCAGGGCGCGCAAACGGAAGAGCGATATGGCGCCAAATACCCAATTTGGAACATCCGTCGATCCGCGCGGCATCCTCGAGATCAGAGGGGATTTTATCAAAAAAGGTTTTCAACAAAAGAATACTAAGCGGCAAGCCCACATTGATCATACAGAGGATATACCCTATCCGCGTGTTACCCAAGTGGTATTTGTTCATAAGAACGACCAACGGGACAAAACTCCCCGGCAAAGGGATCATCATGGCAGCGACGAACATGTAAAAGAAAAAATTCTTGCCAGGGAAATGAAGACGAGAAAAAGCAAATGCTGCTAAGGATGAAATTAGAACGATCCCAATGACTACAAAAACAGTATAAACCAAGCTGTTCAAAAAATAAATACCAAAATGTCCTTCGGTCCAAGCCACCCAATAATTCTGAAAATGCCAAACCGCAGGAAAAATGGCCTTATCAACAAAGACCGTTTCCTGCGTCATCAAAGAAGACCTAACCATCCAAAAAAGCGGGAATAAGCACGTCAAGGTCACCGTCATTAAGAAAACATGAACTACGCCGGACTTAAACCAGCGCCATAATCGATATTTATTAAAAAAAGGACTGCCGCTCATATTATGCCTGCTTCATGCGATCAGATAACTTTTTAATAATAAACGACACCATAACTAAAATAAGCCCGAACATAACGCCTTGGGCACAGGCATAACCATAACGTTGAGTCACCGTCATTGCAGAAAGTATCCGCGTAACCGGAACCTCCGTGTGATACACCAGGCCTTGCCCAACCATAGAAAGGATCAAAACAAAAGATTGCATAGAACCCAGGATCGTCAGGACCACAACAACCATAATGACCGGGAGCATCATCGGGATCGTCACATTCCAGAATGTACTCCATGAATTAGCCCCGTCGACCTGAGCCGCTTCATAAAGCCGACGGTCGATCGTTTGTAAGCCGGCTAATAATATAATAAATCCCCAGCCAAACCCTTTCCAACTATGGACCACGGCAATACATGTTAATGCCGTATTGGGGTCGGAAAGCCAATTATGGATCAGGTCGTGCAACCCCACTGCGTTTAAGAGATAATTAAGAAGGCCGATATTTTCATTCCCCTGAACTCCAGAGTTCAGGATCCAGCGCCAGATGATACCGACGACGATCTCAGAAAGAACCGGGGGGAGAAAGAATACCAAACGATAAAATCCCTTAAAATGGATCGCACGGTTACAGGCCAAAGCCAGCGCGAACGCCAGAATGTTTTGGAAGGTCAACGCGATCAACGTTATATAAGTCGCATTCCACATCGACCGCCACCAAATGACATCGCCCATCAATTCTTGAAAGTTCTCAAGCCCTACAAAAGTTTTCCCTGCGCTGATCCCGTTCCAATCATGCAAAGAAAGATTAAAAATCTCATAAAACGGGATGATATAAAATCCAACAAAGATAGCTACCGCAGGAAGGATAAATGAAAAACTGCTAAGGTAGTCTTTTAATAAATGACCCGATAAGGTCTTGGACTGCGCGCTAGACAAAATGCAACCTCAGTTATTATTGATAAAGGTCATTTTTTATTCTTTTTTGTCTTTCCAGCTGGCGAAGCTTGACTTTTTGCACTTCGGCAGCGACTTTTTCCGGAGTTTTCTCGCCGATAATGATCGACTGCAAACCTCGGTCAAACGCTTCCAGGACTAGAGCATCTTCATTCAACGGCCAAATGGCCGGATGAGTCGTCGATTCCATACTGGAAGAAAATTCCGCAAGGATCGGCGGGATGCTCGCCAATGAATTCTGATTCACAGGAAGGTTCTGTGTTTTTTCCGCAAGAAACGTTTGCTGTTCTTTAGCCGTGAGCCATTTCAAGAACGCGATCGCCTTAGTTTTATTCGGGGACACATTATTAACAAAGAACGATGATCCTGCCCCGCCCCAGATTTTCATCGGAAATTCTTTGCTCGCCGATGGCGGCAACATTACGCCATACTCGAGCTTCGGGTTCATATCATTATAAACATTAACGCACCACGAACCGTTAAACGCAAAAGCCGCTCTTTCCAGCGCAAAATCCTGCTCGGCATCCTTATTCGATTTCGTAACGATGCCTGGGACAAGAACATCTTTTTCCCGCATTTGACTAAAGATTCGAAAGACCTTGATCCACGAAGGGTCCGTATAAGGGATTTCTCCCCGGAACGTGGCCATGACCTTGTCTTCTCCCATGATATTAAAGGCATAATTCGTCGCAAAACAATCCGCCATCCAAAGCTCGCCCCAACCTGAGACAAAACCTGATAAGCCAACACGCTTTAAAGCCGACGAAGCATCGAACCATTCCTGCATCGTCGCCGGCGGTTTTAAAATCCCGGCTTTCTTGAGCATATTTTTATTATAAATCATTTGGATATTTGTGATATCGATCGGCACCCCATAGATCCCGGGTTTGACGCCGTATGGGTTGTCAGGATCAAAACGATTTACCAAGAGCGCCTTCGGGAAAAGAACTTTTTCCCAAGCGGCATCGTCCGCTTTGAAATCGGCTGTTAAATCCGCCACAAAACCACTGGTAATAAAATCCGCTACGACCGACTTCTCATCCAGGATACCAAAAATATCAGGTAAAATTTTTGCCTGTGCCGCGGCGATGATCTTTTGAGAGTAAACATCGGAAGGAGCGTATAACTCGAGAATGACTTTAATACCTGTTTCTTTTTCGTATTGTAATGCGAGGGCTTGAAAGGCTTTATCGCGGTCCGTCATCCAGTGCCAGATAACGATGCGGTCGGTTTGGGGGGTGGCAGGGCTACAACTGATTCCGGAAAAGATAGAACAAAAAACAGCAAAACCGAAAAGAAACAATCTTTTCACAAAAACTCCTGTTTTGTTCTTAAAAAACGAGCCTTAAAGTTGGAAGCGGTATCCTAACATGAGCTACAGGCCTTGTCAAAACACTATGTCGATCAAAAAAATAGTTAGGGCTCCTTGCTCAAATTACGCGCGAAGCCCTAACTATTTCCCTATAAACATTAGCCTAAGACGGCCTTGACCTTATGCACTTTTCCGTCCATAAACGGCGTGATCAGATTACCGCGGACCTCTTTCCCATCGACAAACAACTGCTTAACGCCCTTTTCTTTGCCATTCGGGTTCAAGATCTCGATCTCATAGACATCACCGCGGAACGGACGGCGGATCGAACACTTCTTCCACTTCTTTGGGATGCAAGGATCAATACGTAATCCGTGGAAATCACGGCGGGCACCCAAAATCCATTCGGTCGCGAGCATGAACTGCCAACCCGATGACCCGGTGATCCAGGTAAAAGCCCCTTCGCCATAGCGATAAGGGTTTTCCGGCCCAACTAAATACTCCGCAAAGACATACGGCTCAGTTTTATAAAGGTCCATGTTCTTTTGTGCGTTAGGCATAACCTTACGGGCGGCTTCATAAGCTTTGTCACCGTAACCGGCCATAGCATAAGCAACAGCCATGAAAGTCGCCGCGTGACAGAAAACGGCCGCGTTCTCTTTTGTCCCTTCAGAGAACATACTGATACGGCCCAAGCGCTTGACCCATGAAGAATACGCCGGATAAAATAACGCTAAACCGTGGTCGCCGTTCAAATACTTATCAACGGAAGCGATGACTTGCTTTAAACGTTCATCGCGGGCAACACCGGACAAAATAGCCCAAGCTTGGCTGTTGAGATAGATCTTTCCTTCTTTGTCCTGCTTGCTGCCATAAACGAGGCCGCTGTCATCATATCCGCGGGAATACCACTCGCCATCCCAAGCGGTCGTGTTAATGCGTTCGTCCATGGTCTTGGCCATTTGTAAATATTCCTGCTTCTTGGAATCCTGACCGATGAGCTCAAAAATATCAGCTAACGTTTTCAGCGAACGGACCAAGGCCTGCGCTAACCAAACGCTTTCGCCGCGATGCTTAATACCAGCGGCATCAATAGCGTCGTTCCAGTCAGCGTGCCCGATACGCGGGAAACCTTTTTCTCCGACGTCATTAAAGCAGAACTTCAAATTGGCTTCGAGATGTTCCAAAAGCGTGCCTTCCCCGTCGGTTTGGGCACCGCCTTTGAAATGCGGGTCAATATCCCAACCCTTGATCCAGGCGTCTTTCAGGAACGGCACATATTCGCCGAGAATATCTTTGTCGCCGGTTTCCTTAATATAAGCGCTGACGGTCTGCGTTAACCAAACCTGGTGATCTTTGTTCGGGCGGAACTTGTACGGCCCCTTGGTGTCCGACCAGCCCGGCGCAGAAGTCCCATCGCGACGGATCAAAGCAGCGATACGCAACAACTTTTGACGGGTCAATTGCGGATTGATCGAAACAACAGCTTCGCCGTCTTGTGCAGAATCACGGTAACCGCGCCCGCCGGAACCTTCGTGGTAATAGCTCGGTGAACGTGACCAGAAGTTGCAGATATAAACTTGATACTTGACCCAGACATTATAAAGGACGTTGAAATCCTTATCCGGGGTATTAACTTCGATATTGCCGGTAATACGATCAAGCCAGATTTTTTTCGTATTCGCCAATTCTTGCTTCGCTTTTTTCACATCACGGAACTTGGTCAACATACGGCCAGCTTCCGGAACGCCGCTCGTTTGGCCGAGGACAACGGTAAATTCTTTGGTCTGTCCCGGTTTTAACGTGATGCTGTGCTTGAAAGACGCGATTGAATCTTCGCCGGAGCAAAGCGGGAAATGTTCAAATTTTCCGTCGAGGACGGCAGTCGGTTTTTCTTCGGTATTGCAGCGTCCGACGAATGCATCTTTTTGCGTACAGCAGCCTTTGACCGGCAATGACGAACCGAAAAAGACAAGCGTATCAAAGGGCTGAATGTTCATCCCTTCCCAAGCGGCGGTCTTTTTAGCGAAAACAGCGGCGTGCGGTTTGTCATACCAGGCGCGGGTGTAAAGATGCATGATGTTGCGGTAACGCAATTCTTCGTGATAATCGCCGATCAAAAGTTCAACGTAAGGAAAGAGTTCGACGGTCTTGGTCTTTTTGGACTTGTTAGTAACAGATGCGATCCAAACTTCACATTCTTCATGTTCCGGAACGAAATAAGTGACAGAAGAAGCTATGCCGTTATTAATGGATTCGATCGTCGTGTAACCAAGGCCATGACGGGAACGAAACGACGTCGGTTTGGTGCGGATCGGCTGGTACGTTAACGACCATGCTTTCCCCTCTGATCTTGCATAAATATATTTCCCGGGGCGGTCAAAATGCCAATTTTCCGGCGACCAGCGGGTCAGACGGTTCGTGCGGCAATCTTTATAAAAACTGTAACCGCCGGCGCAATGAGAAATGATAGAACAATATTTTTCGTTAGTTAAATAGTTGATCCACGGGCGTGGCGTGACAG
>JADLGJ010000051.1 GCA_020849375.1 Candidatus Omnitrophota bacterium
AAAGAACTTGGAATTGTCACGATCACCTTGACCGGCAACGATGGCGGAAAGTTAGCGCCTTTATCTGATATTAAATTGATCGTTCCGTCGAAAAGTACCGCGCGCATCCAAGAATCGCATCTCGTTATCAGCCATACGATCTGCGAGTTAGTGGAAGAGCAATTCAGTCAGTAAATGACAGATATCACGAAAAAAATTGTTTCCGTTAGTTCTTTGAAAAAGAAATTAAATGCTTTGCGCCGTAAAGGCAAGAAGATCGCCTTTACTAACGGCTGTTTTGACATTTTGCATTTTGGCCACGTCAGCTATTTAGAGGCCGCCAAGAAAAAAGGCCGCGCTCTCGTCGTCGGATTGAACAGCGATGAGTCCGTCCGTCGTTTAAAGGGTGCCGACCGCCCTGTTAATAGCGAACTCAACCGCGCTGGAGTCTTGGCCGGTTTGGAAGCCGTTGATTTTGTCGTGATCTTTGCTGAAGACACACCGTATAACTTGATCAGCCAATTAAAGCCGGATGTTTTGATCAAAGGGGCGGACTGGAAAGACAAAGAGATCGCGGGCGCGGATGTCGTCAAGGCACACGGCGGGAAAGTCGAATTCATCAAATAACTGGACGGATTGTCGACAACCAAAATTTTGAAGAAGATCAAAAGCCGTGGCTAGCACTCCGACAAATCCGTTTTTGCGGACCGATGATCGTGGTCCTAAAAAAGACAAAGCGCAAAAACATAACCGTCGGGGTGCTGATCTTGAATCCAAGTTTTTACGCGTGATTGATGCGAATTTCAACCGCGCTAAAGAAGGCCTACGGGTTTGTGAAGATGTGTGCCGCTTCTGGTTGAACGACACCGCGATGACGAAAAAATTAAAAGACCTTCGCCATGGTTTGACAAAAGTGATGGTCCCTCTTGGCCTTAAAGAAATGATCATGGGTCGCGATGTGGGCGGCGATGTGGGGAGTAAGTCAACAAAGTCCGAATCCCGTCGGGACAAGCCATCCGATATTTTTTATGCTAATAGCCAGCGGGTCAAAGAATCGCTGCGGGTTCTGGAAGAATTTTCGAAATTAAAGAATACTAAAGCCGCACAGGCGATCAAAGCTATGCGGTATGAAGTTTATGTGATCGAGAAAAAGGTTTTAACGGCACGGGCGCTTCATGGTAAGTAAAAAAGAGCTATTGGCGGCAGCAAAACTTTATGTGGTGCTCGACAGCCATGTTGCGGATTTTGAAAAATTATTTGTTATTTTAAAGAAAACGGTCGCCGCTGGCACCAAGATCGTGCAGTTGCGCAGTAAGCACGGATCGGCACGTGATATTTTAGCTTTTTCAAAAAAGGCGTTGCAGGTCACTAAAGGCAAAGCGTTGTTCGTTGTTAATGATCGTGTGGACCTGGCGCTTTTGAGCGACAGCGACGGGATCCATTTGGGCCAGGATGACCTGACGCTCAGACAAGCACGAAAGATCCTGGGCCCCGGCAAGATCATCGGCGTTTCTTGTCAGACCGTTGCTCAAGCAAAGCGCGCGCAGAAAGACGGCGCGGATTATATCGGCTTCGGGTCGGTTTTCAAAACGAAAACCAAGCCGGAACGTAAAGGGTTGGATTTGAAGATCGTGTCGCAGGTCAGCCGTCAGATCAAGGTTCCGGTCTTCTTTATCGGCGGGATCACGCTTTATAATCTCGGCAAGACCGTCGAGAAGGGTGGAAAACGCATCGCGGTCACGCGGGCGATCTGTGAATCTGCGGATGTCGGCGCTGCAACGAAAAGATTTTTAGCAAAATTATCGTGAGCGGTTTTTTGAGATTTAAGCGAGGGTAATTCAATGGTAGAATGGTAGCTTCCCAAGCTATCTACGCGGGTTCGATTCCCGTCCCTCGCTCCATTTTGAGGTTTGTTGTGGTAAGAAAAATGATACCTTCCGCGTTTTACTTCGCCATGGGAATGATGATCCTCTCTTTCTCGGGCTGTATGACCGTGGACTCCACCGGTACTTCGGGGGGAGTGAGCGGGACAGGAGTTCCCCGGAGCCAGAAGGGGATCTATCATAAAGTCCAGAAGAAAGAAACTCTTTGGCGCATTGCCAAAACTTACCAAGTCGACATCGACGACATTATCCGCAGTAATAATATTCCCAACGGTGCCCATCTCGAAGAAAACCAATTGATCTTTATTCCCGGCGCAGACAGTGTCCGTGACGTTGACGTGCCGTTGACAAGTACGGCGGTATCGTCTTCGAGGTCATCAACTTCCGTAAGGTCGTCTTCTGCCAATGTGGTTATGACCGGCCCGGTGAAAGATGATTTTGGTTGGCCGGTTCCCGGTCGTGTTGTCCGCTCATTCGGCTCTACCGGGTCCTATTTGAACCGCGGGATCGCGATCGAGACACAGGAAGGCCAGCCCGTCGTGGCGTCGCGCCAGGGCAAGGTGGTTTTTGCGGATTATTTGTCAGGGTATTATTACACGGTGGTCCTTGACCATCTCGACGGATATTTTACCGTTTATGGTTTTAATTCGAAACTTGCAGTGAATTTAGGCGACACGATCGCGAAGGGCGATAAGGTGGCCTTCGCCGGGAAAAAAGGGGCGACGCCGCTTTTATATTTTGAGGTCCGCCGCAACGCCAAGGCGGAAAACCCGATGTATTTTTTGCCGAAGAGTTAATTGATGACCGTCATGTCACAACAGCATTTTTATGGCCGCAAGAAAAAGCTCGAGCTTTTGAAGCGCCGTGTCCTTGACCTCAAGGAGGGTTATCGCCAAAACATGGCTTTTCTCGGCGACCGCTATACGGGCAAGACCATGATCGTCCGTAAGTTCCTTTCTGAGCTCGACGATCCGCAGATCGTTCCGGTCTATATTGATTTTGAGAATGCTGACCTTGCTTATTTCTTTTATAAAATGGCCGGCAGTTTGTTGTACCATTACGGCCGCTTGCGTGGGCTGGCCGTCACTGATGACCTTTCCTCTTTGATCAATGCGACCGAAGGCAATTTGCCGGAAACCGTTAAGGCCATCAAGAAGATCCAAACTCATCTCGCCCAGAACCGTGAAAAAGAAGCCTATCTCGAAACGATCGAATTGCCGCAAGTTTATACCCAAGAAGCTAATGTTTACTGTGTCCTTTTCTTTGATGAATTCCAGCATCTTGAGGATTTTGCCGTCGAGGACGAATTTCAGTCTTTAGGTAAAGCGATCATGACGCAGCGCCGCTGTCTTTATGTTGTGACCAGCTCACAGCTCTGGACCGCGCATAAGATCCTTTCCGAAAAGTTGACGCTGTTGTTCGGGAATTTTGAAATTGTTGAGATCAAGCCGTTCGATATGAAGGCCAGCCGCGAATTTGTGCTCTATCAACTTCCCGGGCTCAAAATGAGCGAACAGCTCATGCATTTCTTGATCGATTTTACCGCCGGACACCCGCTTTATTTGACATTAACGTGCGAAGAGTTGCGGGCGTTATGCGCGTCGCATAAACAGAATGAGATCTTTTTGCCGCTTTTAACACGGGCGATGGAAGATATGCTGCGCAAACGCTGGGGTGTCCTGAGCCGCCATTTTGACCTCGTGCTTGATAAGATAGCGTCGGGGAAAGGGAATATTGTTGTCTCGCGTATCCTTTTGTCGCTTGCTAACGACCGGCAAAAGATCGGCGAGTTGAGCGATAGCTTGAAACTTAAGCAAGCTTCGGTGTCGGGCCGCGTCACCCGGCTAGTCGAACTCGGCATCATCGCCAAGAACGGGAATTATTTTTATATTTCGGACAGGCTCTTTAAATATTGGCTAAAATTTGTCTATTATAAACGCCGCCGCATGATCGAAGACCAGGATGACCGCCTAAGCCAGGAGTTCCGCCGGGAATTCGCGGAAGCTTTTGAAACGTCCAGCGCGAATGGCCGTAAAGATGTTTCTTCCCAGGTCCTAGAGCTGTTGTCCTGTTTTGAGAATGAAGCTTTGTCTATCAACGGCCGTCGTTATAAATTGCCGGTGTTCCGCCAGATGACCCCGACACGCATTAGAATGTCGGCGGGAGGGCATTTGGACCTGATCCGTGCTTTGTCTGATGAGGGGGAGTGGTTGATCGTCTTAAAATCGGGAACGGTCAGTGAGAATGAGATCAGCAGTTTAGTTTCTGAGACCAAAAAGATCTCGGCTAAGCCGCAAAAATGTGTTTTGATCTCATTGGACGGCCTCGACGAGAATGCTCGCATCCGCGCTTTGCAGGAACGGATGTGGATCTGGAATGAAGGGGAACTTAATACGTTGGCGTCTATTTTTGATAAATCGTTCATCACCCGTGTCCAAGAGGCGAAAGCGTAAGATATGAAGATCGGTGTCGTCGCTGATACCCATTCCAAAGATCTCCCGAAACAGATGCTCTCGGACCTCAAGTCGGTAGATCTGATCATTCACGCTGGAGATTTTTGTGAAGTCCGTGACTATGAGGCCGTGGCGAAGATCAAAGAGGTCAAAGCGGTTTACGGGAATATGGACAATAGCGAGATCCGCAAGCTTTTTCCAAGAAAGCAGGTTTTTAAGCTTGGGGCTTTTTCCGTCGGGCTTTTTCATGGGGAAGGGCCGCCCAAGACGATTTTGGAAAAAGTGAAGGAAGAATTTCAAAAGGACAAAGTTGATATTGTGATCTTCGGCCACTCGCATCAGCCGTTGAACCAAAAAGAAGGTGATGTCCTGTATTTTAATCCCGGCAGCCCGAATGATACCGTTTTTGCTCCATATTGTTCTTACGGGATCATTGAGATAGACGATAAGAAATTTTCAGCGAAACATATAAAGATTAAGGATTAGTTATGGATAAGCTGTGGGCGCCGTGGCGGGTTAAATATGTAACGGAAATGATCGGCAAGACCAAGGGCTGCGTTTTTTGTAACATGCTCAAAGAGCGTAAGGACAAAAAGAACCTGATCGTTGTCCGCACAAAACATAGTTTCACCGTCCTCAACCTTTTCCCCTATAATAATGGCCACCTTCTTGTTCTGCCAAAACGCCACGTCGCGGACTTGAGCAAGTTGACCGAGGACGAAACACTTGACCTCTTTCGTCTTTTGAATTATTCCAAGGGCTTGCTCGACAAAACCCTTAAGCCGGCCGGTTACAATGTCGGCATGAATTTGGGCCGCGCCGCCGGAGCCGGGTTCCCCGGGCATTTGCACATTCATATCGTTCCCCGTTGGAAAGGGGATTCGAATTTTATGCCGGTCATCGGGGCAACAAAGGTCATCTCTCAGTCATTACAAATTTTGTATGAAAAGTTGAGCCGCCAGCATGCGCACACGCCAAGACATTGAAGCGTTAGAAAGAAAGATCCTCGCCCCGTTCGCGATGAAAAGCGCGGACTCCGGCGATAGAATGTACAAAGAACCCACTCATCCGGTCCGCACCTGCTATCAACGCGACCGTGACCGCATCGTGCACTCCGAAGCGTTCCGCAAGCTTGAATATAAAACCCAGGTTTTTACGATCCTCGAGGGAGATTATTATCGTACCCGTTTGACGCACACCATCGAAGTCGCGCAGATCGGGCGTACGATCGGCCGCAATCTTATGCTCAACGAGGATTTGATCGAAGCGATCGCGCTCGCGCATGACCTCGGCCATCCGCCGTTCGGCCACGCCGGGGAAGACGCGCTGGACAGCATTCTAAAAGAAGCGAAGCTCAAGGGCTTTAACCATAATAAACATAGTTTTGAGATCTTGACGCGTTTGGAAAAACGTTATCCTGATTTTGACGGGTTAAACCTGACGCGCGAAGTCCTCAATGGCATTTTGAAACATAAGACCTCTTACGACTTGCCGGAAACGACCAAAGAATTTTTTGATGAAGGGACCACGTTAGAAGCGCAGGTCGTTGACCTCGCGGATTCCTTGGCCTATTTGAATCACGATATTGATGACGGATTGACGTCGGGCTGTATCACCGAGAATGACCTGACGGAAAGTTCGTTGTGGCAGAAAGCCCTGACCCGTATCGGCGGAACCGCGAATTTTACGAACCGGGACATGCTCAAATATCAGGTCGTTAAGGCGTTGATCGACATGCAGATCAAGGACTTGTTGGAGTTCACCGACGCGAAACTAAATAAATTAGCTTTCCAGTCGGCGGAAGAAGTGAAGAATTACCGCAAAGACGTTGTCGCCTTCAGCCCCCAAATGGCTGAGGAGAGAAGATTCCTGCAGAATTTATTGAACCAGAAGTTGTATCATCATTACCGTGTGGTGCGTATGACGTCCAAGGCGAAGCGGATCCTCGCGGATCTTTTTGCTGTCTATGTTAAGGAACCGCACCAGTTGCCGCCGCAGGTTTATTCGCGCGCGAAGAAATATACAAAGTCACAAAAATACGAGATCATTTGTAATTACATCGCTTCAATGACGGACCGTTACGCGCTTGAAGAACATAAGAAATTTTTTAATCCGTACGCTTTGGTGTAGACGTGAAAAATAGTAAGACCGAGAGAGACATTGTCCATAAGAATGGCGCCCAAGACCTATCGTTGGGCAAGCGTTACCGGCTTGTCCTTTCTGCGGTCCATATGGTTTACCGCCTTGTTAACTCGACATACAATGTTCGCGAGCTGACCTTGCGCTTGACCCGTCTGCTTTGCCAATTCATCAAGGCCAGTTCCGCCAGCGTTTACCTGTTGGACCCTTCAAAAAAGAAAGTTATCCTCGTCGCGATCTTCAATAATCAGATCAATATTCTTCTTGATAAAAAACATGAATTAAAAAATATCAGTGATGTTGAGATCCGCGTCACGGAAGGTTATCCTCTGATCGAAAAACGGGTGATCGGCCTGCCGCTCATCGCCGACGATAATATTGGTGCGATTTTTATCGAACGCAAAAGCAGTGAAGGGCCGTTCACTGATTTTGACCGCGAAATGCTTTCAGTCTTTGCCGAGCAGTCGGTGACCGCGATCAAGAAATTACAGATCCATGAAGAACAGCAGAATACGATCCTGGGGAGTATCCAGTTCATTGATAAATTGTTGGTGAAAAAGGGCCTGCATTCGCTGGCGCACGCGCCGGTGTATTTTAGTATCATGAAAGCTATCGCCGAGAAAATGCATTTGAGCCAGGACGCGATCGATTGCCTGCATTATGCGAGTATGCTGCATGATGCCGGTGCCGTTGATGTTCCATTTGAGATCTTATCGAAAACCAGCCAATTGACCCCGGAAGAATTTAAAATTATCCGTGACCTCCCGTCGAAGAGTGCGGAATTGATCAAGCCGGTCGCGTTCTTGCGCCCGGTCTTGCCGATCATCCTCTATCACCGCGAAAAATATGACGGTACGGGTTATCCTTCTGGTTTGAAAAAAGAACAGATCCCCATCGGGGCGCGCATCATGGCCGTCGTCGACGCTTTTGAAGCGATGACGCGCGGCCGTCCCTACAAGCGTAAATTGAGTTTTGCTGAAGCCTTGGAAGAATTAAACAAGAACAGCGGAACGCAATTTGACCCCAAGGTCGTTGACTGTTTCAAGGAACTTTATAAACAAAAAAAGTTCCGAAAATTCTTGAGTAAACTGCAATAATTATCTATAAAATGAATCCATGAATATCCATTTCGGCAATCAAAGCCAATTTGAACTTTTTCCGGGTACGACCGGTGACCCGATCGAGAATACTGCGCCGCGTTTTATTTTTAGCCGCGTTGTTTTGACGTTTGAAAATGTCGTGGTCATTTTTGTTTTTGTGATCGTGGGCATGATCATTGCTTTTTCGTTAGGGGTCGAACGCGGCCGGGTCAAAGCGCGTCTCGCCCGGCCCGCAGCGATCCAATCCACCAGCCCGGTTTCAATGCCGAGTGTGATGCCCAATCCACAAATTTCGATAGCTCCGGCCAATAATACCCTGAACGGTTCTGTTCCTGCGTTGTCCGGAACGGCTATCGTGGCCACACAATCTTCTGTTGCGATGGCGGCCCGGCCTGGGGTTCGTCCAGCCCCTGTTTCTACCGTCAGTGCCGTCAGCCGGCCGCTTCCGGTTGCGCTGAGCGCGTCAGAAAAAGTTGTTGACAAAGGCTATACCATTCAGGTAGCATCTTACAAATCTGATTCCATGGCTCAGAAGGAATCGGCGAATTTAAAGCGTCAGGGCTTAGAAAGCTTCGTGGTGACCAAGGGAAATTATCTGATCGTTTGTGTCGGGCGGTTCTCGGGTTCCCAATCGGGGAAGGATGAAGCTAAATCGATGTTTAACAAGCTTAAAAAGCGATACAAAGATTCGATCGTAAGGAGTTTCTAATGTCATTGCACTCATCACTCAAGATTGATACTGCCGGCGCGCAACAGCGTTCGGTTTTAACGCGTATTGAACGCATGAAAGAAATGATGAAAAAAGGCCTTTGGAAAGAAGCCCGTAGCGCGGTTGGCTTGCCGAAGACCAAGATCGTCAAGATCAAAGCGCGTAAGACCGTTAAAGAAGCCAAGCCTGAAGAAGGTGCCGCAGGCGCTGCTGCCCCAGGGGGAGCTGCCGGTGCTAAGGGCGCACCAGCCGCTAAGGCTGCCGCTCCAGCTGCAGGTGCTAAAGCTCCAGCTAAAAAGTAATAATGTTAAAAAAATTCTTTCTTATCTTAAGCCTCTTGTGTTTTGGCAGTCATATCGCCGATGCGCAAGAGGCTTTTCCTTTTGTGGCCAAAGTTAAAGCCAAGTCCGCGAATGTCCGTGCCGGACAGAACGCAAACTTTGAGTCGCTCGGGCAAGTCCAAGAGGGCGCTGAAGTTGTGGTCGTGGGTGCCAGTTTTGATTGGCGCAAGATCAAACTTCCGGCCGACGCTAAAGCCTATGTCAATGCAGGTTTTGTGAAAGACCTTGGTGATGGCGTGGGCGAAGTGACCGGTAACCGCCTCAACATCCGTGCAGGGGCTTTAGTCAACGCCGCGATCATCGGCCAACTTAAGAAGGGCGATTTGATCCGTCTTGTAGAGAAAAAGAACGATTGGTACCGTATTGAGCCTCCGGATCAAAGTTTTGGCTGGGTTCTCAATGAGTTCTTAGAGAAAACATCTCAGGACATTCCTTCTCCTCGCGTTGTTCAGGCCCCGATCAAAAATATTTATGTTAAGAAACGCCTGGAAGCCGGCAAAGCCGATGAACTGCCGCCGGGGGTCGTTAGGATTTCCGGGACCGTCGAAGATCTTGCTAATAATATGGTTTCTTCCAATATCCGCCATTATGTGCAGAGCGATGGAACGGTTTACGCGCTGCAAGGTTACCGCCACGTCATTGATAGCTTTCTTCATCAAAAAGTCAAGATCGAAGGCCGGATCAAGCCTGATGTCAAATCCGACAAACCTGTCCTGTTGGTGACCAAGATCTCCCTCGTCCTTTAACGATCGCCGCTATATTTGATTCAGCCGAGATTTCTGCTACAATGCAGACCATGACACCCGATATTTTACTGACTTTACAATGGATCTTTGTCCTCGCCACCGCAGTTATTCTCCATGAATACGCGCACGGATGGGCCGCGCTTAAGCTCGGTGACCCGACGGCAAAGTTGTTGGGCCGCTTGACGCTTAATCCGTTCAAACATATTGATCCCGTCGGGACGATCCTCATTCCGATCATCACCAAGCTCACATTAGGGTTTCCGTTCGGCTGGGCCAAGCCGGTGCCGGTCAATTTTTCCCAATTGCATAACCCGAAACGCGACATGATCCTGGTCGCAGCCGCCGGGCCGGCGGTCAATATCGTTTTGGCGATTATCGCGAGCTTTCTTTTCCCACTTGCTCCGAAGATCTTCGGTTTGGCGGTCGTGGTCAATTTGATGCTGGCGGTTTTTAATATGGTCCCGATCCCGCCGCTGGACGGGTCACGTATTGTCGCCGGGTTTTTGCCGGTGCGATTGGCGAGAAAATATTTATATTTGGAGCCGTTCGGTTTTATAATCGTGATCGTTCTCCTTCAGCTTAATGCGCTGGATTTTCTGGGCAGCTTTGTGTTGGCGATCGCGAAGGTCTTGATCGGCCAGGTTTCGTTTTCGTGATATTTAAAAAAGAAGAAAGGGTTGTTTGATGGCACTTCAGCTTAAAGTGAATTTGCGTGATCAAGGTTATAAGATCATGATCGGGAGCAATATCCTACAGAATATCGGCGCAGAACTCAAAGCGCTCAATCTCGCCGGGGACGCGATCGTTATCACTCACCCTATCTTGCGAAAGCTTTACGGGAAAACACTGGAGAAAAGTTTAACCGTCCAAGGTTTTGGGGTCACCTTTTTTGAAGTTCCTGAAGGGGAGAAGAGCAAAAGTGCGAAAACCTATGTCGGGCTTTTAGAAAAGATCGCCAAGCATGATGTGAACAAGAATATTTTTGTCGTCGCCTTAGGCGGTGGTGTCGTCGGTGACCTTTCCGGTTTTGTCGCGGCGACGTACCGGAGAGGTATTCCGTATATCCAAGTTCCGACAACATTGCTCGCGCAGATCGACTCCGCCATCGGCGGCAAAACTGCGATCGACCTTGCCGTCGGAAAAAACCTTGTCGGCGCGTTCTATCAGCCCAAGCTTGTTTACAGTGACGTTTCCGTCTTGTCCACTTTGGATAAGCGCCAGATCCGCAACGGCCTCGCGGAAGCGGTCAAGTACGGCGTTATTTCCGACCGGAGATTATTTGATTACATTGCCCGCAATGTTTCTTTATTGCTGAACTCCGACCCGAAGATCTTGACTGAAATCGTTTATCAATGCAGCCGGATCAAAGCCCGTGTCGTCGAACAGGATGAAAAAGAGACCAAAGGCATCCGCACTATTTTGAATTTTGGCCACACGGTCGGGCACGCTGTCGAAGCCGCCGGGAAATTTAAACTTTACCATCATGGCGAATCGGTCGCGCTCGGTATGCGCGTCGCCGCGGAACTTTCTGTCCGTCTCAAATATCTCACGGCGAAAGAAGCCGCTGTCCTCGGTGGTGTCCTCAGTGATATCGGCCTGCCGGAAAAGATCAAAGGCATGAAGTTGCCTGCCATCCTTGCTCACATGATGCACGATAAGAAATTCAAAAGCGGGAAACCGCGTTTTGTCCTCGCGACGGGCTTGGGCACGGTCAAAGTCGTCGAGGGGATTCCCTTGTCTGATATAAAATCCGCAATACAAAGTTATCTTTAGGGATGAAGCAATTGTCCCTGCGAGTTTGGCGAGCGCCGGCCTAGTGCTGCTATTTCAGTTTTTAAATTTTGGCGCGAGACACTGTTTGAGCACGGGACAATTGCTTCATCCCTGAATTATTCCGGCCGTATGACTTTGATGGTGCGGGTCTTGCCTTTTTGCAGAATGTCAATGCTATCGTCGGTGATCTTGGTGATCGTGGCCCCTTCGACTTTTTCCCCTGCTTCATAAAATTCTTTATTGATCAATGCGAAATTCTTCCCGTCCATCAAAACGATGCCGGACAGAAGGATCTCTCCTTTTTTTGGTTTCACCGGCGGCGGAGGAGGGACAACGGGAGTAGCTATGACGGCATTAGTTA
The DNA here is from genome assembly GCA_020849375.1 of Candidatus Omnitrophota bacterium. Lineage (GTDB taxonomy): Bacteria > Omnitrophota > Gorgyraeia > Zapsychrales > JANLHA01 > JADLGJ01. Next base: position 11,485 of record JADLGJ010000051.1, read on the forward strand.
TTGGTGCCGGTAAGGCCTGCTCGATGACCGGCGGCGACTTTACGCTCAAGAGTTCATTTTTGCGGGCTTTGAGTTCATAGAGATTATAAAAAGTAAATCCACAAAGGATGGCAATGACAGCGGCCCAAAGAGAAGAGCTCAGCAATGTGACCGATCTTGGGGTTGCGGGAGCGGTAGCTTTACCCGTCGGTAAGGGCGTGTTCTTAGCGGTGGCCGGGGGTGCCTGATCTTTAAGGGTTTTAGTCTCGGCCCGATCCGATTGAACTTTTTTCAGTGCTTCGTGAATGATGCTCATGGTAACTGCCGACCTCGCGCACGGCTTTTAAAATAATATTTTCATCGATGACTTTAGTCGTGTTGACATAACCGAGCAGAAGAGCCCGGTCGCAAATGATATTGATAACTCTTGGTGTTCCTTGTGAGTGGCCGAAAATGATGTCGATCGCACGGTCAGTGAAACGGACCGGAAGCCGGTCATGCGGGATCTCCTCGTCGAGTGGGAAGCGGCCCGCGACCTTGATGCGGTGCTCAATGTAGCGGCCGATATCGCTACGGTCTAACGGCAGAATGTGATAGCGTACGGCGACCCGCTGCGTTAATTGGCGCAAAGCCGGGAGCCGGAGTTTTTCCTGCAATTCCGGCTGTCCGACGAGAATGATCTGTAAAAGTTTTTCCTTTTCGGTCTCCAGATTTGACAAGAGGCGGATCTGTTCGAGCTGGTTGACCTTTAAATTTTGCGCTTCGTCAATGACCAGGACGACATTATTTCCGAGCGTGGCCTGTTCGATGAGAAAATTGTTCAATGCTGAGATCAGCGCGAGCTTACTGCGGAAGTTCCCCGGAATGCCCAGGTCTTTAACGATAAATTGCAAAAGTTGTAATTCGGAGAAATAGGGATTAAGGACGAGCGCGGTTTTGACATTGTTGTGGAGCCGGCTTAACAGGGTGCGGCAGATCGTGGTTTTGCCGGTGCCGATCTCTCCGGTGATGATCAGAATGCCTTTGC
>JADLGJ010000052.1 GCA_020849375.1 Candidatus Omnitrophota bacterium
GGGGTTTTGTGAAAAGATTATTTTTGATCGGATTCTGTTTTATCCTTGGCGGCTGTGAAACTGCGCCCGTCTCGTCAGTAAAAACAGCTGACCCGCAAATCATGCAAAGGCGGTTCATTAGTACGAGCCAGGTCCGTAACGGCCTGACCCGTCAGGAGGTCGCCGGTTTGCTGGGCAAGGAAGTTGTTGCGGGGTATTCTCTGACGGATGAAGCTTCAGGAGAATATTCACCGATCACCATCCTCAATCCGCAGCGCACCGAAACGATACAGAACGGCAAGAAAAGTTATGCCGTTGATTATTATTTGGTAGGGATTAAAGCGGCAGATGAAAAAGTCAGCGATGATGAATTGGTTCCGGTGGTTTTTTTAAATGACCGCGTGGTCGGGATGGGTTGGGATTTTTTGGATCAGCGCGTGAAGGGGCAGTAAGCCAAGATGGAAATGCACCCTTTACCCGAGGGAATTTTTCTCTCTCATGTTGATGTTCCGCGTCCGGTCCCTTGGCGCGAACAATTCGGGAACGACAATCCGCTCCATTTGGAGATAGGGTTTGGCCTGGGAGAATTTCTTGTCCAGCAGGCGGGGCTTCCGGTCCGTGAGAATTTGATCGGCATCGAGCAGGATTGGTCGCGGCTTTGCAAGTGCCTCAGTAAAGTTGCTTTGATCCGGGGATCGTCGGGGAAAGCTGATTTTGGCCGCAACATGCGTTTGTTGCGAGTGGATGCGACCGTCGCTTTGGAACGGCTTTTCTTGCCGCGATCCATCACCCGCGTGACTTGCCTTTTTCCTTGCCCTTGGCCCAAGAAAGCACATGTCAAATACCGCTTGTTCTCCAGAGATTTCTTATGCCTTTTGAACAGCCGCTTGGCCGACCATGCTAAAGTGAATATTGTGACCGACTGGCGGCCGTACCTGGATTGGATGCTCGAGGAAATTCCGGGAACAGGTTTTAGGTCCGGCGTTGAAACGATCGGTGCGCGGTTTAACACTAAGTTCGAGCGTAAATGGAGAGCGGAAGGCCAGGAACAGTTCTGGGAATTATCACTGATCAAACACGAGCATCACCACAGGCCGGTGACGGAGGATGTTGAATTGAGAGCATGTTTTGTAAAAGATTTTGACCCCGGCCGTTTTCAATTCGAGAACATTGTCGGCGAGACTTCGGTTATTTATAAGGATTTTGTTTTTGACCAAAAGCAGAACCTCGGCCTTGTGCGGTTAGTTGTCGCCGAGAAATTCCTGACCCAGCATGTTTGGGTCGCGGTCATTAAAACAAAAAATCAATGGTGTGTGGCTAAGGCCGACGGCCACAGCGCTCTTCCAACGGCCGGCGTAGCGCTGGCCATAGAGCAGGTTGCCAAAGCGGCGCAAGAGACCACGGGCCCGGGGAGCTAAATGAAGATATTCCGTTCATGCTTGTGGATCACCGCGGTCATTCTCGCTGCTACTTTTATCGCGCCAGAAGTTGCTCTGGCAAAAAAACGTAAAAGCGGCGGCTGGGTTTCTGCGCGGGCAGCGATATTTTCAAACTCGACGGCCGCGAAACGCTATTATGGCAAGAATGTCAATATGCGCGTTCCTCCGGCGAGCACAACGAAGGTGATGACCGCGCTTCTTGTTTTAGAACGGCTTCCGCTTGACCAGGTGGTCACGGTCAGCCCGAGGGTGGTCGGTATTCAGCCGACGATAATCAATTTACGCCCCGGAGAGAAATTTACCGTTCGGGATCTCTTGTTCGCGCTTTTAATGAACTCCGCAAATGATGCGAGCGTTGTCCTTGCCGAAGCGGTGGCCGGCTCAGAATGGGAATTTGTGCAATTGATGAACCGGCGCGCTAAAGAGCTGGGTGCCAAAAATACGAAATTTGTCAATTCGAACGGTTTGCCGAGCCGTTATTCGCAATACACTACGCCATACGATATGTATTTGATGTTCCGCGAAACGATCAAGAACGATTTCTTTCGTAAAACGATCAAGCTCCGCTATCATCAGATCACGTCCCTCGGGGGACGGCAGGTTTTGTTGAAAAGCCATAATAAGATCCTTTTGACCAATTGGAAGCAAAAGATCTATGGTAAAACCGGCTATACGCGTGCCGCTCAATCGTGTTTTGTGGGTTATATCATGAAAGGTAATGATATTTGCATCATCGCGGTTTTCGGATGTTCTAAGCGGTGGCAGGATATTAAATATATCGTCGAGCGTTACGGAGGGATCGACCTGTAGTTCCAGTATGATTTTTGTTGAAATGCCAGGGATGATGTCATAGAATGAAATCCAATTTTGAATCTAACGAAAGGAACAGTTATGAATAACCGTTTGTTCGTCGCAGTAGCGATCCTCGTCATGGGATTTCTTCTTTTTGTTTTTTCCGTCGTGCAAAACAACAACAATGCTATTTTGGACCGCGTGGCCATGCAGCAAGAAAAGATCTTGAACATCCAGCAGGGATTGGCCCTCAAGCCCAATTCTGCTGCGCCGTCCTTTCAGATCGTGACCCCTTCACAGCCAGCGGCCGCTTCGTCCGGTTCTAACGTTGATGTGAATGCGCTGTTGAACAAGATCGCTGCTTTAGAAAGCCGTTTGGCGAGCTTGGAAACAGATGCCAAGCCGGTCATAGATCAAGTCAAGGCTCAAAAAGCCGCTTATGAGCAGCAGCGTAAAGAGATGGAAGAAGCGATGAAGAAGGTTCATGACATTACGATCGGTAATTCACCGGTACGTGGCAACAAAAATGCTCCGGTTACCTTGGTTGAGTTTACCGATTTTCAATGCCCGTACTGCAGCCGTTTTCACAGCGTTTCTCAAGAATTGTTAAAAGCCTATCCGGACAAAGTTAAATTTGTCCTTAAGAATTATCCGTTACCGTTCCATCAAGAAGCCAAGCCGGCCGCTAAAGCTGTTTTGGCCGCAAAAGAGCAGGGCAAATATTGGGAAATGGTTGATGCGATCCTTAAAGATAACAGCGCTTTAAATACCGCTAAATATGAAGAGTTAGCCAAGTCTATCGGATTAAATGTCGATAAATTCCGTAAAGACTTAAAAGCCAATGATGCGGCTTATGAAAAAGCCCTTCAGGATGACATGGCGTTGGCCGCTGCGGTCAGTGTCCGCGGGACGCCGGCCTTTTACCTTAATGGCCGCATGACCCCGCCGGATGTTTCGGCCATGAAAGCCGCGATCGATGAGGCTTTGAAGAAATAAGAGCCTCATTTAAGATTGTTTACAAATCAAAGGAAGTTTGCTAATATAGCGACCTTTGATTTGAGAAATTTATATATTCTAAGGAGATTCGAAATGGCAAGAAAAGGTGGACTTTCAGCAAAATTTTACCGTGAAACAGCCGGGATCAAAGTTACTGGCGGCCAAACTGTTAAGGCTGGCACAATGTTGACCCGTCAGGGCGACAAATGGAAGCCGGGCTTGAATGTCGTTGGGCGCATGAACTTGACTTCGATCGTTGCCGGGCAAGTGTATTTTACGCATAAGCGCAATACGTATGGTTCTGCCGTTACGGTCGTTAATGTCCGTCCCGTAGAAGCTAAGGCACCCAAGGCGAAGACAGTAACCATGGCAATGAGAACAGCCAAAGCTTCGAAAGCAGCAACCAAGGCTGATGTCGCTGCTAAAGCTGCAGCTAAAAAAGCTTAAACCACAAGATCATGTGCGGTATTACCGGATATGTGGGCCTTCGTAGCGCTGCTCCTCTGTTGATCGCGGGGCTCGAGAAGCTTGAGTATCGCGGTTACGACTCCAGCGGGATCGGCGTTTTGCCAGCTGATCATTCCAAGATTGAGATCGCTAAGACCCCCGGTAAAATTAAAGTTTTAAAAGATTTGCTTGCGGCAAACCCTTTGCCGCAGGCAAATCTTGGTATTTCCCACAGCCGTTGGGCCACCCACGGTGCTCCGACAAAATCCAATGCCCATCCTCATTTTGACGGTTCCCAAAAAATATTAGTTGTTCATAACGGTATTATTGAAAATTATGAAGAGCTCAAAGTCCGTTTACAGCAAAAAGGGCATAAATTCCTTTCCCAGACCGATACGGAAGTCGTTCCTCATCTGATCGAAGAATATTACCGCGGCGACTTTTTGGCTGCCGTGCAGAAAGCGTTGAAAGAACTGAAAGGTTCGTTCGCGCTGGGGATCCTTTGCAGTGATTATCCTGATACCTTGATCGCCGCGCGGCTTGGTTCGCCATTGATCGTCGGGATCGGCAAGAACGAGAATTTTATCGCCTCCGACGTGCCCGCGATCCTTGATCAAACAAAGAAAGTTGTTTATTTGAAAGACGGCGAATTGGCGGTTTTAAAAAAAGACAGCGTTGCGGTTTATGATCTCGCTGGTAAAAAAGTCCCGTTAAAAGTTGATACCGTTAAATTCAGCGTCGAGAGCGTGCAGAAGCAGGGTTTTGCCCACTTCATGCTGAAAGAGATCCATGAACAGCCCGACGTTGTCGGCCATATGTTAAAGTCGCGCGTGTGCGGAGATAATGTTGTCCTTGACGGTTTATCGTTGAGCGACCGGCAATTGAAAAAGACCCTCCGGATCTTTATCGTCGCCTGCGGGACCGCTTACCACGCCGGGCTCTTAGGAAAATATTTGATCGAGAAATTCGCCCACATCCCTGTTGGGGTGGAGGCAGCCAGCGAATTCCGCTATCGTGAACAATTGGTTGATAAAAATACTTTAGTCATCGCGATCAGCCAGTCAGGTGAAACTGCCGACACCTTGGCCGCGGTGAAAGAATGCCGCAACAAAGGCGCGAAAGTCCTCGCGGTCTGTAATGTGGTCGGTTCTTCTTTGACCCGTGAATCCGACGGTGTTTTGTACACGCACGCCGGGCCGGAAATCGGTGTCGCCTCGACCAAGGCCTACACTGCGCAATTGACGATGCTGTATTTATTGGCGTTGAAGTTAGGCGATGTTACCGGTATTTTGTCGAAGGGCGAACAAAAATCTTTCATTAGCGAATTAAAGCGCATCCCGGAGCATTTCCGTGAGATCCTCAAAAGCAAAGCTTTGATTGCAAAGATAGCCAAGCCGTATGCGCATGTCGGTTGCTTCCTTTTCTTGGGCCGCAACATCAATTATCCGTCGGCGCTCGAAGGGGCTTTGAAACTGAAAGAAATTTCGTATATTCCAGCCGAAGGTTATGCCGCCGGCGAAATGAAGCACGGCCCGATCGCTTTGATCGATGAATACCGCGCTGTTGTTTGTATCGCGCCACAGTCGGAAATTTATGAAAAAATGATCTCGAACATGCAGGAGATCCGCGCGCGCAAAGGGAAGATCATTGCTATCGCGACGGAAGGTGATGAAGGTATTGTCGCGCATGCGACCAATGTGATCTATATCCCCAAAACACATGAACTTCTGACGCCGCTGTTGGCCGCTTTACCGTTGCAACTTTTGGCGTATTATGTCGCCGTGCAGTTGAAGTGCGACGTTGATCAGCCGCGTAACTTGGCTAAATCCGTTACTGTTGAGTAAAGGGTTAGGGGTAATCTTCGTGCGAGTTCCGCAGCCGAGCCGTTTACCTGCCAGCCTTTTACTAACGGATAAGCGGCTCGAGCGACCATTAGGCTCCCTTTGGGAGGGACTGTTTGAGCTGCGAAGATTACCCCTGACCCTTTACTTATGCTATATATCGTTTCTACTCCCATCGGAAATATGCAGGACATCACGCTGCGCGCGCTTGATGTTTTGAAAACGGTTGACCTCATCGCCGCCGAAGACACCCGCCATACGAAAAACCTATTAACGCATTTTCAGATCAATACGCCGCTCACCAGTTATTTCGAACATAATGAATTAAAAAAGAGCGAGTATCTGCTCGGGCTTTTGCAGGATGGAAAGAATGTTGCGCTTGTTACCGACGCCGGCACGCCAGGTATCAGTGACCCGGGATACCGTTTGGTCAATCTTGCAAAAGAGCACCAGGTCCCAATGACCGTTGTCCCCGGCCCCTGTGCTTTGATCGCGGCCTTGTCTTTGTCCGCGCTGCCGACGGACAGTTTTACATTTATCGGCTTTTTGCCGGTGAAAAGTAATGGCCGTCAGAAAAAGCTTTCGGAATTCAAGAACGAAACACGCACCATTATTTTTTACGAGTCCCCGCATCGTATTCTAAAAACACTTGAAGACATTGCTGAGGTTTTAGGGGATCGGGATGTTGTTGTCACGCGGGAGATCACTAAGAAATTTGAAGAAGTCCGCCGGGGTAAGGCAGTTGAACTCTTGGAACATTTTGAAAAACATCCCCCTAAGGGTGAATTTGTGATGCTGTTGAAAGGATATGAGGATGTGGACACGGCAGATTAAAGCGTTGTTGGTTGCGGTTCTGGTTTTGAGCGCTCCTGTCCTCGCTGCTGCGAACGATGCGGCTTGCCAGGAGGCGATCGATTATTCCGCGAGCGAGAAGGGATTGGCGGTTTATGTCCTTAAGAACGGGGAATTGATCTGTGAAGGATATTCCAACGGCGGTTCCTCCGACCGCGGCAATCAACTATGGTCGGGGACAAAAAGTTTTAATGGCATCATCGCGGCGGCAGCCGTACAGGACGGGCTTTTGAACCTTGATGAATTGGTTTCCAAAACTTTGCCCGAGTGGAACAATGATCCCCAGAAGGCCACGATCACGATCCGCCATTTATTATCGCTGACCAGCGGCCTTGAGCGTGGGCGTACGGGACGGCCCGCGAATTATTCCATTTCAGCCGCGTCTTCCGTCATTGAACCACCGGGGACAAAGTTTATTTATTCTCCGACGCCCTTTCAGGTCTTCGGCGCGGTCATGAAGAAGAAGTTATCTAACTCGGGGCGGTCACCGGACGTTTTGGAGTATTTGCAAAAGAGGGTTCTTGACCCGATCGGGATCAAGCCCACCGGCTGGAAGCTTACCAATGAAGGTGATCCCCTTATGCCGCACGGGTCAGAATTTACGGCGAAAGATTGGGCGAAGTTTGGGGAATTTATCCGTGCGGGTGGGGTCATTAATGGAAAAAATATTGTGGACCCGCAAGCTTTCGCGGAATTGTTCAGAGGTTCTCGGGCGAATCCTGGTTATGGCCTGTCGTGGTGGCTGGTGAGTTTATCCGGCGCGACCGATCGGCTGAGCGAAAGTGTTGATATCGGCGAACACGAAGCTGAACTTCCTAAAGATATGGTTTTTGCCGCCGGCGCCGGTAATCAGCGGCTTTATATCGTCCCTTCACAAGGATTGACCATCGTGCGTATGGCTAAATTGGGTCTTGCCGGCGGTGCCGCACGTTCCAAACAAGGCGGAGGGATCCTCGCCCGGATTAAAGCTAAGCGGTCTTCGACCACGATCGGTGACTCCGGCTGGTCGGATTTCAGGTTTGTATCGTACTTTGTCAATCAATAGGGGGTGGTTTAATACGCTTGACACTATATAGGTCACGTGGTATAGTTTTGCCAGTGATTAACCTTTAATTCGGTCCTGCGAGGCCGTCAAGGAAGAACATGAATCGGTACCACCGTACAAAAGAAAGCAGAATTCTTGAAACTGTTGCCCGTCCCATTAAAGGACGGGTTTTTTGTTTGGCAATTTCAGAGGAAATTGCCAAACACTCCCGGAAAGCCATGGGCTTGACGGGAGTTTCCATTTATAAGGATAATTTATGACCCCCCAAAGTAAAATTTTAGATCAAGAAAACATCCGCCGCGCCATGATGCGCATCGCTCATGAAATTGTGGAAAAGAATAAAGGAACCGACAGCCTGTGTTTAATCGGTATTCGTACTCGTGGCGCGATCCTGGCAGAACGTCTAAAAGAATGCATTAAAACCGTGGAAGGCAAAGCGGTGCCAGTGGGGATTTTGGATATTACGCTTTATCGCGATGATCTTAGCGTGGTCGCGCAGCAGCCGGTCGTGCATGAAACGTTAATTGATTTTGACCTGACCGGTAAGAAAGTGATCTTGGTTGACGATGTTCTTTATACCGGGCGTACGATCCGCGCCGCGCTTGATGCGCTCATTGATCTCGGCCGTCCGGCAAGTATTCAGCTGGCGGTTTTGATCGACCGCGGACACCGCGAACTTCCGATCCGTGCCGATTACGTCGGGAAAAATATTCCCACTTCGCTAGATGAAAATGTCAAAGTCATTCTCAGCGAGAGTGACAGCACAGAAGATGAAGTTATGGTCAAAAAGGCGGGTGCCTGATGGAATGGAAACGGCGAGATCTTTTAGATCTGCAAAGCCTCGATAAAGAAGAGATCGAACTTATTTTGGAAACCGCAAAATCGTTCCGCCAGGTTTCGACCCGCGACGTGAAAAAAGTCCCGGCCCTTCGCGGTAAAACGGTCGCCCTCTTATTTTATGAAGCTTCGACGAGAACGCGTGTGTCGTTCGAACTCGCCGCCAAACGTTTGTCTGCCGACGTTGTCAATATCGCTTCAAGTTCCAGCTCTTCAACTAAAGGTGAGTCGATCTTGGACACCGCTTTAAATCTCGAAGCGATGAATGTGGACATGATCGTGGTCCGCCATTACTCCTCGGGCGTGCCTTACGTGCTTTCTAAAAATCTAAAAGCCGCCATCATCAATGCCGGCGACGGCTGTCGCGAACATCCGACGCAAGGCCTGCTCGATATTTTCACCGTGCAGGAAAAACTAGGAAGTGTTAAAGGCCGCAATATTACGATCGTTGGTGATGTGCTCCATTCTCGTGTGGCGAGATCAAATATTTTTGGCTTCAAAAAGTTAGGTGCGAATGTCACGGTCTGTGGGCCGTCGACATTGATGCCGCGCTGTGTGAAAGAGTTAGGGGTTGAGGTCAGTTATGACCTGGAAGCGTCAATGAAGAAGAGTGACTGTGTCATCGTCCTGCGCCTGCAAAAAGAACGCCAGCAGGAAGTTTTCTTGCCGTCTTTGCGCGAGTACGCCAGATTATTCGGCTTAAGTCAATCGAAATTGGATAAAGCCAGCAAAGACCTTTTGATCATGCATCCCGGCCCTACGAACCGCGGGGTTGAGATCGGTGCGGATGTCGCCGACGGGTGCCAATCCGTTATTCTTGAACAAGTGACCAACGGCCTTGCGATCCGCATGGCGGTCTTATATTTACTTTTAGGAACAAAGGAACTGCAATGACACTTTTAATTAAGAATGCCATCATCGTGAATGCCGACAAACTGCATTCAAAGCCTCAAGATATCCTTTTAGAAAAAGGCAAGATCGCCAAGATCGCAGCGTCGATCCCGGAAGGTTCGCATAAAATTGTTGATGCCAAGAATAAATTGGTTTTCCCGGGGCTGATCGATCTTCACGTGCATTTGCGCCAACCGGGACGGGAAGATAAAGAAACGGTCGAGACGGGAACGCGGTCCGCGGCCAAAGGCGGCTTTACGTCGATCTTTTGTATGCCGAATACTACCCCGGTCATTGATAATGCGATGATCGTTGAAGCGATCATCAATGAAGCTAAGCGCGTCGGTTTGGTGAATGTTTATCCCGTCGGTGCCATTACTCGCGGACAGATGGGCAAAGAACTGACTGACATGGCGGAATTAAAAGCGGCCGGTTGTAAGGCCCTTTCCGATGACGGTAAATGTGTGGAAAGTTCGCAGGTCATGCGCCTGGCGCTCGAATATTCAAAAATGATCGAGCTTCTCTTGATCCAGCATTGCCAAGACCATACGCTAACCGCCGGCGGTGTTATGAACGAAGGATATCATTCCATGGTCCTGGGCTTGAAGGGAGACCCGGGCATTGCGGAAACTGTCATCGTGGCGCGCGACATTGAGTTGGCGCATTATTTAAAGACCAAGGTTCACTTGGCGCATATGAGTTTGAAACGCTCCGTCGAATTGATCCGTTTTGCAAAGTCGCAGGGCATTCAAGTGACAGCAGAAGCGTGTCCGCATCACTTTACTTTGACCGATGAAGCTGTCAAAGGTTTTGACACCTCGACTAAAGTTAATCCGCCGCTGCGCTCGCCGGAAGACGTCGCCGCGATCCGCGAAGGTTTGAAAGACGGCACCATTGATTGTATCGTCACTGATCACGCGCCGCATACTAAGGAAGATAAAGAAACGGGTTTTGATAATGCTCCGTTCGGGATGATCGGCTTGGAAACGTCGGTCGGTTTGACCATGACCGAATTGGTCCATAAGAAAGTCTTGACGCTTGAACAAATGGCAGACCGCATGTCCGCCGCGCCTGCGCGGGTCGGGGGTTTGGCGACCAAAGGAAAGATCGCTGAAGGCCTTGATGCCGATATCACGATCATTGACCCTGAGCGCGAATGGGAAGTCCGCGTTGAAGATTTCTGGTCAAAATCCAAGAATTCGCCTTTTGTCGGACGCAAACTCAAAGGCCGTGTTGAAGTTACGATTTGCGGCGGCAAGGTCACCTACCAGGCATAATTGCTATTTCCAAACTCCGGGTTTTGTACTATAATCGAGCCTTCTCTAAGGGCCCATAGCTTAATGGATAGAGTATAGGATTCCGGTTCCTGTGGTATCGGTTCAAGTCCGATTGGGCCCTCTTAACCTGAATTTTGTTTAAAGAACAAAATTCACCCGAAGGGCGGACCGATCAAATCTTTAGATTTGATCGCGCTTGTCCGGGTTAACTAATCATATGAAAAAAAGTGAATTATCATATTCGGGTCTGAAAGACCTCAAGTCCTCTCCCAACGTCCACAATCGTCAAAAAATTACTATTTCTGTCATCGGCGGGCATGAAACCGACGCCAAAACGGAAAAATTAGCGGAAAATATCGGCAAAATGATCGCCGAACTCGATGCGGTTTTGGTTTGCGGAGGTTTGGACGGGGTCATGAAAGCAGCGGCGCGCGGTTGTCAGCAAGCCGGCGGCTTGACCATCGGCCTTTTACCGGGCAAGGAAAAGAGCGACGCCAACCCTTTTATTGATATTGCCCTTCCGACGACGATCGGGTTTGCCCGTAATGCCATGGTCGCTTGCAGTGCGCATGTTGTCATCGCCCTCCCGGGCAGCCACGGGACCAGTTCAGAAATTTCCTACGCGTTAGTTTATAAACGCCCGGTCATTGACTTGGGCGGCTGGGGTGTCAAAGGAATGATCAAGGCCTCAAATGTTGACGACGCACGCCTTGTGATTGTAGAGATTCTAAAAGGGATGAAAAATGCCTGAACTTCCGGAAGTTGAAACCATTGTTCGCGACCTCAAAAAGAAGCTTCCTGGTTTAACGATTGATCGGACCAAGATTTATGACGGACGTGTTGTTAGGCAGGGCAGTCATACAGAATTTTCAAGAAGGCTGATCGGGCAAAAGATTAAAAGGATCTCCCGCCGCGGCAAGGCGATCATTTTAGATCTAACCCCGAGCAAAGATTCCTGGATCATTCAACTTGGAATGACCGGGCAAGTCATCGGCCCCACAGCCGAAGGCGCCCAAGCTGCAACAAAAGTCACTTTCCAACTATCCAACAAAACTTCATTACATTATAATGACTACCGCACATTCGGACGTTTGCAAGTTGTGAAGAGCCTCGACGAGATCTCTTACTTTAAGACCATCGGCCCCGAGCCTTTGGAGAAGAACTTCACGATCTCCTGGCTGGCCAGCCAGCTGCAAAACCGGAAAATGCCGATCAAGCCTTTGCTTTTGACCCATCAATTTGTCGCCGGGATCGGAAATATTTATGCTTCTGAGATCCTTTTTGCCAGCGGAATTGATCCGCGTCGTCCAGCTTTGAGCCTGAAGAAAAAAGAGATCACCTTGCTCCATCACGTAACACGCAAAATTCTGCAAGAGGCAATTCGTTTTCGCGGCACTTCGATGAATACGTACCGCGACACAAAGGGCGAAAAAGGAAGCTTTAAGAACCGTATCAGGGTTTACGACCGCGAAAAAGAACAATGTTTAACTTGTTCATCGGCAGTGGTAAAAGAATTTCAGGCCGGGCGCAGTACGTTCTATTGTCCGCGATGCCAAAAATGAAAGAATTTTTATGAAGCCTCGTTTGAAAATGGATGGACTTTTACTCGCACTGGTCGTTGTCGTTTCGCTTGGCGTTTATTTTTCCCCGAATTTCTTTTACGCGCAAAGTAAAGCTGACGATTTTCTGGATTTCTTCGGATTATTGCTGATCTTGAGCGGTAGTTTTATCCGCATGTCGGCGCGCGGCCATAAAGTGGCCTGTTCTCCGAAGGGATGGGGGCTCGCGCAAGACGGGCTTTATGCCTATACGCGCAACCCGATGTATTTGGGCACGTTCACGATCGGGATCGGTTTTACCATCCTCTTTTGGCCGTGGTGGGCAGCGCTGATCTTTACCGTCCTTTTTTACTTGCGCTTCCGGCCGCTGGTCGCGAAAGAAGAGAAATATTTAACCGAAATATTTAAGCAAGAATACGAAAATTATTGTAACCGCGTCCCGCGTTTCTTTCCGTCGGTGTTAAATGTGTTCAAGATCAAGTTGGCGTATGAATGCCCCTGGCATGAACTTTGGCAAACCAAGGAAAGCCGTACGATATGGACATTGCCGTTGATCGTCTTTATCGCGGAAATGATCAAGGAATGGGTCCTTTACCGCGGCCGCCCGTCGCTATCAACATTTCTTCCTTTGATCCTAGCCTTGATCGTTTTTGGTATCGTTTTGGCCTTTGAATATTTTTTGAAAAATGGAAAAAATCCAAAATAAATTCCGAGTTGTCGCTAACGAAAAGCTTTGTCCGCGCTTTTACCGGCTTTCGCTTGATGCGAAATCGCTGGTCAAGGCGATCAAGCCCGGCCAGTTCATCCATATCCGTGTCAAAGACAGCTTAGAGCCATTCTTCCGCCGGCCGTTCAGCGTTTACCGTGCGAATAAGACCGCCGATATTTTCTATGAAGCGATCGGCCCGGGCACCAAGATCCTTTCTGAAAAAAAGAAAGGCGATGAGCTTGATATTCTCGGCCCACTCGGCAATTCATTTAGCCTTCCACCGAAAGGCACCAAGACCGTCGTCATGGTTGCTGGCGGGATCGGTGTCGCGCCATTCTTGATCTTTTCCGATTCTTTGAAAAATAAAGGGTATGACCTGATCCTTTTGTATGGCGCCCGTACGAAAGGACATACTTTTAACATGAAAGATTTTAAGAAGAACGGCTGCAAAGTTTATGTCGCCACTGACGACGGAAGTGTCGGCGTCAAAGGCCGTGTTTCGCAGCTATTCTCCAAAATTCCTTTAGATCCCAAAACGACATTTCTATATACCTGCGGCCCGAACCCGATGATGGCGGCGGTGCAAGCTTTCGCTAAAGAAAATAATTTAGCTGGCCAGGCGTCGTGCGAAGAAGTCATGGCCTGTGCTTTAGGCGCGTGTTTAGGATGTTCGATCGAAACGACGGGTGGTTATAAAACGGTTTGTTATGACGGCCCGGTATTCGATTTGCAGGAAGTAAAATTTCACTAATATGAACCTCTCGGTCAAAATAGGTACAGCGGTTTTTCCCAACCCGGTGACAGTGGCGTCGGGTACGTTCGGCCACGCCGAAAAATATTTTGACCTCGAAGAAGTTAAGAAGCTCGGGGCGATCGTTCCCAAAACGGTCACGCTCTTGGCGCAAAAAGGCAATCCGCCGCCGCGCATCGTGGAAACCGCTTCGGGTATGATCAACGCGATCGGGATCGAGAATCCCGGCGCCGACGTTTTCATCGCCGAAAAACTTCCAATGTTCAAGAAGATCGGCGTGCCTTTGATCATCAGTGTATTGGGGCACAGTGATGAACAATTTTTGGCCTTGATTGAAAAATTCAATAAAGTTGATGGGATCGCGGCGATCGAATTGAATTTGTCTTGTCCGAATTTGAAACATAAGGTTCTCGTTGCACAAGACCCGGCTTCGACAGAGCGTGTGGTCAGTCAGGTGAAAAAGTTGTCGCGTCATCCCATCCTGGCGAAACTATCTCCGAATGTTACGGATATTTCCGATATCGCGGCCGCTGCCGAAGCTGCCGGTGCCGATGGTTTGAGCTTGATCAATACGTTCACTGCGATGGCGATCAACACTAAGACTCGCCGTCCGGTTTTGGGAAATTTGACCGGCGGATTGAGCGGCCCGGCGATCAAACCGGTTGCTTTGCATATGGTTTACCGGACCGCGCAACGAGTGAAGATCCCGATCGTGGCGATGGGCGGGATCCGCAGCACCAATGACGCCTTGGAATTTTTGATCGCTGGTGCGACCATGGTCGCCGTCGGGACATTCAATTTTGTCAATCCGCGCGCCCCGCTGGAAGCGCTGGAAGGCCTTAAGGCTTACATGAAAGATAATAAGATCAAAGACATTAAAGAATTGATAGGAAGTTTGCAAATATGAAAAATTCTCCGTCCTTGATCGTAGCCCTCGACGTGAATACCCTGGCCGAAGTCCGTGAATTGATGGAAAGATTGGACCCGGTCGTTGACATTTATAAGGTCGGCAGCCAACTTTTTACCGCGTCCGGGCCGGCGGCGGTACGTTTTGTCGAGGCGCGCGGCAAGAAAGTTTTTCTGGACCTGAAATTTCATGATATTCCCAACACGGTCGCCAGCGCGGTATCGTCGGCGGTGAGCTTGAATGTCGCGATCGAGCGCAGCAGTACGGATTATAAAGACCGTAAAAAGCCGGCGCAGCAAAGCGTTTTTATGATGACGGTCCATACCTGCGGCGGCGCGGAAATGATGAAGGCCGCTGTCGAAGCAGCAGCAAAGAGCGCTGACGCGATCGGTGTTGCGCGGCCCTTGGTCGTCGGGGTAACGGTGTTGACAAGCGATAGCAAAGAGGCTAACATATCGGACTTAGTTTTGGAAAGAGCCAAGTTGGCGAAGGCTGCCGGGTTGGACGGGGTTGTGGCGTCGTGCCATGAATCCAAAATGTTGCGCGATACGTTCGGCAAAGATTTTGTGATCGTCACGCCGGGGATCCGGCCTGCCGGCGGGGATGCCGGTGACCAGAAACGGATCGCGACTCCCGCGGAAGCCAAGAAGAACGGCAGCAGCTTTCTCGTTGTGGGCCGGCCGATCGTTGCAGCAAAGGATCCGCTCGCTGCCGCTAAGGGAATTTTAAGCGAAATTAATTGAAAACTTTGGGGCGGTTAGCTCAACTGGTTAGAGCAATTGACTTACATTCAATAGGTTGAGGGTTCAAGTCCTTCACCGCCCATTGAACTTAACTCGCTTGCGAGTTAAGTGAAACCCCAAACGCATAGCATTTGGGGTTTAAAAAATCTTCTTTACAAAATGCGTATCCAACAGTAAACTCTTTTTACATTTTTGGGGTGGCCCTGCAGTGCTAGGACAACACCCCAAGTTTTCTAGAAAGAATTAAAGAGTACAGTTTATAGAATTTGGGGTGGTAGTGTAGCCTGGTTAACATGTCAGCTTGTCACGCTGAAGATCGCGAGTTCAAATCTCGTCCACCCCGCCAAATTTCCTAAATAATAAAAAACCCTCTTCCCGTATGGGAGAGGGTTTTTTATTTCTAGATGAATTTGGCGGGAGGTCTGCGAGGCTCCGTCCGAGCAAGACCCCCGCTGTTATTTATCTCACTATCTTTTTCCTTTTCAAAACCTGCGTCCCGTGATTCCACGCCCAGCCCGGTTCATTACGCCAGTCGCCGAATTGTGCGATCGGTTCAAAATTGTCGGCAATAAACTTTGCTAAGGTTGTGCAATATGTCGTTCCAAAGACCCCCAGCCCCGGTTCTTCCTTAGCGATAGCACGGTTCGAGATCAGGATATAGTTGACCTTGTTGCGCTCCAATTCCGCGATAATCGTTGCTTCCTGTTCTTGCGGAATGTTGATATGTTCAAAAAAGATAAGCTGGCGCGTCGGGGATGTTCTGTCGGTGAGGTAATAATAAAGCGGGTCGTAGGGGAGGGCTAAAAATGTCTGGTCATGCGGGACTGTCTTTTTTAAGAATTCTGTTGTTTGCGTAACGGTCGAAAACCAGCGCGGATCATTGCCCGCCGTGATGCGTCCGTGCTCGATGGCCAGGAATTGTTCAGGGATCTTTTTGTTACGTACAGAATCAATATCGGCGACATATTGGCTGAAGACGATCACAAAAAAAGTACCGAAAACGATCCTTTGTAGTTGTGCGTTGACCTTTGAGAATGCGTAACCAATGGCCAGAAAGATCATCATGGTCGTGAACGGCGTTGCCCAGAAGCTCCGGTACAAGACTCCGCTGAAAAGATACTCATGGAGATTAACAAAGTAAAAGAAGAGGAGGAGTAAGAATGCGCTGATGATGCCCATGCGTTCTTTGGGGTCGATATTCTTCGATGTGAGCTTAAACCCGCAGCCGATGAGCGAACCCACGATAATGATAGCAAAAACCACGTTGGCTGGATTTTTGATGTTGGTCGCGGTCAGGATGATGGACATCCCCAAGGAGAAAAGCGCCTGCTGCGGCGTAGAATGGTAAGGCTGGTCACCGGTCAGATACGGAAGGCATTGCCTGATCTCATAACCCGGAAGGACGCAAAGAAGCAGGAAATAGATAAAAAATATTAAAATGGGGACAACGCCGCTGGCGATCTTCATTAATTTCTTTTTGCCGTCGGTCAGGGGGATTTTGTTGACGAAGTCATAGAGCCGGTAGAAAACGATGACCACGAACAAGCTGGCGATCCCGAAATTGACCTTAATGAGCGCGAGGACGAAGGTCAAGAAAACGGCAACGCCTAAATATTTTGTTTTGGGCTGTTTAATATAAGAGAACAAGGCAAAGATGATAGCGGTCAGACAGAGGATCCCTCCGCTGTGGTTGTAGGTAAAGAAAAAATCCGGTTGATACATCCAACACCACATGGCCGCCATAAAGGCAAAAAGGATCGGGATAAAGCGGGATAGCGCAAAGAAAACAAAAACGCCGCTGAGGACGGTCAATAATCCCTTTCCAACGAGGACGCTGGGGATCGCGACGCCAAAGATCTTGAGGAAGAGGGCGTAATAATATGGCATGAGTGGGCCGTAAACCCACCAGTAATCGCGGTAGGGGACAGCCCCATGTGTGGCCTGGACAAAAGCATAAAGGTCGCGGCCATGGTCGCCTTGCGAAAGAAAAGGCTGGTAGGACGCATGGTGGAACAGCAGGAAAAGTCCGGCCAGAGGAACTAATAAGAATGCGGTAATGCGGTGATTCATAATTGTTTTTTAAGTGTTAACTTGGAGAATTGATGTTTATAATAAATCGGATTTTATTATAGTTGATTTTTGACCTGTACGAATAAAAGAATCACAAATTTGTCACATTTTCGGAAAAAGACCTATGTCCATGAATGAAAAGGCCAGTTTGCCGCTTTTGTTACGCTACCCTTATTTCTTGATCCTTCTTATTAATGTGGCTGTTTACGCGTCTACTCTCGGCAATGCGTTCATGTTGGATGATTATGTCGTTCTTTTTAACGAGTTAGGGATCTCTAATAAGTCTTTTTTTGCGATCTTTCATGATTATCAGCATATTTTCTCGCGGCCTGTCGGCCATCTTGTGATGTGGCTGTCCTATCCGATCTTTAAAACTGACCCGGTTCCCTACCACGTTCTTAATATCCTATTATTTTCAGTTATTTGTTTCCTGTTCTATAAAATTGTCGAAAAGCTTTTTCATAACAGGGAATTAGCCGTCCTGACCGCTGTTTTGTATGCGCTTCATCCGGTCAACAGCATGCTCGTCAACTATGTGACGGTGACAGTGATCACGACCTTCGTTATTTGCTTGCAGGCGAGTTTTTTGTTCCTTCTCAAGTATCTGGATTCGCAAAAACGATCCCATCTGGCGTGGAGTTTGGGTTTTTTCTTCTTAGGCCTGCTCTCGCATGAAATGAGTATGGTTTATCCGGCGTATGTGTTTTGTTTGCTTTATTTCTTGCGCGGATTTTCTTGGCGCAAAGCTCTGATCTTTATTTTGCCGTATCTGGCCATGAGCGCGGTTTATTTATTGTACCGGATGTTCTTTTTCAGTTTAAAAGGGCAAGCCTCGGCGGTATTCGCGGTCCTCCACCTCTTTGATGTTTATATTTCTTCGATCATGGCTCTGATTTATTGGTATCTCGGGAAATTGTTTTTCCCGCAGGGAATTGTTTTTTTGTGGTCGGCGGTCATTGAAGAACACTACAATCCGATCGAAGTTTACCGGTTCTTATTGATCGTTTTGGTGATCTTGTATCTGATCTTTGTCCGTTGGAAGAAAGGGCTCAAGGCTTTTGCATTGAGCGTTTTTGTCATTGGGCTTTTACCGGTCTTTATCTCCAGCTATGCGCATTTCCCTTTCGCTGAACCGATGATCGAGCCCCATTGGTTCTATTTTTCTTCGATCGGGTTCTTTCTGATCGTGGCGCGGGGATTATTGTGGCTCAAAGACACGATGACCTTTCGGCTCTGGGCCGTTCTCGTCGGTGTTTGGCTGGGAGCATATATTGTTCTTTTGCAGAATAATAATT
The DNA here is from genome assembly GCA_020849375.1 of Candidatus Omnitrophota bacterium. Lineage (GTDB taxonomy): Bacteria > Omnitrophota > Gorgyraeia > Zapsychrales > JANLHA01 > JADLGJ01. The sequence goes on from JADLGJ010000052.1 coordinate 18,431, forward strand.
CGCATTGGCTCACGCAGGAACGGTATTGTAAATATTGGATCGCAAAGAATCCGGCCAATACCACACCTTTTTATGGATTGGGGCAGGTTGCTCTAGCGCGTAAAGACACGGTGCAAGCCGTCGCCTATTTAGAAAAGACCCTGAAAATGTCGCGTTATCATAGCGCGTTCATTACCGCTGACCTGGGCTATGCTTATGTTCTGAGCGGCGAAACGGACAAAGCGGTCGAGATGTTCAAAGTCGCGCTGGAAACTGACCCGAAATACTCCGTGACGTTTTACTACATCGCTTTGCTAAAATGGCAGCAAGGCGACAAAAAGGGGGCTGAAAGTTTTCTTTTGAAAGCGCAGGAATTGTATGCTAAAAGCAATGTTTATTCTCGGGAGTTAAGCCGTTTAAAGAGTGGCAGGCCTCCTGAGATGATCTATCCTTTACTACATCTAGGCGGTTCTTAACGAAAGGTGAATATGGTCACATACGAAGATTTCAAAAAGTTGGAACTGATCGTCGCACAGATCAAGGAAGTTAAAGAGCATCCTAATGCCGACCGGTTATATGTCGTCAAGATCGATACTGGCAAAGAAGAAAAACAGCTTGTCGCCGGGATCCGTGCAAATTATAAGCCGGAAGAACTCGTCGGCCGCAAAATTATCGTGATCAATAACCTCGAGCCAGCCGTCATCCGCGGCGAAACGTCCAACGGAATGTTATTGGCCGCGACCGGTGAAAATGGCCCGGTCTTCCTCTCCCCGGAAAAAGATGTCCCGGCCGGCAGTATTGTGAAATAACTAATGCCCTCTCGTCTAAAACTATTCATTCTCTGGTTATTGGTGGCGGTCGGTTTCGTCCTTTATCGGTCTTTTTCTCCTCAATTAGTTTGGGATGACACCAACTGGGTTCATGTTAATTCAACTTCTTCAGGATTGAATGCAGGCAATGCATTCAGCAGATACGTGCTGGAACCTTTTGGTCAATTGAGCAATGCGGGTTATCGGCCGCTCAATTCGATCATCAGGCAGCTTGGGGCCGATTTTTTTGTGGGCTTCCCAGGAATGGGGATGATCTGGTTTATATTGATCGGGGTATTACAAGGACTATCGGCCTTGATCATTTATCAGTATTTGCGGCAGTTCTATTCAACGCCGGGTTGTGCCGGTTTTGTATTATTCATGTATTTTTCTTCCCCTCCGATCGTATCCTCGCTCTGGATCGTGTTTGCCGGGGTACAAACTTTTGTGATCGCTATCATTTGTTTGGGATTAAATATTTATGACAACATTAAAAAGAGAGAAAAAGATCCGATCCCGTTAATAGTTCTTTTAGCGCTGACCATGATCCTTGGTCCTTGGTACAGAGAATTTATCGGGATCTTGCCGTTACTGATCATTGCTTGTGAGATCCTGGCTCCGAAGAAGTCTATTGCTGTTTTAGTTGTTGCGGTGGCAGGGTTAGGGCACGCGATCTTTCCAACGATACTGATGAAGGTCTTTTTTCATTCCCTCCCGGCGAATTCTGTGTTCTCGATGGGGTTGTTAGGACAGATGGTCGGCGGCGGCGGAATACTGTTAGATCCTTTTCGTTTTCAATATCAGTTCTGTAATCTTGTCCTTAATTTCTTTAGCATTGTTCCTCCTTTTTTGTGGATATTATCCGCCAGCGCAATTTTTGTCACGGTTTTGGCTCACAAATATGATTTTAAGTTTAGAAATCATTTGAAACTCTTATTGATCTGGTTCTTATTATCCTTTCTGCCTTTCATTAAAGTTTATACGGAGCAGGTCCATCTCGCGTATTGTTTATTTCCTGCATTGATCATTATGGGTCTTTTGATCGAGAAAGTTTATTTAGAAATTCAGCATTCAAAAAGATCCCGGAAACCTGTGGCGATCATCTTCTTGGTTATCATTGGCCTCGTTGTGCTCGACGGTATGATGAACATTTATGGGAGCGCGAAGGTGGTCGCCGGGATCAATAACGGTATGATGAACGTGGCAAGTGAATTAAAAAAGCGAATACCGCCAGGAGCTATCGTTATCGGGAATGCCCTCCATACGGGAGATATTCAGGCGTATTCAGGTAATTATTTCACAGCGTATTATTCTCTGCGGGCGGGTGTCCCTTGGTCTCAATACGTTGTTGATGATAAGGATGCGCTTATTCGTTTGGCAAATACTGTGGCCCCTCAAGAAATTTATTTTTTAAGTGCGGATTTTAACTTTATGCCTGACAAAATTAATTATCATCGGCATCAATTTGTTTATGATAAAACATTCCCGAAAGAGAACTTGGGAAAGATTTATGTGGCAAAAATCCAGTACCCCTATGCCGATCCGTTAAAGTCGTTCGTTGGCCGGTCTTTTATTTCTTTTTTGGGGCCGCCGGACCTGGAGAATGATTTTTACCGCGGGCCCTGTCCAGATGGCAAGGGGAAATGCCGGGAGGTTTATGTTGAATACCACCTCTATAAATATTCACCACTATAAAAACCTGATTTGATATGATCAAAGATCTTAAACAATTCGTGCCGTCGAGCGTTTGCCTTAAATGCGACGGCTGCTGCCGGTTCAAGGAATCCGATAGCCGTTGGCGCCCGTATATTGCGGCCAAGGAAATGAAAGAAGCGGCCCATCCGAATTTAACGGATAAGATCTTCGGGAAACATGTCGTAGGGCCCGACAGTCGTATCAATACGACCCCGTGCGGCTTCGGCGCAGACGCCGAAGGCCATCTTTGTCATTTTCTTAATCCGAAAGACAATACTTGCGGTATTTATCACGCCCGGCCTTTTGAATGCCAGCTCTATCCGTTCTTGTTGAGCCGCGAAAGCGGCAAGGCCGTCCTTTATGTGCATTTGAACTGTCCGCACGTCCAGGAACATTGGAACGATCAGGGTTACAAAGAGTATGCACAGTATTTGCAGGAATTCTTTAAGCGTAAAGATGTTGTGAGTTTTCTCAAAGAAAACCCTTCGCTTTTGGCCGATTATTCTGCGTTTCGTAATGAACTTGACCAAGTCTGCACCCTTTCTCTGGAGTAAGCGTCATGCCCCCGGATCTTTTGTCGAACCAACCGCTCGTTGAAAGTTATTTGAAGAAAATACCGTCACCGCTCGCCGCCTTTTCATTTGCAAATATCTTTATTTGGCAGGATTTTTTCAAATTCGAGTTCGTGGTGGCTGACGGCCATTTGTGTATTTTTGCTTCCGATGAGGCGGGGACGTTCTTATATTTACCGCCGCTTGCCAAAACGCTCAGCGCTGATGTCGTCGAGCAATGTTTTAAGCGGATGGACAAGTTGAACAAAAGTAAAGGGGTCACGCGGATCGAAAATGTCCCTGAGGACCAGTTGGCCCATTTACCGTCAACGGCATACAGCGTTCACAAAAAGGGTTATGAATATCTTTATTTCCGCCGGGACTTGGTTGACCTCAAGGGTGATGCGTTCAAATCAAAACGCAATGCCGCAAATCATTTTGTTAAGAATTACCAAAGCGAATATTTACCCTTTGAAGCATCAATGTCCGGCGAATGCACCGCTCTTTATGAAAAGTGGGCTGAGGAAAAGATCCTTGGGGCAAAGGACGAGATCTACCGGATGATGGTCGAGGATAATCGGCTGGTCCACCGCCGTGTTTTTAACTCTTGCCGGGATTTGGGCCTTGTGGGCCGCGTCGTCCGTGTTGACGGAAAGATCGTTGCTTATACGTTCGGATATTTTCTGAACAAAGACACGTTTTGTGATCTGCTCGAGATAGCGGATCCGCGGTTCAAGGGCTTGGCGACCTACATTTTTTGGCAATTATGCAACGATCCCGTTTTGCGGGACACAAAATTTATCAATGTCATGGATGATTTTGTACCGGAGAGCGTCAACCGTACAAAAATGTCCTTCCGTCCGGCGGCGCTGTTGCCGTCGTATACCGTCAGCCCGAAAGTTTTATGATCGAATCGCGCGTTTACCCTTTAAATATTCAACCTATAGACCTGCTCTATGCTTTGCATCAGCAGGCGGGATTCTTTTTGCTCGAAAGCAGTATGCTTCACCCGGATCGTGGACGATATTCATTCGTAGGATACAATCCGTTTTTTGTCGCGGAAGGCCATGACCTGGCGGCGTTCGCCTTATTGCAAAAGCGGTATGCTCTTTATCAAAACGAAAAGTCTGACCTGACGCCTTTTCCCGCCGGGATCGCGGGGTTCTGGAGTTATGATTTTGGCCTGAAGTTCGAGAATATCAAAAGCCGCCACGGCCAACATGCCGGTGTCCCGGGATTTTCATTTGGTTTTTATGACCGCGTGATCACGATCGATCATTTGGAAAAGAAAATCATCGTTACTTCGACGGGCTGGCCGGAAACCAGGAGCATGCCGCGGCAAAAACGGGCCTTAGCCCGCCTTGATGAGGTCGAAGTCATCTTATCAAGTATTCAACCAGCCGCGTTCGCCCGGGTCGAAAATTTAGCCGGATCCCTGCCGCGTTTGATGAGCAATTTTACTCAAAGCGGCTATTGCAATGCGGTGCAAAAGGTTCTAGATTATATAAAAAAAGGGGATATTTATCAGGCTAATGTCGCGCAGGAATTTTCTTACGACTTTGCGCAGTCCGTGGATACGGCGTACCTTTACCGTATTTTGCAGGATCTTTCTCCGTCGTGTTTTGGCGGTTATTTAAATGGCGGTAAATTCCAGATCTTAAGTTCATCGCCGGAAATGTTCTTGACCTTGTGCGACGGTGTGGCCCGTACACGCCCGATGAAGGGGACGCGGCCGCGTGGAGCCGATGTTGAACAGGACCGCCGGAATCATGCGGAGCTAGAAAGCGATAGTAAAGAACAGGCCGAACTTTTGATGGTCACCGACCTGGAACGTAATGATCTGGGCCGTGTTTGCGATTTTGGTTCGGTGAAGGTCGAGCAGATCCGTGAGATCGAGGAATACCGTACTGTTTATCAAGCGACCGCGACGGTGTCGGGACGTTTGGCTCCCGGAAAAAATGGTTTTGATATCATTGAGACCTGTTTTCCCAGCGGTTCGATCACGGGTTGCCCCAAGATCCGTTCTATGGAAATTATTGACGAGCTTGAGCGTTCCGCCCGCGGGATCTATACCGGGGCTTTAGGTTATATGAGTTTTAATGGGGACATGGCGTTCAATGTCCTGATCCGTACGATGTTGGTATCAGGCCGCAAGGTCAGTTTTCACGCCGGGAGCGGGATCGTTGCTGATTCGGACCCGCAAAAGGAATATGAAGAAACTTTAGTCAAAGCGCACGCAATGCGTGAAAGTTTGAGGGCAATTTTATGAAAAAAGAAGTAACGATTTATATGGATGGTGATGATCAGCAAATTCAAATGGAAGACCTGAGGGCTTTGTCTCCCGGGTTTATCAAGGGTTTTGGGGTTTTTGAGACGCTCTTGCTCGAGAAAGGGAAGATCCATTTCCTGTCCGAACATTACCGTCGGTTTTCCTATGGATGCGACCGTTATATTCTGCCAAAACCGCCGGGATTGGGCGAGTTGAAAAAGATCATGGTCCGTTTGGTCAAAACCAGCGGCTTAGAAAATGCCCGGGTACGGCTGTCGGCCTGGCGTAAAGGTTATCGTGTGCATTTTGCGGTGGTCATGATCCCCCGAGAAGCTTTTTCTGACAAGGCTTACCGCGAAGGGTTCAGCGCCTGTATTTATCCTAAATTTTTGGACCGCTCGCCGGAATTGGCCAAGATCAAGAGCCTGGATTATGCTTTTTTTCTCGACGCCTATGAATACGCGCTGCATAATGACTGCCATGAAGCGGTCCTGTTGAGCAGCAGCGGTGCGATCGTTGAAGGCAGCCGCAGTAATATTTTTTTGGTCAAGAAAAACAAGCTCTTGACCCCGGCTTTGTCGACCGGTTGTTTGGCTGGCGTGACCCGTCAGGCTGTCTTGTTGGCCGCGAAAAAGGCTGGCGTCAGGACCGTGGCGGTTGAATTATCGGTCGCGGACCTGCATCACTGTGAAGAGGCGTTCTTGACCAATGCTTTGGTCGGTATTATGCCGTTGACCTATTTGGGCGACCATAAAATAGGCTCCGGCCGGCCCGGCCCGCTGACGGCCCGGGTGAGTCAAGCATATAAAAAATTAACCCAAGCCCAAAGTGATTTTCTGGTATAATTAACCTTTAGTTTTTCATTATGCCACCTTAACTAAAGGTTATCCTACAGCGAGTGCTAACGAGCTGGGATGCGGCATTAATTTCGTACTGACGACTTGTAAAAGGAGAAGGGTAACCATGAGATCTTTAAGAGTATTTTTTGTGTTTTTATTCCTGCTGAGCGCCGGTGTCCTTAACGCCTTTGCGCAAGCTGAAGATGAAGCCGCGGAAGCGCCGGCATCGGTCAACGATGACGATTGGCAAGCGACCATTGACCATGTCACCGGCGAAACGAAATCGCTGTTGACAGAGAACGAAAAGTTAAATGCCGAGTACGAGTTCTTACAAAAGAAAGCGGCGAGCCTCAAGGCGGAGTTAGAAAGAACGCGCGCCGAAGTCAAGTCTCAACAAAAAGTTAAGAAAGCCCCTCTTCCCGGTGGCGATAACGTTTCGCAAACTTCTGCCGAGATGGCGAAGTTGCAAAAAGAAGTTGAAGAGACCGAAGCGGAAAATAAAGCTTTGCAAAAACAACTCGCTGATATTCAGGAAAAGAACCGGCTCTGGAAGATCCAAGCCTCGCAATTAGAGAATCAAAAGCGCGACGGTAATCTCGACCTTAATTATCAAAAAGCTCAGGCAGAAAAAGCCGTTGCCGATCAGGGTGCCAGCAAAGCCCTGCAAATCCAATTGGAAGAGTCTTTGCGGGAAGAAAAGGAATTGACCGCGGCTTTGAACAAGCTTACGGCGCAAAAAGGCCAGCTTCCGAAAGAAACGGCCGCGATGAAGAAAAAGAACAGCGAGCTTGAGGCCCGCGTGAAAGATTTGAAAAAGCAAATTGCCGCCCAGGAAAAGAAGAACGATAAGATGCAGCGGGATTACGCTAAGGCAAATGGCGGGAAACAGGTCGCTTCTCCGGATCTGTTGAGAAAGAAGAAAGAATTGGAAGCGGAAGTTGCGAAATTGACCGCCCAGCTCGACGGTGTCAATGCAACGGTCACCCAGTCGAAAGATGTCTTGGGCAAGAAGCGCCAATTGATGGATCAGATCATGTACTTAGATGCTGAGAACCAGGCGCTCCGCTCACAGATCAATGAAATGCTTTCACAACCCCAGCCGAAATAACCTTTATTTTATTAACAGAGGACGGGAGACAGTATGGACGATATTTTAGAGATTTTAGCTAATGACGCGCGTGTGACGCCGGAGGAGATCGCCAAGATGACCCGCAAAAAAGCGGGTGAGATTAAAAAAACGATCAAAGAGTACGAAGAGAACGGCACGATCGTCAAATATAAAACAATCATCGACCTCGACAAGGTGCGCGGTGAAAATTCGTCCTTTGTCCGCGCTCTGATCGAAGTCAGTATCACACCGCAAAAAGATGTCGGTTTCGATAATGTCGCCGAACGTATTTATAGCTTCCCGGAAGTGACGAGCTGTTACTTAGTCTCGGGTGCCTATGACCTGCTGGTGACGGTCGAAGGGAAAAATATCCATACGGTTTCCAATTTCGTCGCCTCTAAATTGTCGTCTATGGAGGGGGTGCGCCGCACGTCAACGCATTTTCTCCTCAAGAAATACAAAGAAGACGGCCAAATCTTAAAGAAAGTGAGCCATGGCAAGCGGCTTGCCATTTCGATCTAATATGAGAATTTCAAAACGTGTTGAACAGATGGCGCCGTCGGGGATCCGCGCTTTTTTTGACCTCGTCCTCGGCATGAAAGATGTTATCTCTTTGGGTGTCGGCGAGCCGGACTTTGTGACGCCGTGGCATATCCGCGAAAAAGCGATCTCGTCACTGGAAAAAGGATATACCTCGTATACGTCCAATAAGGGGATGCCGGAACTGCGCCAGGAGATCAATAAATTCCTGGGCGAACGTTATGGTATCGCCTATGACATCAACGAAGAAATTCTCGTCACCGTCGGTGTCAGCGAAGGGCTGGACCTTGCGTTCCGTGCGATCCTGGACCCGGGCGATAAAGTTTTAGTCCCTGACCCCAATTATGTTTCATACGGCCCGACCGTTGAGCTGGCCGGCGGCGAAGTTGTCCAATTGCCGACCAATATCAAAACGGGTTTTAAGATTACCCCCGAAGTGATCGAAGAAAGTATGTGCGAAGGCGTTAAGGCGATCATTATAAACTATCCTTGTAATCCGACCGGAACATCATATACCAAGAAAGAACTGCGTGAGATCGCACGCGCTATTATTAAACATGATCTGATCCTGATCAGCGATGAAGTTTATGATGAGTTAACCTATGATTTCGAACATACGCCGTTCGCGACGCTCAAAGGGATGAAAGAGCGGACGATCTATTTGAATGGTTTTTCAAAATCTTACGCGATGACAGGTTTTCGCCTCGGTTGGGCGGCGGGTCCGGCGGATATTATCGCGGGCATGACCAAAATCCATCAGTACACGATGTTGTGCGCGCCTATCATTTCCCAGATCGCAGCGATCGAAGCGTTGAAAACAGGCTTTAAGGACATTGCGATGATGAAGCGCGAGTATTTGCGCCGCCGCAACTATATGGTCGGGGCGCTTAACGATATCGGTTTGTCTTGCCATATGCCGCAGGGCGCGTTCTATGTCTTTCCGTCGATCAAAAGCACGGGCATGAAATCCATGGATTTTGCCAAAGACCTTTTGAACAAAAAGAAAGTGGCTTTGGTCCCGGGCAGCGCGTTCGGGAAAGACCTGGATGATCATATCCGCATTTCTTATGCGTCGAGCTACGACAATTTGAAAGAAGCGATCGCCCGTATCGACGAATATTTAAAGGAATTAAAGCATGGCAAAAAAGCGCGAAGATGACCTGGATTTTCAGATCCGTTTCTACGAAGACATTCTCAAAGACAAACCCGACTTTATCGAAGCCCTGATCGCGATCGGCGATCTTTATACGCAAAGAGGTATGGTCGAGAAGGGCCTTGAAGTTGACCTGCGGCTCTCGCGGTTGCGCCCTGATGATGACGGCGTGCTTTATAATCTCGCCTGTAGTTATTCCTTGATGCGCGAGATCGACAAGGCGTTCGGTGCGATGAAGCTGGCCCTGGAGTGCGGTTACGATGATCTCAATTATCTTGAGGTTGATGATGACCTGGAACACTTGCGGAAAGATGAGCGGTTCCAGGAGTATTTTGACCGTTTCCGCAAAGAGCATCGGGAGCGTAAGGACCGCGACAAGAAAACTTCCCCTAAATAAATTGATGAGAATCTCTTTACCCCTCCGTTCTGTTCTTCTTCTCGGCCTTTTTATTTTGATCGCTGTTCCGCAAGTGAACGCGCAAACACCTCCGCAATACGATATCAAAGCTGCCGTTGACGTTGATCACAAAAGAATTACCGCTCAGCAGAATGTGACTTGGACCAATGACAGCGCCGCCGACGTTCATGACCTTGTTTTTCATATTTATCCCAATCGCCGCTATACCAAGAATGAAGAAGATTTTATGTGGCGGTTCGCCGGGTATTTTAAGGTGAATCCTTTCCCGAGCGGGTTCGAGACCGGCGGTATGCAGGTGCTTTCCGTCGTGCACAATGACAAGCCTCTCTCCTTTATGATCGAAGGCGATGACCGAACCATCCTGAGAGTTAAGCTTCCGGAACCGGTCAAGCCGCAAGGTTCGGTCCGTGTCGTGATGGATTTCTCTGTGGACATTCCGCATGCGACCTTGGGCCGCTTGGGATGGAACGACAATGTTTTTCGTGTGTCGCGCTGGTATCCGATCCTCAGCGCCTATGATAGTAAAACCGGCTGGAGCCAAAGTCCGTTCTACCCATTTCATCGTCCATTTTTTAGTGAGGCCAGCCATTATAAAGTCGTATTAACGGTGCCAAGCGGCCAAACTATCGCGTCATCCGGAAAGCAAACCGGCCAGGTTCAAGCTGAGGGCGGTGCGATCACGACGACATACGAATCCAGTCTTCCCATTCGTGAGTTCAGTTTTGCGATGAGCGCGGATTATCAATTGATCTCCTCAGAAGTGAACGGAGTGTGGATCAAGTCGTACTACTTGTCCGGCGATGAAAAGTATGGAGAGATGGCTTTAGAGAACGCGAAAGAATTGATGCAATTTTATAGCGAACGCTTCGGGGCTTATCCGTATCCGTCGTTCTCAATCGCGCCCGTTGACCTGGGTTATGGCGGGGAACAGATGTCGAATTTGATATTCATTGACCGCCGCGCTTATCAACTGCCGAAGATCATGCGACGGTATTTCGACTTTTTAGTAAGCCATGAAACCGGCCATCAATGGTTTTACAACATGGTCGGCGTTGACGAATATCAGAATATGTGGCTGGAAGAAGGCATCAATTCGTATTTTATCGAACAGTATTTGGCGCATAAATACGGCGAAGAGGGCGAAGTCATGGATGTTGGCGGGTGGGCACAAAAATTGAAGTTATTTTTGCCGCCGCTTACGTTTAAGAATACCCGTGACACCCGTTATAAGTCGATCGCCCGTATGGGTAAGGATCACGCGATCATCAGCAAGTTATCGAGTTTTGCGGAACCCAGCGCAATTTTTTCGGTCACATACGGCAAGGGCAGCCGTGTCCTGGCGATGCTGCGGTATTATGTCGGGGAAGATGTTTTTGCCAAGATCTTTAAGCGGGTCTTTGCCGAATACACATTCAAGAATTTAAGCATTGAGGATTTTATCCGTATCGCCGAGGAAGAAAGTGGGCAGAATTTGGAAAGTTTTTTCCAGCCGTGGCTTTATGGCGACCAACAGTTCAATTATGCTGTCGCGGCTGTCGGGAAGAAAACCGTCACCTTAAGAAATAAAGGCGGGATCAGTACTCCTGCGGAAGTCCAGGTGAATTATCGCGACGGGACCGTTGAAAGTTTTCAGTGGAAAGGGTCGCCGCAGGCCGAGCAAGTTCAATTGAGTAATGCGTCAGGCGTCACAGTGGTCGCCATTGACCCCGACGCTAAATTGCTGGATATTGACCGGACCAATAATTATTGGCCACGCCGGTTGCACGTGAAGGCTGTCCCGCTTTACACGGCGCTGCGCGAGGTTTCCGCGATGCTGCCGGATGACGGTTACTCTTTGACCGTCGGGCCTGAGCTGGCCAATAATGGTTTGGGCGTCAAAGCGTCTTTGCAAAAACCGTATGACCAGATCTTTTACGCGGCGAGCGATTACGAGTTCGGTGAACAGCTGCATCATTCCCGCGCCGGCTATGAATTGAAAAATGTCCTTCATACCCAAACGGTTTTAGGTTTTCAGATCGCCAACACCACGGACTATGATGACGGCGACGATGATCTGGTCAGCGGCAAGGTTTATTTACGCCGGGAATTGTGGCCCGCGCAATATAACGTAGCTGATATTAACGACCACGTTTCGCTTTATATGGTGCGCAACCAAAGTGTTAATCAGGGTGCGGACCTTTTGGCGCGTGAAGGCGTGAGCAATACCAATTACCGCCGCCATGACGAAGCCATCATCGGGACCGCTTTACATTTAGAACGTGCCGGGCCGGCGCCGGATCCGCGGCAAGGGTATAAATTTGATGTCTTTGCGGAAAATTCCGGGCATTTCCTGGAAGCCACGCAAACATTCTCGCGAGGGGCGATCGACGGCAGTTTTTATATTCCTGTTACGGTAAAAAGTAAGACCGCGGTCCGTTTGAAATACGGCGGCGGTTATCCTAATGATAAAGAATTGTTTTACGCCGGCGGTATTGACGGTTTACGTGGTTATGAGCGTAAGTCGTTGCGCGGGTCGAACATGCTTTTGGGAAGCCTGGAGTACCGCTTCCCGGTCGTCGAGGGCTTAAAGATCTCTTTCTTTGATCATATTCTTGGGCTAGAATCCATCAGCGGTGTTATCTTTGGTGATGCCGGCACAGCGTGGTATAGTGCGGTCAGCGACCCGACCTTACGTAAGGACGCGGGGTTGGGCTTAAGATTTACTGTGAATTTCGGTGTATTATTTGAGAAAGTGATCGTGCGCGCCGACGTGGCGCAGGCGATCAATGATGACCGTGAAGATAATCCCCGGTTCTGGCTGGGCATCAATCACGCGTTTTAAAGGAGGAAGCGATGCGGCATTATCGTGAAGAGCTTTGGTTCAATGCCCCGACCCGCCGTGCATATATCAATATTACCGACCAGGTACAAAGCGCGGTTGATGAAAGCAAGATCAAAGAAGGTTTATGCCTTGTCAACGCGATGCACATTTCCGCGAGCGTTTATATCAATGATGATGAAAGCGGATTGCTCCATGACTATGATAAGTGGCTGGAAAAATTGGCCCCGCATGACCCGGTTTCGCAATACCGTCACAACGACACCGGTGAGGACAATGCTGACGCGCATTTAAAAAGGCAGGTCATGGGCCGTGAGGTCGTCGTCGCAGTGACGAACGGCAAGTTGGATTTTGGCCCGTGGGAACAGATCTTTTACGGAGAGTTCGACGGTCGCCGCAAGAAAAGGGTTTTAGTCAAAATTATCGGAGAATAAGAAAGGAAATCGTTATGAGTCTGTTGGTCTTGGGAACAGTGGCTTTGGATAATGTGAAAACACCGCACGGCGAACGCCGTGATATGCTCGGCGGGTCAGCGACCCATTTTGCGATGAGCGCCCGGCTCTTTACTGAGGTGCATTTAGTTGCTGTCATCGGAAAAGATTTTCCGGAACAGCATATGAAGCTCCTTAAGAAAATGAAAATCGATGTCTCTTCTGTCAAAGTCCAGGACGGCAAAAGCTTCCGCTGGGAAGGCGAGTATAAAAAAGAAGATTTGAACAGCGCGCTGACGCTCGCGACCGAATTGGGAGTTCTCGTCGGATTTGACCCGCACGTGGCCCAACATCAACGTGGTATTTCTAATGTTTTTCTTGCGAATATTGATCCTGATATTCAGATGGGCCTATTATCGATGATGAAAAAGCCAAAGCTGATCGGCCTCGACAGCATGAACCTTTGGATCACGCATAAGAAACCGTCTTTGCTTAATTTGATGAAGAAGGTTAATCTTTTCGTCGCTAATGACGGCGAGGCCAAGGCCTTGACCGGCGAGCAGAATTTGATCAAGGCCGCGAAAGCGCTGCGCAGTTTCGGGCCGGAGATGATCATTATTAAAAAAGGTGAACATGGCGTGTTGTTCTACAGCGATAAGGTTAAGTTTTCTTTCCCGGCGTTCCCGATCGATGAAGTCAAGGATCCGACGGGTGCGGGCGACACTTTTGCCGGCGGGGTCATGGGATATTTGACCAAGGTTAACAAGGTCAATGAAAAGACGCTCAAGGCCGCGATCATTTACGGGACGACGATCGCTTCGTTCAACGTTGAAGGGTTCGGTAATGAAAAAACTGCGCCGTTGACCATGGCAAAAGTTGAAAAACGTAAAAAAGAATTATTGAGCTTCATCACTTATTAAAATGAAAACTTTATTTGAACAGATCGGTTTTGTCACGGCGATCATATTGCCCTTCTTTAACATCCCGTTGATCATTAAAATGGTCAAGCGTAAATCATCGGCGGATATTTCGTTGGCATGGACGATCGGAGTGTGGGTCTGCACGATGCTCATGGCTCCGTCGGGATTTCAGTCAAAAGATATGGTGTGGCGAACTTATTGCGTTATTAACTCGATCCTGTTCTCGGCGGTTTTTGTGACTGTCCTGAAGTATCGAAAAGGAAAAACGAATGCCTGAAAATAAGCAAATATGCCGCAGTGGAATGGTATCGATCGTGGGCCGCCCGAATGTCGGGAAGTCCACCTTGCTCAACAAAATCCTCGGGGAAAAAGTCTCTATCGTTTCCAAAGTCCCGCAAACGACGCGTAATCAGATCCGCGGGATCTTTACCGATGAGCGTGGGCAAATTGTTTTCGTGGATACCCCCGGCGTGCATAAAGGCCGCGACCAACTCGACCAGTTCATGAACCAAAGCGCCTACGGGATCACCTCGGAAGCGGATGTCATCATTCATTTAGTTGACGCCAATGACCGCGTGGGCATGGAAGAGGAAGAACTTGTCCGGCGCTTTAGCGATATGAAGGTCCCAGTCATCCTTGGGCTGAATAAAGTTGATATGAAGGGCAAGAACATCTCTGAGTATATTGCGCTGTATGAACGTATTTCCGGCAAGCCGATCCAGGAGAACCCGCGCATTACACTTTTGCCGTTGTCCGGCAAGGACGGAACGAATGTCCCTAAGCTCATTGATCTTGTTTTTGAACTTTTACCGGAAGGCGAAAAGCTTTATCCCGAAGACACGGTTTGCGACATTCCGCAGAAAATGGTCATTGCCGATGAGATACGCGAAAAGCTTTATATGTTGCTTGACGATGAATTGCCGCATTCCATCGCGGTCATTATTGAGAATTTGGAACAGCGTAAAGGGAAACTGCTTTATATTCAGGCTGTTATTGTCATTGAGCGCGATTCGCAAAAATCCATTGTCATCGGGAAGAACGGCGGCATTTTGAAAAAAGCGGGGAGCTTAGCGCGCAAAGACCTGGAAGAACTTCTCGATACAAAAGTTTTCTTGGAACTTTTCGTTAAATCGCAAAAAGATTGGCGCGACAGCCCGAGCCTGTTACAGGACATGGGCTATCAATTTATGTAGCTCGGGTGGCGCGGAGGGGGTCCCCTGCCGCCCGCAGCTTGCGAGGACGGTAGGGTCCGCAGCGACAGGACCCGAGCGGGAGATAAATGGTCACCAATAAGAATATCGACAAGGTTGTTGTCATTTTAAAAGAGGCGCTCAAGGGCCTTCCCGACCCGTCGGTCACGCTCGTCGGCAAACGCTGGAAGACACCGTTCCATGTTTTGATCTCATGTTTACTAAGCCTGCGGACCAAAGATGAAACGACCTTGCCCGCGACGGAACGTTTATTTAAAGTTGCCGACACCCCTGAAGGTTTGCTTAAGTTAAGTACAACGCAGATCGAGAAATTGATCTATCCCGTTGGATTTTATAAAACCAAGGCACGGACGATCCATGGCGTTTGCCACGATATTTTAGACAAGTTCGGCGGCAAAGTGCCGAACGATATTGACACCTTGTTGACGATGAAAGGTGTCGGCCGCAAAACCGCTAACCTGGTAATGACCGAAGGCTTCGGCATCAAGGCGATCTGTGTTGATACACACGTCCATCGTATTTCGAACCGTTTGGGTTATGTGAAAACAAAGGACCCCAACGACACTGAATGGGCCTTGCGGAAGCAATTGCCGGAAAAATATTGGATCGATTACAATGCGATGCTGGTGCTGTGGGGGCAGAATGTCTGCAAGCCGATATCGCCTTTATGCTCAACCTGTCCACTTGATAAGCTCTGCGCCCGCGCCGGGGTTGGGGTGAGCCGCTAAATTATGTTAAAACTTTTTCTATTCTTATCTGAGATCTTGGACAAACCTGTCATCGACGTTAACGGCATCGTTGTCGGGCGGCTCCATGACGTCCCGATGAAGATCAGTGAGGAAGAGATCTACCCTCGCAGTAAGGGTCTGATCGTCTATCGCGGATTTCTTAAACGGACATACGCGTACATCCGTATTGAAGATGTTAAGGAAATTGATGAGACGATCAAGCTTAAGATCGAAGGGGAAAAGGTCGCTTTCTTAAGATCGTCTTCGCCGCATGAATTTACTTTACGGCACGATATCTTGGACCAGCAGGTCGTTGATACGGAGAACCGTAAAGTCGTCCGTGTTAATGATGTTCACCTCTTGCGCGTTGACCATCATTTGTATTTGGCGCACGTTGATGTCGGGATGCGTGCCATCGTGAGGCGTCTGGAGTGGACGGCGGCAGTAGATCTTTTTGTTAAAGCCATTGCCCCGCAATCGCCCTATTTGACGCAGGAAGAATTCATTCCGTGGAAAAACACGCAGGTCTTTAGTGCCGACCGGCAGAAAAATATGTTGCGGCTGGATGTCGCGCGGCAAAAACTTGCCCAGATCCCGCCGACCGACCTTGCGGATATCATGCAAGACCTTGATATTTTTGGCAAACTCGCCCTTTTTAAGTCGCTCGATGTGAACTTGCAACGGACCGTCTTTGCCGACCTGGCGACGCAGGAAAAGCAGGATTTGATAGACCACATTGATGACAAAGAGGCGGCGAATTTGATCGCGAATATTCCGGCTGACGAAGCCACCGACCTTTTGTTGACGCTTTCACAGGACACGATCATGCGGCTTTTGCGCCATATGGAGACTAAGCAGTCCAAGAAACTACGTAAGCTTTTGGGTTTTGCCAAAGATTCTGCCGGCG
Organism: Candidatus Omnitrophota bacterium; assembly: GCA_020849375.1. Lineage (GTDB taxonomy): Bacteria > Omnitrophota > Gorgyraeia > Zapsychrales > JANLHA01 > JADLGJ01. Next base: position 34,807 of record JADLGJ010000052.1, read on the forward strand.
GTTTGATGACCACGGAGTATTTGTCCTTAAACCGTAACGCGACGGTCGGGGATGCGTTACAGCTTGTGAAGAATAATGTTAACTATCCCGGGAATTTACATCATATTTATATTGTTGATGACTTTCACCGGCTGGTCGCTATGACCTCGATCCGCCGGTACATCCATCTTCCCCCGGAGACCCCGATCATGGATACCTGTTTTCCTTTGAAGCTTTTTGTCCACACGACCGATGGCATCGAAAAGATCGCCCTTTTGCTCGAAAAATACAAATTTACGTCCATACCGGTCCTTAGCGATGACGATATTTTGCAGGGCGCGGTCACGACCGATGACGTCATGGAACTGTTGATCTCCATTGCCTGGTCCAAGTATAAAGAGAAATTGGCGTAACCTGCTCTTCTGACGGGAAATTTAATATTATTTATTGCGTTGAAAAGGTATTTGTGTTATTTTTTTATCGTAAATAGGGATTAAAAATTCAGTTAAAAACTCTTTGGGTGATCTTTGCGGAGATAATGATAAAAACATGAGAACGATAGAACTCTAAGGGACCTTGTAAGTCAAAGGTCTCTTATTTTTTTGAATACGAGCGAGCTTGCTCGATCGAATTCACTCCCGAAGGGGGTGCGGAATTACAAAACTATGAAAATCGGAATGACATATAATTTAAAATCAGATTGGCAGTTTGCCGACGGGGATCCTGTTGATTCGAACGCCGAATTCGATAGGCCGGAAACGATCGAGGATATCAAGCGTATCTTAGAATCGTTCGGGCACAGCGTTGTTAAGATCGGTAATGTCCATAAATTACTGGAACAGATCGATACTTTGGATGTTGATATTGTTTTCAACATCGCGGAAGGGATCGGCGACCGTAACCGTGAATCACAAGTCCCGATCGTTCTCGATCTTTACGGTATTCCTTACACCGGTTCCGATGCGTTGACCTTGGGCATCACTCTGGACAAAATGGTTGCCAAAAAATGCTTTATCGCGGACGGCGTTCCGACCCCGGGTTATTTTATGGCGCGGGACAGCAAAAATATTGAAAAACCGGCCCATGTTTCCTTTCCGCTGTTCGTTAAAACGACCTGGGAAGGGACTTCTAAAGGTTTATCTGAAAAATCGCGCGTCACCGATATTGCCAGCCTTAAGCGTCAGGCCGCGGTCGTCATTGAACAATACAAGCAGCCTGCGCTGATCGAAGAATTTATTAAAGGTACCGAGTACACCGTCGGTGTTATTGGTAATGACAATCCTCAAGCGTCACCGGTCTGCCAGGTCACCATCGGCGGCCAAACACAGCTTGGCGATCAATTCTATACTTTTGAACTGACGCAAGGCAACGATGTCCGCTATCTTTGCCCGGCCCCGATCTCGGCTGAGCTGACGAAAAAAATGCAGGACATCGCCGTAGCCGCCTACCAAAGTGTCGGTTGCCGTGATTACGGCCGTGTTGATTTTCGCGTTGACGAAAAAGGAAATCCTTTTGTTCTCGAGATCAATCCTCTGCCGTCCTTGGACCGCAAAGACGTTTTTAATCTTTTTCCTAAGGTTATCGGAAAGACCTTTGAAGAGACTGTTCACCAGATTTTTAACCTAGCCTTGAAACGTTACGGTTTAACAGACGGCGATTCACGGAAGCCGGCGGCCGTTTCCTCCCAACAGGGAGCTTAACCAGCCAGACAGGCTCTAGGTGATGCCTCAATAAGAGGCGTGGAGGAGGGTTAACAATGAACCCCATCGCAACAGCTACAAAAGATGCTCAGGCCGTTGATAAAGCGTCCATCAAGCCACAGATCCCTCTCACCGAGAGAGAACAGGAAATTCTAGCCCTTTACAAAGGGGCTACTCCCGCCGATTGGGAAGATTGGCGCTGGCAGATCCGCAACCGCATCCGCACCAAGGATGAGATCGCGCGCATCTTGACGTTGACCCCCAAAGAAATTAAAGGTATCGAAGGCAGCGGCACGAAATTGACCATGTCGATCCCGCCGTATTTCGCGAGTTTGATCGATGATCACGACACGCGTTGCCCGATCCGCTTGCAAAGCGTTCCGCAATCCGATGAATTGAAAACCGCGCCGGAAGAAATGCGCGATCCTTGCGGCGAAGATAAAAATTCTCCCGTTCACGGGTTGGTTCACCGTTATCCGGATCGTGTCCTTTTTCTCGTCAATGAAATGTGCGCGATGTACTGCCGTTATTGCACCCGCTCCCGTATGGTCGGCGACGGGAACCGCACGTTAAGCACGGCGACTTACGAAAAAGCGTTCGATTATATCCGTTCTAACAAAAAGATCCGCGACGTCCTTATTTCCGGCGGGGATCCTTTGACCATGGGCGACAATATGCTCGAATTCATCATTAAAAATGTTAAAGCTATTCCGCACGTCGAGTTCGTCCGTATTGGTACGCGTATCCCGGTCACTTTACCGCAGCGCATCACGCCGGAATTGATCGCGATGCTCAAAAAATATAGCCCGATCTGGATGAGCATTCACTTTAATCATGCTAACGAGATCACTGAACGTGTCAAGAAAGCCTGTAATATGATCGCCGACGCCGGGATCCCGATGGGGAGCCAGACCGTCCTTTTAAAGGGCGTTAATGATACGCCAGCGACGATGAAAAAATTAATGCATGAACTTCTCAAGATCCGCGTGCGTCCTTACTATATTTATCAATGCGATCCGATCATGGGCTCTAAGCATTTCCGTACATCGGTCGCGGTGGGGATGAATATTATGGAGCATTTGCGGGGCCACACGACGGGCTACGCGGTTCCGACCTATGTTATTGACGCTCCGGGCGGCGGCGGAAAGGTTCCTGCCAGCCCCAGCTATATTATTTCACAGGAGAAGGGCAAGACCGTCCTGCGGAATTATGCTAACGAGAAGTACACTTACTACGATCCGTGATCTGTTTTGATGAAAGAGCTTGATTTATAAAGAGTTCCAGAGTATTGTGTCAATGGACAACTTTACAAAGGAGACGCATATGAAAAAACTATCCATTCTATTTTTATCCCTCGCGCTGATAGCTGTTTTTACCACCCCAGGGTTCGCTCAATTGCGCAAGGATCTTGCAACTGTAAAAGGTATCGTTGTTTATATCAATTCGAGTCGTACCGAGATCACTGTTAAAGATGTTGCGACCGGTAAAGAAGTAACCTTTACTAGTTCCGGTGTTCCTGCCGGTATCATGAACGGGAATCCCGTTGTTGTCCTATACAAAAAGGGCACAACGAACGCCACAACGGTTCGTTTGGTCGGCGGCAAGAAAGCTACGGCGATGGCCACTGCTCCGGTTGCCCCTGTGACATACCAAGCGCCGAAACCCGCCGCGACAACATCAGCAACAACCGCTCCGGCAAAGTCGAAATACGGCTGGTAATCTAGTTTTGTAAAAATATTGAAAGCCGTCAGGATATTTTCTGGCGGCTTTTTTCTTGCATTTGACTGTATTAGGCCGGTGTGCTAGGATAGCCCCGTTCTCGCGTTAAAAAGTTAGCTTTACAAAAAAGTAGACTGTACTATAATAACGCTTTCAAAACGCGATTCACAATACAATATTAGAGAAGGCGGGTGAATTACACTATGGTGGAAGTCAAAATCACTGATAAAAACGGCTTTGAAAAAGCGATGCGTATCTTCAAGAAAGCTTGCCAAAAAGAAGGCTTTCTCGTCGAGATCAAAGAGCGCCGCTATTATTCAAAACCTTCAGAACGCAAAAGACATAAGAAAAGTTTTTAGTGGCCCGAAACGCCCCCCTCGGGGGGCGTTCTCACCTTAAAGCCCCTGACGGGGCATTTTGAAAATTCCTATTTGAGTTATTAATATGGCGAAAAAAAGCCCGCAAATTGCCATTTTGGTCGAAGACCACTATCAGGTCCTTGAGATCTGGTATCCGCTTTTGCGTCTTGCTGAAGAAGGGATCCCGGTTGTCACCATCGGGACCGGTAAAAAAGATATTTATCAAAGCAAGGAAGGTTATCCGATCTCGGTCACGACTTCGATCGATAAGGTCAAAGCGCCTGATTTTGCCGGTGTCATTATTCCCGGCGGCTGGGCTCCTGATTTTTTACGGCGTTATCCTAAGGTTGTTGATTTCGTTAAACAGCTGCACGCCGACGGTAAAGTTGTGGCGTCGATCTGCCACGGCGGTTGGCTCTTAGTTTCGGCAGGAATACTAAAAGGGAAAAAGGTCACATCTTTTTTTGCTATCAAGGATGACCTCATCGCCGCCGGCGGGATCTATTTGGACCAGGAAGTTGTCATTGACAAAAATCTTGTTACCTCGCGTAAGCCGGAAGATCTGCCGGCTTTTGTCGCGGCGGTCATTAAACTTTTAAAATAAAAATTTATAGGGACGGTCATGATTAAAGTTAAACGTGCGTTGATCAGTGTTTCTGATAAAGCCGGGCTTTTGGATTTTGCCCGCGGTCTTCACCAATTGGGCATCGAGATCATTTCCACCGGCGGCACCGCCAAATTACTGCAAGCCGCTGAGATCCCGGTCACCGAGATCGACCAGGTCACTGGTTTTCCGGAGATCCTCGATGGGCGCCTTAAGACATTACATCCTGCGGTCCACGGTGCTTTATTAGCTTTGCGCGATAATCCTGCTCACATGGAACAACTTCAGAAGCATAAGATCGGTTTGATCGACATGGTCGTCGTGAATTTGTACCCTTTTGAACGTGCGATCCAGAAGAAGAATATTTCGCTCGCGGAAGCTCTTGAGAATATTGATATCGGCGGGCCGACCATGCTGCGGTCAGCCGCAAAGAATTTTAAAAGCGTTGCGGTCGTTTCCAGCCCGAAGCGTTACAACGACATCCTTAAAGAATTAGACACCAACAGCGGCCTTTTGTCTGACGCGTTCTTGATGAACCTTGCGATCGAAGTGTTCCAGTACACGTCGCATTATGACAGCGTCATTTTCGAATTCCTGAATAACCGCCTTAAGGGCGGGGATTTTTCCGCATTGCCCAAAGAGATCGTTCTGCGTTTTTCAAAACAACAGGACCTGCGCTACGGCGAAAACCCGCACCAGCGCGCCGCATTTTATTCCTCGTCGGAAGAACTGCGCGGATTACCCGGCATGAAGCAGTTAAACGGGAAAGAATTATCGTTTAATAATATCCTCGATCTCAACGCGGCCGTGGAGATCATCCGTGAATTCAGTGAGCCGACGGCGGTCGTCATCAAACATAATAACCCGACCGGTGTTGCCCAGGATAAAACATTAGCAGCGGCTTATAAGTCGGCTTGGGCATGCGATCCGCTTTCTGCATTCGGCGGGATCATCGCGTTCAATAAAAAAGTTGACCTTAAGACCGCGCAACTCGTCCACAAAAGCGGTTTCATGGAATGCGTGATCGCTTCGGGTTATGAAGCTCCGGCGCTGAAGCTGTTAAGCGAAAAGAAAAATCTTCGTGTCGTGGAATTGGACCTTAATAATTTTGCGAATGACCGTTGGGATTTCAAGCAAGTTAATGGCGGAACACTTTTGCAAGACAAAGATGTCAAGAATCTCGATGTTAATGAAGTTAAAGTTGTCACCAAGATCAAGCCGACCAAGGCGCAAATGGCGTCATTGTTATTTGCCTGGAAAGTGACCAAGCATGTCCGTTCAAATGCGATGGTCCTCGTCAAGGGGACAAAGACCGTCGGGGTCGGCTGCGGCCAGACCAGCCGTGTCGAGAGCACGATGACCGCGATCAAAAAGGCGGGGAAGAATGCCAAGGGCAGTTTTCTCGCGTCGGAAGCGTTCATTCCTAAGACAGATAATATTATGGTCGCTGCGAAGGCCGGGATTAAAGCCATCATTCAGACCGGCGGTTCGATCGCTGACGAAGATGTGATCAAGGCGGCCGACAAAGCCAAGATCGCCATGGTCCTGACCGGCGTGCGGCATTTCAAACATTAGTCGAGCCGATGCAAGCTTCGTCCTATCTCGCCACCTTTCTTAATCACGAAAAAGACCTTACGAAATTCGCGCCGCGTCCGACTTATATTGAGCGGGTACGTGCGGTCCTTTCTCAACTCGGTTCACCACAAGAACAATTAAAAGTTATTCATATTGCTGGCAGTAAAGGCAAGGGTTCAACGGCGGCGTTTATCGCTAATATTTTACGCGAAGCCGGATATACCGTCGGGCTTTTTACCTCGCCACATTTGTATGATGTGCATGAACGGATAAGAATTCTTAAGCCCGGACCGGCGACGGCCAAAGGAAAGATCTTTCCGGATTGTATTTCCGAGAAGGATCTTTCGCGGTTGATTAAAAAGATCCGCCCTCAACTGGAATCCGCCCGTGGTCAAGGTTTGACATACTTCGAAGTTTTAACGATCCTAGCGTTTTGTTATTTTAAAGAACAGAAAGTTGGCTGGGTTGTTCTTGAAACAGGATTAGGTGGACGTCTTGATGCGACCAATGTCTGTGACGCCGTTGCTTCGGTCATTGCGCCGCTCAGCTTGGAACATACCGCGCAACTAGGAAAGACATTAGCGAAAATAGCGTCGGAAAAAGCCGCGATCATTAAAAGTGCGAAAAGTTTTGTTGTGGCCGCTCCGCAAAAACCGGAAGTTTTGAAAGTCATTAAAGCACGGTGCCGTGATGTCGGGGCAAAGATCGTTCTGGCCGGAAAGAATAGTCGGTTTTCATCGTCCTTGTTGGGCCGCCATCAAACGATTAATGCTTCTGTCGCTGCTGCGATCGCGAAGGTTTTAAAAATACCTGCGACCGCTGTTCAAAAGGGCCTCGATAAAACATTTTGGCCATTGCGTTTTGAAATTGTCAGCCGTCAGCCCCTTATTATTCTCGACGGGGCGCATAATCCGGAATCGTGCGAACGTTTAAGCGAGACTTTAGGCGAGGTCTTTCCAGGAAAGAAATGGACTTTGATTTTCGGAAGTTCTGAGGATAAGGATATTCGCGCAATGGCGCGGCTCTTGACAAAAAACGCTCAGGACGTCATTTTAACGAGTGCGAAGCATCCCCGTGCTGTGGTTTGGGATGATGGAACTGCAGAGAAATATTTTCCGAAGCAAAATTTGGTCATAACACATTCGGTTCCGACGGCCTGCCGTTTTGCAAAAAAGTTGGCGGGGCCCCAAAGCTTGATCGTTGTCGCCGGATCTCTTTTTGTGGCCGCGGAAGCCAGACAAGTATTTAAAAAGGTATGAGTAAAAATATTCCAGACATGAACGATACGATTGCCGCGATCGCCACCGCGATCGGCCCTGGAGGGATCGGCATTGTCCGTTTGAGCGGGCCGCAATCGGTCACGATCGCGGAACAGGTCTTCTTGCCGACGGCAGGGAAGAAGGCTTTGCCGTTCAAAAGTCACAAGGTTTATCACGGGCATATTCAACACAAGAAGAATGTGATCGACGAAGTTTTGTTGACGGTGATGCGTGCGCCGAAAAGCTATACGTGCGAAGACGTCGTCGAGATCAGCAGCCACGGCGGTTTGATGGCGGTCAAGGCGGTCCTTGAGTTGGTGTTAGGGCTCGGCGCCCGTTTGGCCCAACCGGGAGAATTCACGAAACGTGCGTTCTTGAACGGACGGATAGACCTCGTACAAGCTGAAGCCGTTCTTGATATTATTCAGGCGAAAACACAAAGCTCGTTACGTGTCAGCACGCATCAATTAAAAGGTGAGTTGACCGTCGAGTTGGAGAAAATTCGTGAAGATCTCCTGGGCGCGTATGTCCGGCTTGAAGCGTTGGTGAATTTTCCGGAAGACGGGATCGAGGATCGCGGGCGCAATGAAATTGCCGCGCATTTAGCGCACGCCAAAGCTAATATTGATGCTTTGCTCGCCGCCAGTGAGCAAGGCCGGCTTTTACGCGAAGGTGTTAAGGTCGTTCTTTGCGGCCGTCCGAATGTCGGGAAGTCGTCGTTATTAAATGTTTTATTGAAACAGCCCCGTGCGATCGTCAGCGATGTGGCCGGTACGACGCGCGACACGATCGAGGAGTCAGCGCAGATCCGCGGCATTCCGGTGCAATTGATCGACACGGCCGGGATCTTGTCACCGCGCGACACGATCGAAGAAGAAGCGGTCAAGCGCAGCCACATCCATATGCAAAGCGCGGACCTTGTTCTCTTGACGTTCGCGGCTTCGGAAAAATTGACCGATGAAGATTTTAAAATAACGAGATCCTTGGAAGGGCAAAATATTTTAGTCGTCGTCAATAAAAGTGATCTGCCGGCCGTCCTGGCCGATGAAGATATTCGCCGCATTCTGCCCGGGCGCAAGATCATTCGTGTTTCGGCTTCGCAAAAGATCGCGATCGCCGAACTCGAGGCGGCGATCGAGGCCAATGTTTTGCACGGACAGAACGTTGACACCACGAATATTCTTTTAACGAATACCCGTCATATTGAAGCGTTGAAAGATGCGCAACAGGATATTGCGGGATCGCAGGAGTTCTTGCGGGATAATCTTTCCTTAGAATTCATTTCTGAAAATCTTAAAGAAGCCCTTGCCGCACTTGACCGCATCACCGGGCGTGATATTGACGCCGACCTGCTCGAAAGTATCTTTTCTGTTTTTTGTATCGGGAAATAAAGCGGTCAATGGCCGGGCTGGGGATCAGCTGGCCCTTGGAACCGGTCCAGTTGGTCCATATAAACCATTTCGGTAAGTTTTGTAAAGGTGGCCATTGAGCCGTCATTGGTCACGAGTTGGCGGAGGGACGACGTTTTTAGGATCTTGATCGGGTCTTTCTCTTCGATCGCTGCGGCCACGTTTGGGTCATTGACGAAAGCTTGGACCTTGGGGTCAGCGGCGAAGGCTTTAAATTTGTCGGTCTGAACGATCCGTTCTCCTTCTGCCGGGTCGCTGATGCTTTCGAATGAAGCAACTAATGCTTGGTAGCGGCTGTCTTTGTTGACAACGTTGACTTTATAATAAGTCATCATTGTGGATTGGCCGACCTGCTTTTGCAGGGTTGCTAAAAGGCCTTGTTCGAACGGGACAATGGAGAACATGACGATGGTGATAAATAAAATATTGCCTTGCCATGCGACATTGGTCGCCGCGCCGAGAATGCGGCTTAACAAAAACACTTTTCCCCGGTACTCTTTGTTGATCGCAGCCATTGTGACCGCCAGGATCACGGAAAGACAAAGTGCTAAAGCGATGGTCCCGGCAAAGGTGATGACGGCCGCCATGAGAATGTTGCGGTTAAGGTCGTAAAAAATAACGGCGGAAATAAAGCAGAAAATAAATGCGACGGGCCCGATCAGTGACTTTGAGAATCCTCTGAGCCAGCCTGACAAAAAGAAAAATGCCAGGAATCCCCAAATAATTTTATCGAGCAGTATCATTAGTTTTTTCCGTTTTGTCGGTCGGTGCCGGAGCTGACGGGGACGTCGCGATTATGTAGAGCATGTAAGGAATGAAAATGACCCCGCAGCAAAAAATAATAATAAAAGGCGTCCCGAGAATAAATTTTACAAAAGGCGGTATCGTGAACCGTGGCTTGCTGTTCTTTGTTTTAAGGGCTTGATACTCGGCGTATGTAAGTTGCTGGGCCCCCTTAAGTTTGTATTTATCTGCGAGGGTGAGGTCTTTATCATCTTTAGAGCTAGCCATGAGTATCTCCCGTACTTTGTAAAAAGTATAGCATGGAGCATCATGTAGTCAAATTTACTTTATAAAATCATTGAATAATCTTTACGGCGAGATACAATGAAATCAAATCATAACATCGCTTTTTCTTATAATCCTATGATTCTTTAAGTTAGAGAAGAGCAGATGAAAAGCGGTAAAAATAAGCGAGTCAGTCAACGAAAGCCATGTCTTGTCCCGATCGAGGGCAAGAAGGGGAGTTCGTTTGCTGATACCCAGACCGTCGACATCAGTAAAGGCGGCATCGGGTTGATCTCAAAACGCGCCATCCCTTTGGATGAGAAGATCGCGGTTGAGATCGCGACCTCGCCGGATGCAGAGCCTATCCTAGTCCTCGGCCAAGTGGTTTGGATCCGTAAATTAGGCACTAAGGACCGCTACCGCGTAGGCTTGAAGTTCCAAAAAGCTTTTTCATCGGAAGCTCTTAAAAAGTTAAACCGTTCAATTACGGTCTAAACGACTATGGATCAAGTCCCCCCATCATCAGAGCAGAATCAACCTGCTGCTGAAAGGCCGTCCCGCAGGATCGAAAACCGTTTGTTTGAAAGGTTTTCCGCGCGGTTCCCGGTCAAATTCAGGCACACGAGGTCCGATTACGGATCAGATGTTTTCCTGCGGGATGCTTCCGCACGCGGTGTTAAGATTTCGACGCGCGAAAAAGTTTTTCTCAACGACAGTGTTTCCCTCGAGGTGAAGATTCCCGATGGCAGCGAGCCGGTCACTCTCAATGGCCGTGTTGTTTGGCTTCACTCCAAGTCCCCATCCTTGTGGGAGGCGGGTGTTGAACTCCATGAGATCAATCTCATGGAAATGCAGCGTATCTTCAAGTACGTCTCCCCATAAAACTCTGCGGATCCAGGCCTCAAAACATCTTGACCACTTTTTTTTGCTGTGGTAGTATTTTGACTTCTCAATATAAAGATTTTCTAATGAAAGGTTTTACCAAATGGAATACGGTCATTTTTCGCCCGACGGGCTTGAGTATGTCGTCACTGATCCTGTCACGCCACGCCCGTGGATCAAC
>JADLGJ010000053.1 GCA_020849375.1 Candidatus Omnitrophota bacterium
GATGAATCCGGCCGACCCTAAACCGCCGCCGGCGGCACGCAAAGTCCCGAAGCCCATCGGCGTATCAAAGATCGCCGGGGTCATAACCTTATTGGCGACGCCGGAGAAAACCGCCTTGATCGGTTTACTGCCGACAGGGCCGCCCCCAAAATCATAAAGGAGCTGGCGCAGCGTCGTGCCGAGTGGAAGTTCATACATCCCCGGGGTTTTGACATCACCGCATAACGTAAAGATCATCGTGCCGGGAGTGTCTTCCGAGCCGCGGCTTTTAAATGATTCCCATCCTTTACCGAGGATCATCGCCACATGGCTCAGGCTTTCCACATTATTAACGATCGTCGGATTATATTCCGTCGGAGTACATCGCACACCATAAAGGAACGGCGGCATATTGCGCGGCATTGCTCCGCGTCCGTCAATAACCTCCAGCAAGGCTTTTTCTTCACCGAACAAATATTCATCCGGACCGGGAACGATCTCAACATAACCCTTGGGCATCGCCTTATCAGCGACCATTTCATCAATGGCGCGCTGAACATTGGCGATTTCCTTCTTAAATTTTCCTTTAATGCCGAGAAAAACTTGTTTGGCACTGATAACGTAAGCAGCGATCAACGCTCCCTCGACGAGGAGGTAAGGATTATGCTGCAAAAGCCAGCGGTCCTTATATGTCCCCGGCTCACCTTCCGAACCGTTACAGACAATATATTTTGTCGGACTGGGGTCCTCAAAGATAGTCGTCCATTTAATAGCTGTCGGGAAACCAGCGCCGCCGCGGCCGCGCAAATTGGCTTTTTTTAATTCCTCAATGACCTCGCGCGGTTTCATGGACCGGGCGCGGACGATCCCCTTCATCCCCCCGAGCGTCTTGTAGGCCTCCAGGGTCACGACAGGTTTGAGATCAGCAGGAAGTAATGTACGTGTTTCGGTAACCATAGTTTTAACTTTTAATTCCGGTGCCTTTTTTCATCAGATAAAGGTTAGCATAAAGCAAAATTCCGACTAGGGCAACAAGAAAAAGTATACTTCCACCGACACTCACGTCGGAGAAACCATAAAAGCCGTAACGGAACCCATTGACCATGTAAAGGATCGGATTGAACAGTGAGAACTGCTGCCAGACCCCCGGCAGGCTATGGATCGAATAAAAAACCCCGCCGAGATAGGTCAATGGCGTCAAAACAAAGGTCGGGAAGATCGAGACATCATCAAATTTTTTGGCAAAGATCGCATTGACCAGACCGGCCAACGAGAAAACGAGCGAAGTTAAAATAATAAAAATAATGATGATCGCCAAATTGTGAATGACCGGATGCGTAAAAAAGATCGAGACCACAAAGACAATGCTCCCGACCAAGATCCCGCGAATGACCCCGCCCATCACATACCCGGCAATGATCGCCACATGGGTCGTCGGAGAAACCAGCACTTCTTCAATACTGCGCTGGAACTTAACACTAAAGAACGAACTGACCACGTTAGTAAAAGCGCTGTTAATGACCGACATCATGACCAAGCCGGGAACGATGAACGCCATATAACTCACACCGTTGATATGGCCGACCTGGGAACCGATGAATTTGCCGAAAATCACGAAAGACAAGCTCTGAGTGATGACCGGCGGCAGCAGAGTCTGCGTCCAAATGCGAGTAAAGCGCGCGATTTCCCGGCGGACGATCGTTTCAAAGGCAATAAATTGTTCTTGAAAAACAGTACGCATGCTATTTATTCAACACTTCCAGAAAAAGTTTTTCTAAACGGTGGCCTTTAGGGCGGATATCGGTCAGGACCATCCCCGTCTGAGCCAAACGCGCCACAAAATCGTGCAACGTTTCTTTGCGGCTCATCTCGATCTCAAGCGTCGTGTCATCAACAACGACGGGCTTATACTGGCTGAGTGTCGTGATGTCTTTGACATGCTGAACGCTCACGACATACACTTCCTTATCCATGAACGTCAAAAGCTTACGTACCGAATCACGCATAATGATCTCGCCGCCCTTAATGATCGCGGCGTTGCGGCACATCTGCTCGACCTCTTCCAGATAATGGGTCGTCAAAAGGATGGTCAAGCCGGCTTTATTGCGTTCGCGCAGGTATTCCCACATTTCATGGCGGATCTCGACGTCAACCCCGGCGGTCGGTTCATCAAGAAAAAGCATTTTGGGTTCATGGATCAAAGCCCGGGCGATCATCAAACGGCGCTTCATCCCGCCGGAATAAGTCCGCGGTGAACCGAAACGTTTTTCCCATAATCCTAAACGTTTTAAAAGCTCTTCCGCGCGGGGCAGGGCTTCATTGCAAGGGATGCCGTAATATCCGGCCTGCGTGACAAGAATATCGATTGCCCGTTCAAAAATATTAAGATTGATCTCTTGAGGGACAACGCCGATGAATTTCTTTGCTACGGAGAAATCTTTATCAATATCATGGCCGAAAACCTTTACTTCCCCGGCTGTTTTATTGACGAGATCGGTCAATATTCCGATGACCGTGGTCTTGCCAGCACCGTTGGCCCCGAGCAGGGCAAAAAAGTCCCCTTGCTCGACTTCCAGGTCAATTCTCTTCAAAGCCTGGATGCCGTTGGCGTAGGTTTTCGTCAAATTCTTTATTTCAATAGCTTTCATAATTATTTGCGTCCTATTTTAGCTATTTTGCTACTTTACGCAAATAATTATTCCGAGCTTATGCAATAAGCGAGGAATTTTCATTTTCGAAGGCGGGGAGAAATTCTGATCATTTTATTGCTCTTTGCCGCTGTCATAATCGGCCTGAAGCTTTTTACGGACACGGGCCGAATTAGCGTCCCTGATCACGGTTTCCAGGACCTCGGCAAGGTCACTGCGGTCTAATTTACGCAGGATCGCGACCTGCTTTTTGGCATTCGAGATCTCCTGATTATCCGCGTAAGCTACACCGAGGTCATAATGCACTTCACTATTATCACCGTCCGACTCAAGCACTCTTTTATAAACTTCGATAGCTTCGGAGACCTTGCCGTGATCATGCAGGTTACGAGCCCTGTTATACATGACCTTTTGGGCCATGGACTTCATATTGTCACAAGACGTCGTGACCAGGGCTAAGCCGGTAACAAAAAGAATGAGCTTTAGAAGTGATGGTTTTGTTTTCATTGAGTCTCGCCAGGATGAATTTGTTTAATTATAGCGAGCTTTTGTATAGCGGTTCAATAAATATCACTTATTCTTGTTCACCGGTAAAAAAGCAACAACCCCGGCAAGGAAAAACACTGCCAAACCGCACAGACTTAAAAAGATATTTCGCTTGTACGGCTCCGGGGCATAAACAAACCGGATCCGATGTTCCCCTGCCCCGACTGCGCAAGCCATAAAATTATAATTCGCACGCACGACCTCCACCGGGGCATCATCAACGAAGGCTTTCCATCCTTCATCATAAGATTCATTAAAAAGGAGTATCCCGGCCGGTGCCGCATGGGCCTTCGCCTCGATCCGATCAGGAGTATTTTCAATGATCGGGATCATCGTCGCAGAGGGGCCTGGCGGACCGGAATTTCCCGGCAAAGGCTGCGAAAGCAAAACTGTTTTATGCGGGTCAAAGGTATCCGACCGCAAACGGTCCAAATGTGTGTCCTCGTCCACGATGACTTCGGCGGAATAAATAATATTTAAACGCGCCAGGGACGAGGAACGTTCATCAAGGCCTCCGGCTTCATTAAAAGAATACCTCACCGCCGACAGGTCCAGAAAACGGGGATCGTCCGTCGAGTCCTCGGGATAGAGCATATAAATTCCTTGAGGATAACCGAAAGCCGTCAAAAGCCGTGAAAAACGGGGGGTCATATAACCCACGGTCCCCGAATAAGTAGGGACGTTGAAAACAAGGTTTTTATTCGCGTTAAAATCTTTTCGGTCGATATGGTTGACCCGGTAATTGGCAAGGTTCATCTTTTGACGGACGTCCGGACTAAAGTCGCGATAAGAAAAACCCTTCGGATAATAAGCGTTCTTAAAATAGAACGGTGCAGTAATGTTATTAAAGCGAGCATTGAAAACGGCCAGGTCAGCGGCCGTCAAGATCAACAAAACCGCAAAAACGATACGGGCCGAGAAGATCTTTTTCTGAATGCCGTTGAAGGCCAGGACACCGGCCTGTAACAACAGCAGTAAGCGGACAAAACCCGATAAGACATCAACCGCATAAACCCGCACCCCCTGTTCCCACCTCAGGATCCCGTCAACAATTCCACCCGCAACGGCCGCGGCCGCTGTAACCAAGGCCAAACCCAAGAGAATAATGATCGTTCTGAAATCGCGTCCTTCCTGATTGCGGTGGTATCCATAAAACACCAAAGCGACCGCTGAGCAGAGCCACAGAAAAGGCAAAATAAACTCCGTCCCCAGCCCTTCTTTTTTGGGGATCGGCGCGAGGACCAGGATCAGCGTTAACAAGATCAAAAGCGCAAGCGACAAAATATTTAGAACGGCTCCGGCGACAGAATAAAATTTGATAAGATTTATTTCCCCGTTTTTCCGCATCACGTAATACAAAACGATGCCGGTACCCATTAGCAGAAAAATGATCCGAGTAATGGCCGTTAAGCTCGGGAATAAATACGTCATAAAGACCAAAAAATATGAGACGACAAACATCAGGCACAAAATAAGCTTGTTCTGAAAATCTTTATTCTCAATGTGTCCGTTTTCCCATGCCATCCCGGCATATCCGATAAGCGTGCAGATCCCGACGGGAAGAATGACCGCATGATAACTAAAGTGGTTCAAAGGAAACGACAGGATGCTCAAGATCCCCCAAAGCGGCTGCCAGAACAAAGCGATCCCCAACGTTACGAACGCATAGACTTTCCAGAACGACTGCTTACCCTTGGCCGGGCTCAAAAAAGCCGCGATCAAAAGAAGTGCCGGAAGGACACCGAAATACACGAAGAAACTATTCTGCGGATTTGATGCCGGCAATTCGAGCTGACGGAAAATAAGCTGTAAATTCGGTGACTTCAGAACATTGAGCGCGTCGGGCCCCATCCATCCGGCGATCTCGGGAATAAAAAGCCTGATGGCCATATAAGCACGGTCATGGATCGTGTAGAAATTCTCTAAAAGCCGGTTGCCATGCGTCACACCGTAAAGGCATGACAATATGCGCACACTGCTAATCAGGGTCCCGGTGAACCACCCTGCCGCGGCTAGCCAAAACAGTTTTTTCCCATCTTTGACGGTCAAAAACCGATAGATCGAAATGATCCCCAGCGAAAGACAAGCATAAAAAATAAACGCGACATTAGCCGAAGTCAAGATCAACACGACGGTAAAACTTAACAACAGGAAATTCGTTATCGGCCGGCGTTCCGGCGCCGACCACAGGACATAAAGATAAACGGTCATCGCAAAATATAAGGACGTCGCCGGAAAAATGCTCATGGTAAAAATAAGCAGCGAACACATCTGGTAAGCGACCGACGCAAAAAGCGCCCAGCGCGCATTGCCCAATTCGCGCAAGAAAAATCCGTACGCGAAGATCCCCAGAGCCGCGACTTCAATGAACGACTTTAAGGTCAGGGCCGTCAAAAGGTCTTTGTCCGGCGCCAAAAAGACCGGCCAATTCAGCGGATAATAGATCATGTCCCAATGATTGGAAAAGAACGGAAAGCCGTTCTGGATCCACGGGTTCCACAGCCACGGCGCATGCCCATGCAGGATGTTCACAAAATTATGTTTGGCGTAATAAAAGAGCGGAAAAATCTCCCCGAGATTGTCATAACTAAAAACTGAGATCTCCCCGGCGCTGATGAACGGCCAGAAAAAGCACACCGCCAGCCCCACATGAAAAAAGGCCGGGAAGAATTTTCTAAAAA
>JADLGJ010000054.1 GCA_020849375.1 Candidatus Omnitrophota bacterium
TAATGCTGATATCAGAAAACGTTCGGAAGAGATCTTGGCGAGCGTGGGGCTCGATGGGTCTAAAGATATGTCTCCATCGGTCAAAAAGGCATTGATCTCTTCGGTCACCGCGGATTTCATTTATCAATGGCAAAAAATGAACGAGCGCTCCAAGAAGCCTGGCGCCTCAAGCCCGCTGGATACGAATGACGAAAATCTTGTCCAGCAGGGGGCATTTTCGAATATAGAACCACAATTTATTGAACCGATCCCTCTTGCTATCATGGGGGCACGTGAAGTTCTTGATAATATAGCTGGAGGAGGCAAGATCGATGTTCCTGACAGGCTTGCACAGGCCAAAGTGGGTGTTAAGGACGCCGAAGTTGCGAAATATATTAATGAAGAGACGTTGAGAAAGATCATCGATCAAATTGTGATGGTCTATTATTTTGGGACCCAAAATGACCGCCCAGCTTATTTTGACGCGACAGGACTGGACGGGAATCCCAGCGAAATGAAGGCTTCTGTTGAGATCTCTGTCGGGGTTTTAGGTTTTGAAAAAGCTCCTGATGACGGGCGGGGGCACGAAGGATATACTCCGGCATTGTATGGTTACAAAATGCCTAATGGGAAATGGGCAAGCTATAAGCAATTAGCTTCTGTATTGGATCAAGAGGGGATCAGGATGCCTGCCATTTCTTCGAGCGCGATCATCGAGAAAATGGTCAGCGCTCGCGCTCAGAGCGTTCTTCAGGCTTTTTCTGAAAGCGCTCAAGCGGATATGAGCGCTTACGCGGAGTTGATGGCAAAAAAAGGTGAACCGGTCATTGATGTCGCGAAAAATGGAATCGCCAAAGAATTTGTCCGTATGGTTATTTCTAACATGCTACAGCATAACTTCTCGAATTTTGAAAGTTTGAATTTCCAGAACTGGAGAGAGATCAGTGATGTCCTGCATTTTATCCCGGAGCAGATCCCTTCGCCGGGTGATTTTATTAATCAACTCACCGTTCTGCCTGCGGACGGGAAGCTGGATAAGATCCTATCCGAGCGCGAATTTCATGAGAAGTTTAAGGCTTTGGTCAAGCAAGCCGTAGCCGAGATCAAGCTATTCAAGGCCGAGATGCAAAATCACAAAAAAACGATCTTTGATATGCTCGATTCCGAGGTCGACTCAAATTGGAACGCGATCGCTGCGCTTAATGACCTCGTTACCCAGGGTGATGTTGTTGCCGCGACTTCAGAGTACTATCAGGTTTTGCGGGACAATCAATTGATCGATGAGAGCGGAATGATGTCCGCCCCGTTAAAAGCGGCCTTACAATTTTTTATTCTTCCTAACGCAGAAGCCAGGGCGCAAGGTGATAGAAACTTCACATATACGGCCTCAAGCGGCGTATCTGCGGTTGACCGTGTCCGCAATCTTGGTTTACGCCGAAGCGATACGTTTGATCTTCCGACCGGCAGTATTATTATTTTAAAAAGCCTGCAGGGGCTGCCGTATACCTTTGTGAAAGTCAACGAAAGGCCGGCTTATAAAAATGTTGTTCCTAAATTTGGGCTTCTCGAAGGAGATTTCAGAGATACCCCGATCTCCGATCTTGACAAAATGATCGAACAGCAGCTTCCTGTGCTGGACAATGCGGATGTTGAATTCGTCGGGACAATGGAATTGCCCCAGCTGATCAAGGACGCTGATAGCCGTACGGTTGCCGCGATCAATTATGGCCGCTTGAAGCTCCCCAGTGCCAAAGCTTTTGGGATGGGGACATTGATCGTTTTTGCGGACCGCGAGGCGATGTTGGTCCCGGGCAGCTCGATGTCGGGGGATACTAATGAGAAGAGAATTCAAAAGATCGGGGCCCTTCAGGAAGATGCGAGAGCGAAATGGCTGGACCTTGGTAAGCACAGTGTCCTTGTCAAATATTTGGGGTTGGTCCGTGTGGGTAATAAATGGCAAGAGTTGACCCAATTCACGGCAGTGTATAATAATCCCGAGAGCCGTTTTAAACGTTTCGCGGGGATCGCTTATCTGGAAGGCAATCAAGCAAAAACAACTTTCTTGAGTTGGGACCAGATCAAAAGCCAGCAGGCCGATGTCGGGGCCGCCGCATCCAGTGCTGTTTCAAGTGAATTGAACACGGCAGACAATGCGACGATAGCACAACTGCAGTCGCAAGCCGACCTTGAAAGATATTTGCGGGGATTACGTGACTTTGAATTAACGCACGACGCTGCGGTCATGCTGAAAGTGCCGGGCCATGAAAAACATGTGACCTTAGCGCAACTGATGATCTACCGTAATTCTCCCCCGGGGACGATGAGATCGGCCAATCTTGTGCGGATGATCGCTAACGTTATCACTAAGGCTGACCTGCCCGGTGAAGTTGTAACATTAGCGACCGTTAAAAAACTGAATGATGACCTCGCGCTGCTTCTGGATTCCGTGGAGTCGGATGAAATGGCTAAGGTTATCGTCGGCGCTAAAAAAGCGGAACTTGAGAGTATGAAGCGCGTACTGGAAAACATCATCGGCGGTGCTTCTGTAGAATTGTTGTCTTCCAATGCAGAAGAGTGGTTCTTGAGCGCTAAAAAGTTAGTCGCTATTTTGCGCTTTGAGGTTTCAATGATCAATGAGATCGTAGCCTTGGCGGATCGTATCCGGTCTGGAGAGCTGGCGCCATCAGTTGCTGAAAGTAAGATCGTTGACTGGCTGCGTTTCTTGCCTACCGCGGCCCCTGAAGGCACATCCCGGAAGAATATTTCTAAAGCGATGGCGGCCTTGGCGCGCCAGGCGGTAGAAAAGGATGCCGCGTTTATTGCTAACCTCCAGAATAGGATCCTGGTCAACGCCAGCGGCCGGGGGGCTGCCATCAAGCACTCGAAATTTTATTTGGAACTCATGCGTCGTTTATCTGCACTGAGAGATCAAACACCGGGCCCTGCCGTCGCATCGGCTCCGATCAAGAATGTCGGGGGTATCACTTTCGATCCCACTAAAATGAATTTGCAGATCAGGCGTGATGGCCAAGGCGTTCCGCTTCCGCTGCCGCAACAAAACCTGGAACAGATCAATATTCAGGGTTTTTCCCCGGTCATTATCAATATTCAACCCGTCAATACGCAGACCTTGCCGTTTTTGTTGGGCCAAGGCGACCCGCAAGAAAAGCTTTCCTTTCTCAATTGACGCTCGCCGTGCTTTGTGTTAGTTTATGGCGTTATGAAAGAGCGTTTAGCCAAAATTTACGAACAAATTGCCAAAGCTTGCCCAAAAAGCGGCCGTGACCCTAAGGATGTCATCTTGATCGGTGTGACGAAATATACCGATCTTGCGAAAGTTCAGCAAGCCCTTGATGCCGGCCTGACGAATATTGCGGAAAACCGTGTTCAGGATGCCCAGGAACGTTTCCCGGCCCTGAAAATGGCGCCTGGGCAAGTCACCAAGCATTTGATCGGCCATTTGCAGAGCAATAAAGCCAAATTTGCGGTCCCTCTGTTCGATATGATCCAATCGGTTGACAGTTTTAAGCTCGCCGAAGAGATCCAAAAACAAGCCGAGAAGAATAATAAGAATATTGATATTTTGATTCAGGTCAATTGTTCCAATGAAGAACAAAAGTCTGGTGTAGACAAAGCGCAGGCGCTGGAATTGATAGACCAGGTTTCCGGTTTGAAAAATGTGACCTTCAAGGGTTTGATGACCATGGCGGCTTTGACCACCGACGAAAAAGCGGTGAGGGAAGCCTTCTCCAGCTTACGGAATTTGAGCGGGGAAGCGAAGAATTTATTAGCGAAAAAAAGCCACGGAGAAATGAAATATCTTTCGATGGGCATGAGCCAGGATTTCGGAATCGCGATCGAAGAGGGTTCGAACATGGTCAGGGTCGGGCGCGCGATCTTCGGAGAATAATAGTTCTAAAGTCTGCTGATAGTCGTTCTTTTGGCGAATAGCGCGGTAGACGCGCAAAACAAATGAGCCACAAGAACGACTATCGGTAGGCTCAATAGCCATGAGGGAAGTATGCTGAAACTTGGAATTATCGGCGGCGGCAATATGGGGACGGCGATCATCAGCCGGACCTTTAAAAAATACAAGATCACGGTTTGTGAAAGAGACCCCATGCGCGCAGCGCTGCTGAAGAAAAAATACCGGACTGGGTCCTCCGATCTGGCTGGAGTGGCCGGATCTTCTAATGTCATCATTCTCGCGGTCAAACCGCAGGACATGGAAAGCGTCCTTGCTGAACTGAAAGGTTCGCTGAAGCCGAAAACGCTGGTCATTTCCATCGCTGCCGGTTTGACGACCCGCTTTTTCGAAAAACATTTAGGTAGGAAAGTCCGTGTGATACGCGCCATGCCTAACATGCCCGCGCAAATCGGGGCGGGGATGACGGCCATTTGCAAGGGCAAGTCCGCGACCGGAAGTGACCTCGCGGCGGCGGTAAAGATATTCTCTAAGATCGGTGAACATATCATCGTCGAGGAAAGAATGATGGACGCTGTCACGGCGGTCTCAGGCAGTGGGCCGGCCTATTTGTTCTTATTCGCGGAATGTTTTTATAAGGCGGCACTTAAGACCGGCCTGGAACCTAATGTCGCTAAAAAACTCGTCGAATGCACTATGGCAGGGAGCATGTATTTGTTCGCGAAAAGCGAAGAATCGGCCGAAAGTTTACGGCTTAAAGTCACTTCCAAAGGCGGGACCACTCAGGCGGCCTTAGATGTTTTCTTAGACAATAATTTTGAAAAGATGTTTGTTGATGCGGTTCGGGCGGCGCAATTGCGGGCTAAACAATTGGCGAAATAAAGCGAGGGCATTATGGCAAAGATCGGCGTGATCGGCGGCAGCGGTTTGTATAAGATCGAAGGCATCGAAAATGTTGAGACATTGTCCTTGTTTACGCCGTTTGGCCAGCCATCGGGGAATTTTATTAAAGGGAAATTAGCCGGGGTGGAAGTGGTCTTTCTTCCGCGCCACGGCAAGGATCACGCGATATCACCGACGGAAATTAATTACCGCGCAAATATCTTTGGGATGAAGAAATTGGGCGTCCAGGCGATCATTTCGGTTTCCGCCTGCGGCAGTTTGAGGGAAGAAATGAAGCCGATGGATTTTGTCGTTCCCGACCAATTCGTTGATTTGACCAAACACCGAAAATCGTCATTCTTTGAAGGCGGCGTGGTCGGACACGTTTCAGTCGCCGATCCATTTTCACCGGAAATCCGCAAGATCATCATCGGCGCGGCCCGTGAATTGAAATTGACCGTTCATGATAAGGGAACCTATGTGAACATGGAAGGCCCGCAATTCTCAACGAGAGCGGAATCCAACCTTTATCGCAGCTGGGGAATGGATATTATCGGAATGACGACCGCGACCGAAGCGAAGCTGGCGCGCGAAGCTGAAATTTCCTACGCAACTTTGGCCGCTGTTACCGATTATGATTGCTGGAGAGAATCAACAGAAGATGTCACTGTTGAAATGGTGATCGCCAATTTACAACAGAACGTCGAGAACGCCAAAAAGATTCTGCAAATTGCCTTGCCGCGCGCCGGAGCTTTGACCGAGTTTTCCGCCGCCGGAGCGCGCAAGTACGCGATCATCACGCATCCGCACGCGATCCCGGAAAATAAGAAGCGAGAATTGGAATTTCTTTAATGAGTGAAGTTGATTATCAGAAAACTTTAAATCTCCCGCAAACCGATTTTTCCATGAAAGCCAACCTGGCCCAAAAAGAGCCGGGCGTTCTGGCGCAATGGGAAAAGGACGGCGTTTACGCGAAGATCCGTGCCAAGTCTAAGGGCAAAAAAACCTACACCTTACACGATGGGCCCCCGTATGCCAATGGTAATATCCACATCGGCCACGCGCTCAATAAGATCCTGAAAGATATGATCGTCAAATCTAAGACGATGCAGGATTTTGACAGCCTCTATGTCCCCGGTTGGGACTGCCACGGTTTGCCGATCGAACATCAGATCTTTAAAGACCTTAAAAAGCGTAAATCGGAAGTGGAAAGCGTTGCGTTCCGTAAAATGGCGCATGACTATGCGATGAAATATGTCGGCCTTCAGCGCGAACAGTTCAAGCGTCTCGGTATTTTGGGCGAATGGGAGAATCCGTATCTGACATTGTCAACAGGATATGAATATTGGATCCTTAATTCTTTTATCCGTCTCGTCGAAAAAGGTTATGTCTATCGCGGATTAAAACCTGTCAACTGGTGCGGGACTTGCGAGACCGCGCTCGCCGAAGCGGAAGTTGAATACGAAGACCATACGTCGCCGTCGGTTTTTGTGAAGTTTAAGATCAATAACTTCGGTACGCTAAAGTCCGTCAATTTTGATAAACCGGTTTATCTTCTGATCTGGACGACGACCCCATGGACGTTATTAGCTAACGTCGCGGTGGCGGTCCACATGGATTATCAATATTCTTTCGTCGACACCGGGAATGGGATTTTGGTCATCGAAAGCGCTTTAGCGGCTTCGGTTTTAGAAAAGGCCGGCGTCACCGGCAAAGTCATCAGGGAAGTGGAGGGAGATGATTTGCGCGGCATCACGTACGATCATCCGTTCGGCGTAAAAACAAATTGCTGTGTTATCGCTGTTGACTATGTCACGAAAGAGGACGGGACCGGTTTAGTCCACACCGCGCCGGGACATGGACAGGACGACTTTCAAGCCGGACAGAGAAATAATTTAGATATTCTCATGCCCGTCAATGACCAGGGTGTTTTTACCAAAGACGCCGGCAAGTATGAAGGCCAATATATTTTCAAAGCGAATGAAAATATTATCGCCGATCTTAAAGAACGCGGAATTTTACTGCTGAGCCAGAATATTTCTCATTCGTATCCGCATTGCTGGCGTTGTAAGAAACCGATCCTGTTCCGTGCGACAAAACAGTGGTTCTTGAAAATTGACCACGATCATTTGCGCACCAAGGTTAAAGATGTCATCAAGGAAAAGGTTCAATGGATCCCGGCCGCCGGCCAAGAACGTATTCTCGGCATGGTGACGACCCGTCCGGATTGGTGTTTGTCCCGTCAGCGCCATTGGGGCGTGCCGATCCCAGCGATCAAATGTAAAAAGTGTGAGGAGAATAAACTTTTTCCCGAAGTCATGACCAAGTTCGCGGACATGGTCAAGAAAGAAGGAACCGACGTTTGGTTCTCTAGGGATGTTGCAGAATTTCTACTTGCAGGATTAAAGTGTCCCTGCGGGGGAACGGATTTTGAAAAAACATTTGATATTTTAGACGTCTGGTTCGATTCGGGTGTCAGCCATCAGGCGGTCATTGGGCCGATGCTGCATCAAGAATTGCCGGCCGATCTTTATTTGGAAGGGTCCGACCAGCATCGCGGCTGGTTCCAGTCATCGTTAATTCCAGCGGTGGCTTTGGACGGTGAGGCGCCGTTCCGTGCGGTTTTGACGCACGGATTCGTTGTTGACGGCCAAGGCCGTAAAATGTCGAAATCATTAGGGAACGTTGTTTCTCCCGATGATGTTCTTAAGAACTATGGCGCGGACATTCTTCGCTTGTGGGTCGCGTCCAGTAATTACAGCGATGATATCCGCCTTTCGAAAGAAATCCTGGAACGCTTGATAGACGCTTACCGTAAGATCCGCAACACGATGCGGTATCTTTTGAGTAATCTGTACGCCTTTGATCCTGACCAAGAGATGGTGGCTTACAAAGACCTCGTGGATATCGATCAATGGGCGCTTTCTCGCTTGAGCACGGTCCTTTCCGACGTGAAAGGGGCTTATGACGCTTATGATTTTGCAAAAGTCTATCAAACGATTTATTCATTTTGTAATGATGAGCTCTCGGGCTTTTACCTTGACATCCTAAAAGATCGCCTGTATACTTCACACGCAAAATCGCTGGAAAGGCGTTCAGCGCAGACAGTTCTTTACCATATTTTAAATCATCTTGTGCGTCTCTTGGCGCCGGTCTTGGCTTTTACGAGCGATGAAGTTTTCAGCGCTATGCCGAAAGGCGCGGCGACCAGATCTATCGGCAATGTCCACCTTTTATCGTGGCTGGATATTCCCGCTGACTGGCATTCGCAAGCCGGGCAAGAGGCCGAAGAGAAGTACAAACTTTTTATTGCGATCCGGCCTTTTGTCATGAAAGCGCTGGAAGATAAACGCAAGCTTAACGAGATCGGCAGCCCGCTGGAAGCGGCTGTGGTTTTCCGTTCTTCGAGTGAGCGCGACCTGAAATATTTTGAAGATTTGACGGTGCAATTGCCTGAGCTTTTTATTGTTTCGCAAGTGAAGATCGAAAAAGTCTCCGACGTGAAGAATGGCCTCAGTGAGCATTTTCCCAAAACCGAGATCATTATTGAGCGTGCTGAAGGTGAGAAATGCAGCCGCTGTTGGCATTATAGCGTTGAGGTGGGAAAAGATGCCGAACATCCGAGTCTGTGTGAACGTTGCAGTCCCGTTGTCCGTGAAATCCTTGTTCAGTAATCATTAATCAGGGGGTTCCTAGTAATGGTTCAGAAAAAAACGAGCGGCAAAAAGAACGACCAGTTCAAAAAAGTTCTTCTTGGGATGAAGGAGAACATAGTCCATGATATTAAGAATATGGCCGCAGTGAACTCCGCGGACAATAAAGATAAAAGCGGCGACGTGTCCGGCCACTCGATGCATATTGCGGACGTTGCAACGGATATGTATGACCGTGAATTCAGTTTGGGGTTGGCCTCAAATGACCGAGAACTTTTAAACCGTATCGAAGCGGCCTTAAAGCGCATTATTGACAAAAGCTTCGGTGGTTGCACCGTTTGCAAAAAGCCGATCGCCGCGGCACGGCTCAAAGCCCTTCCGTACGTCGAGACTTGCTTAAAATGCCAGGAACAGTTGGAAAGCAAGAAAAGATAAACTCGATTTGATCCCGCGTCTCTTGCAGAGACTCGGGATGATTATTTGAATATGGAAGCAAATTTCAAAAAAGGATTCAAATAATCATGAAAACTGATCCTAAGCCCCACCTTGATATTTTCCTTTCTCTTTTTATCGTTTCCTCCTTCGTTTGCATTGACCGTTTGACCAAGATCTTCTTCACTCACACTCTCTCGTCGGGGGAGTCGTTCGTTGTCCTGCGCAATATTTTGCACATGACCCTGGTCCACAATCCCGGCATCGCCTTCGGGATGTTCAAAAATCATGGCATCGTTTTTATCATCATCCCGGTGATCATGATCGGGCTGTTGGTCTTTAATTTTTATCATTACAAATATAACAATGAAAAATTAAGCCGCCTTTATGTCGTCTCGGTGTCTTTGATCCTGGCCGGCGCCATCGGCAATTTGATCGACCGCATCCTTTACGGCTACGTGATCGATTTTATTGATGTGCGGGTCTTCCCGGTCTTTAATGTCGCGGACAGCGCCATCACCGTCGGAGCTTGCCTATTGCTGTGGCGGATCTATGTCCCGTCTAAAGAGTCCAAGGAATAGTTATGCATCCTACCATTGGTCAAATCGGCCCGTTGACGATCTATTCTTTCGGCCTCATGCTGGCGGTCGCCGTAGTTGTGTGTTCGTCCTTGCTCAGCCGTGACGCAAAAAAAGCCGGGATCTCTCAGGATATTATTTTTGATTTTGTTTTTTGGGTCATCTTGGCCGGGATCGCCGGAGCCAGGATCTTTTTTATTCTCCTTAATCTTGGGGATTTTATCGCGAACCCTCAGCAGATCATCATGATCTCCAATGGCGGACTGGCATGGCAGGGCGGCCTGATCTTCGGCGGCCTGACTGGGCTGTTCTATATTAAGAGAAAGAAATTATCACTGCGTGTGATGGCGGACCTCTCTGCACCTTATCTAGCGCTAGGGCAGGCGATCGGCCGCATCGGTTGTTTTTTAAACGGATGCTGTTATGGCCGCGAAGTTTCGTGGGGCATTTATTTCCCGGGGCATGACGCGCACTTGCACCCGACGCAGCTTTATGAAGCCGCTTATCTTTTAGCCGCTTTTTTTGTTTTGAAATATTTGCAAAAAAAGTCTTTGATCCGCGGGGAGATCTTTACAGTGTATTTAATGCTCGCAGCTGCGGGACGTTTTATGAATGAATTTTTTCGTGCCGATCACATCAACACGGCTGTCGGTTTGAGTATCTTTCAACTCGTCAGCCTCGGGGTGTTCTTTGTCGGCCTGTATCTTTGGCGGCGTTTGCATCGCCCGGCGAAAGCGGCCTCATAAAGATGGCTGCTCCCGCGCAAACACTCCGCGTCACTGAAGACTTGGCCAGCCTGCGGCTAGATGTTTTTATTACGAAAGCTTTTCCGAAAGTTCCCTCCCGGACATATATTCAGCGTTTGATCGACCAGGGGCAAGTGAAGGTCAACGGTAAGATCCTCAAGGCGGGTTATAAAGTTGAAGTGGATGACGAGGTTGTTGTCTTTATGGACTTGCTTGATATCGGCGATGCTGTTGCTGCAGAGAATATTCCGCTCAATATTTTTTATGAAGATCAGTGGCTGTTGATCGTTAATAAACCCGTCGGGATGCTCGTCCATCCTGTCCATGGCCATCACGGCGGCACGCTGGTCAATGCCTTGATGCATCATTGTAAAACATTGTCCGATGTTAACTTACCCGATGATGATCTCGATGAAGTTAATTTAGATCCGGCTTTGATCCGTCCGGGCATTGTGCACCGGCTTGACCGTGAAACGTCCGGGCTTTTGGTCGTCGCGAAAGATAACAATGTCCATGTTAAACTGGCCAAAGCTTTTGAACAGCGGCAGGTTAAAAAGAAATATTTAGCGCTGGTCAAGGGGCGTATTGAGTTTGATGAGGGGAAGGTGGACAAAGCTTTAGGCCGCCATCCGCACAAGCGCGATAAAAAAGCGGTGGTAGACGACGATAAAGGGAAGTCCGCAATAACCGTTTACCGGGTGGTCAGGCGTTTTGGCGATAAAGCGACCTTGGTCAGCCTTTTTCCGCAAAGTGGGCGCACCCATCAGTTGCGTGTGCACATGGCTTATCTCAAACATCCGATCCTCGGTGATGATAAGTATGGGGAAGTGCAGTCGTTCTCGCGGCTGGCGCTTCATGCCCAGAGCCTGGGTTTTTATCATCCTGAACTGCGAACATTCATGGAGTTCTCCACGCCGGTTCCGGACGAGTTCTTAGCTTACGGCAACTAGGGCAACACTTTATGTGCAAAACCCTTTACTTCCGAAGTATTTTTCTTATAATAAGAAAACATTTATGATAATTCTCGAATACAAATGAGGAGCCGCTCACATGGGTAAATTTGGCCAATCAGGAAAAGCTTTAACATTCATTTTGATCGTTTTTGTCGTCCTTTTGATCTCGGTCACTGGGATTTCATTGTTTTTCTTCCTTAAGGAAATTGATGCCCGTCAAGCCGCTGAAGCGCAAGTTGACCAGTTAAAATCGGTCGAGGCTAAGCTCAACACGGATTTAAAGACGGCACAGGAGCAGATCACTCTTCTCGACGAAAAAAAACGTGAAGCGGAAGAAAAGATCGAAAGCTTATTGCAGGAAGTTGACCTTCAGAAAACCGCCAAGGAAGAAGTCCAAAAACAAAATTTAGCGTTGCAGGATAATTTGCAGAAAGAAACACAGGCCAAGGAAGAGATCCGGTCCCGTTTAAGCCAGGACCTTCAGGCCGCGCAAGACAAATACAATTCTGTTAAGTCCGATCTCGACAAGGCTTTGGCCCGTGCCAAGGAACTCGAACAAGCTAAGTCTCAAATTCAAGCCCAGGGTATGCCGGACAGTGATAGCCCGATCGTCGTGCTCCCGACGATGGAAACGACCAGCGAAGGCGGCATTCAACTTGAAAAGATCGTTGTCAATCCTAACCCGAACTCCAAAGGCCGGGTTATCAGCGTTGATTCCGATACGGACTTTGTGATCGTCAGCCTCGGCGAGAAAGACGGGATCGTCAAAGGTGCCCTTCTCTCGATCTTCCGCGGGGAAAGCTATTTGGGCGATGTGAAAGTTTCCCGTGTTTTAGCGGAAATGTCCGCTGCTGATTTTGTTCCGCCGTTCAAGAGCCAAAACGTCAAAAAAGACGATCAGGTCGTTGTTAAAAAATGATCCTCAAAGTCCAGCCGGCCGCCTTGCTTTACGGCACGGTTCGGCTCCCGGCCTCTAAATCTTATTCGATCCGCGCGCATATTATTTCTGCCTGTTCTTCCTTTTGGGGAAGCAAATCCAAAATCCTTCATCCGTCCGATTGTGACGACGCGAAAGTCGCTTCAGCCGTTGCACAGATCTTAAGCAAGAAAATATTAAGAACAACGATCAATGTCCGGGAATCGGGCACGGTCCTGCGTTTTCTTTTACCGTTGCTGGCGTTGCGCGGACATAACGTTAAGGTCGTTGGCGAGGGAACGCTCGTCGGGCGGCCTAATGTGCATTTGCTGAACACCTTGCGTGCCTGTGGGGTTGATATCCGCGGCACTGGCCCGAAAGAAAGTGTCCCGATCAAGATTAGCGGCGGAAGTCTTCGTCCCGGCAAGATCAAGATCGACGGCAGCCTCAGCTCGCAATTTATTTCCAGTTTGCTCATCGCGTGCCCGCAGCTTAAGGATAATTCCGACATCATTCTCACCGGCAAGACATTGGTTTCGTCTGACTATATCGTTATGACGAATTTGATCCTCAAGGAAGCGGGGATCAAGATTAAGAAGGTTTCCGCCCGGCATTATCAGGTGAAGGGGGGACAAAAATTCTTGGGATTAAAGGATTTTGAGGTGCCGTCGGATTACGGCCTTGCGGCTTTTTTAATGGCGGCCGCGGCCTTGATCCCGTCGGAAGTGGTTTTGCAGGGGAGTTTTCAGGACAAGTTCATTCAGGCTGACGGACGGATCCTTGAATTTCTTAAGAAAATGGGCGTCCGCTGGACCCGTAAAAAGAATTCTATTGTCATGAACGGGCCGTTCGTTTTAAAGGGTGGCACATTTTCGCTCAAAGATTGCCCCGATCTTGTTCCGATCATGGCGGTCTTGGGGCTTTTTGCAAAAGGCGGGGTTCGTTTGAAAGATATCGCCCATGCCCGTGCGAAAGAAAGCGACCGTATCAGTGACCTGCGCCGTGAGCTATTAAAGGTTGGTGCTCATGTTGAAGAGAGCCCGAATGAATTGAGGGTCTTTCCTTTGACAGTCTTTAGCCGCGAAGCTGTTCTTGACCCTCACCGCGACCATCGCTTAGCTATGGCCTTCACGGTACTGGGTTTAAAGACCGGTTTGACCGTTTCTGACATCGAGTGTGTGAAAAAATCTTATCCGCAATTTGTCAAGGATATGAAAGTTTTACACGCTCCGTTAAAATTATCGCAATAATGGGTTGACACGCCTATCCCTTTCCGATAAGATTTTACTTATTCAACGGCAAAGAGTTAGCGCAAAACCTAAAAAACAAGGATGCTCTCCATGGTTTCGAAGGTTATGAAATTTTTGAAGAAATTTTTTAATTGGGTCTTAGGCCTTTTCTCTAATGATATGGGAATTGACCTTGGGACTTGCAACACGCTTGTTTATGTTAAAGGTGAAGGCGTGGTCCTTTGCGAACCTTCTGTCGTCGCTATTGAAAAAGATACCGGCATCCCCGTCGGGTTTGGTGATGATGCGAAGAAGATGCTTGGCCGTACTCCCGGTAATATTGTTGCTATCCGTCCGATGCGCAATGGTGTTATTTCCGATTTTGAAATTACAGAAAAAATGTTGCGCCACTTTATTAATAAGGTGCATAACAATAAAGGTTTTTTCCATCCCCGCCCCGCTTTAGTTATCGCGATCCCCTCAGGAATTACCGAAGTTGAAAAACGTGCCGTCCGCGATTCTGCCGAACGCGCCGGTGCCCGCTCCGTTGATCTTATCGAAGAACCGAAAGCCGCGGCTGTTGGCGTCGGGCTTCCCGTCGAAGAACCGGCCGGGAACATGATCATTGACGTCGGTGGTGGTACGACCGAATACGCGGTCATTTCTTTGGGCGGTATCGTTTACTCCAAATCTATCAAGGTTGGTGGTGACGGTTTAGACAACGCGATCATGGAATATTTGAAAAAAACTTATAATCTTTTGATCGGCGAGCGCACGGCGGAAGAGATCAAGATCCGTATCGGGTCCGCTTATCCGCTCGAGGAAGAATTAACGATGGACGTCCGCGGCCGCGATCTTATCGCCGGGTTACCGAAAAATATTACAATCACCTCCGAAGAAGTGCGCGAAGCTTTGCAAGCGCCGGTACAGGCAATCGTTGATGCGACAAAGGTCGTTCTCGAAAACACTCCGCCGGAGTTAGCTTCCGATTTGATCGACCGCGGGATCGTTATGGCGGGGGGCGGTTCCTTGTTGCGCGGTATTGATAAACGTATCGCTGAAGAGACCGGCCTTCCGGTGCATGTGGCTGATGACCCGATGACCGCAGTTGTTCTTGGAACAGGTGCGACGTTGAGCATGCCGGCCCGCCTGCGCCGTCGCCTCGTGGTTAAAACCCGACTTGACTTTTAATGCTCTTACCATTTGACGTGTGTCCAGAAGAAAAACAAAACTCCTAACATATTTTGGCCTCGCCGCTCTTGCTTTTTTGTTCCTTTTTGGACGCCTTCCCTTCATAGCCAGCATGAAATTCGCAGCCGTTGATGTCATGTCCCTCCCCATGAAGGTCATTTCGTTCCCGTTTTTGGAAATTAAAAAAATGTTCTTTTATCACGTCAGCTTCGAGCAGAACCGCCGCCTGATCAAAGAGGTGGGCATGCTGCGCGCTAAAGTGGTTTCGATGGACGAAGTCATCCGTGAAAATGAACGTTTAGAAAAATTATTGAATTTAAAAGAAAAATCCTATTCGGGTGTTGCCGCCAATGTTGTCGCGCGCGACCTTTCCAATTGGAATTCGGCGGTCCTCATTGATAAAGGCAAGCGCCATGGGATCGCCGTCGGGATGTCGGTCGTAGATGCGTCCGGTGTCGTCGGGAAAGTTATTGAAGTTGTCGGTGACCGTTCTAAGATCATTCTTGTCAGCGATCCGAATTTCAGCGTGGCCGCAATGGTCAAACGTTCCCGGGAAGTGGGGCTGGTGTCCGGGACCTTGACCGGGCAGTGCCGGATGCGTTATCTCTCGTCGGGTGCGGATGTCCAGGTCGGTGATGAGGTCATTTCATCAAAGTTGAGTTCGTCTTTCCCCCAAGGTTTGTTGTTGGGCACGGTCATCGCGATCGAAAACCCGGAGGGAAGTTCTTTCCCGACGTGTTTGATCAAGCCGGCGGCGCCATTGTCGCAGATCGAAGAAGTCATCGTTATCCGCTCGTCGACAACTGCCGGCAAAGACTAAGATAATCACATGCAAAAATTCCTGTTCGTTCTAACGGTCTCGCTCATTTGCCTTGTTCCGCAGATCCTTTGCCTTAAAGTTTTTGGCGCTGGGCTCGTGCCGAACTTTGTTTTGATCGCCGTGATCTTTCTTAATCTTTACCGCGGGATGAACTATAGTCTTGGTGCGGCGTTCCTCGGAGGGTTTTTCTTGGATAGTTTCAGCGGCAGTATTCTAGGGGTCAATGTTTTGACCTTTGTGCTTTGTGTTTTTTTGACGGGGACATTAAAAATGTATATTTATCAGCCCGGGGTGGCTGAATCGCGGGTCCTGATCGTTTTTGTTATCGTGCTCGTGAATGGGTTTTTACAATATTTTATTAATCTTATCGCCGGTGTTGACCTGCCGTTTGGGGAAGCTTTGGGGCGGGCGATCTTACCGGAAGTTATCCTGACAACATTTTTTGCTAACGTCACTTTTGAGAGGTTAAAGGATTGCGCGTTAAAGTTGTTCGCATAGCGATTTTTTTCTTTATGTTCCTTGTGGCCTGCCATCTTTTTTATCTGCAGATCATCCGCGGGGGTGCGTACTATGAGTTGAGCGTTAACAATAGTATCCGTGTTGTCCCATTGGAAGCGCCACGCGGCCGTATCCTTGACCGTAACGGCGTTGTTCTTGCTGATAACCGCCATTCGTATGATGTCATGGTCTTGCCGCAAAATATGAATGACAGCGACGAGCTTTTCTCTTTTCTCGCCAAAACATTAAAGGTAGAACAGAAAAAACTTTTGCAGAACTTTTGGTTGCGGAAGATCGCTCCGTTCGCCCCTGTCGTTGTCGCTGAGGATATCACTAAAGAACAGGCGATGGCCTTAGAAGAGAACCGCTACCGCTATCCTGGGGTTTATATTGAAGAATCATACAGTCGTTACTATCCGTTCCATGAGGTGGGTGCACATGTTCTCGGCTATGTTGGTAAAATTGACCCAGATGAATTAGATCAGTTGCGGGATTCAGGGTATTCTCCGCTCAGCACGACCGGTAAAAGCGGGATCGAGGATTCGTACGATAAATATTTACACGGCCATGAAGGCGGCTTGCAGATGGAGATCAACAGCCGCGGCCGGCAAGTCCGTTTGCTTGGGGTGCGTCAGCCCAGCGCCGGGCAGGATATCACATTGACCATTGATCAGCGTGTGCAGCAAATGGCGTACGATGGGTTGGCGGGACGCCGGGGTGCGGTGATCGTGATGAATCTGGAAAGCGGCGAAGTTCTCGCCTTGGCGAGTTCTCCGTCTTATGACCCCAATATTTTTGTCGACAGCCAATTAAAATCAAAGACCGGTTCATTGCTCATGGATACTGACACCCCGCTCCTGAACCGCGCCATCAAAGGGCAGTATCCTCCGGGGTCGGTTTTTAAATTGGTCGTCGCGGTGGCCGGGCTTGCCACCAACAAGATCGAACCTTCGGCGACATATAACTGCGACGGCGTTTATGACCTGGGGAAAGCGAAATTCCATTGTATGCATGTCCACGGCCCGCAAAATCTTTTCCAGGGGGTCATGCATTCCTGTAATATTTATTTTTATAATGTCGGCCAGCGGATCGGCGCCGACGCGCTTTCTCGTTATGCCCGCCTTTTGGGGTTAGGGAGTAAGACAGGAATTGATATTCCGTTCGAGGAAAAAGGGAATATCCCCAACCCTAATGCCCGTCAATGGTATACCGGCGACACGCTTAATATGTCTATTGGGCAAGGTGATGTTTTAGCAACGCCGATCCAGTTGTTGCGGATGGTCGCGACCTTGAGCCGCAACGGCCAACAGTTTGAACCCTACCTTTTAAAAGGGATCAATCATCAAGAGTTAGTTAAATTAACGACGAGCAAGCATATCGGAATGATCCCGCAGGTTTATGAGATCATCAATAATGCAACGCGGATGGTCGTTGATGAAGCCGGCGGGACCGCGCATATCCTTGATATGCAGGACCTGAAGATCGCCGGGAAAACAGGGACCGCTCAGGCTGGGCGCGGCAAGGACAGCCATGCGTGGTTCGTTGGATATACGCTCGACAGTCATCCCCGGGTCGCGATCTGTGTTTTTTTGGAAA
>JADLGJ010000055.1 GCA_020849375.1 Candidatus Omnitrophota bacterium
AGACTTAATGCCGATCTTCCGTTATAAAGCGAAAATGAAGAATGCCGAAACTGTCCTCGGGCACGTGGAAGCCCAGAACCGCGATGAAGCTGTTGATAAGGTCAACCAGATGGGGCTGATCCCGGTCTTGGTTGAAGAAGGGGTTGCCGGTTCGCAAAGTTCTTCTTCCAGCTTTGTACGGCCGCAGAAGGTAACATCAAAAGATATTTATAGTTTTAGCCGGCAATTAGCCAATTTGATCAAAAGCGGGATCCCGATCTTGCGTACGTTGGAATTGATCGCCGGACAGATCAAGAACCCGTATTTTAAGAAAGTTATTGAGCGGATCTACGATGAAGTTCGCGACGGCAAAAGTTTTTCTGATTGCTTGTCGGATCACCCGCAGATCTTTTCTAACTTTTATGTGACCATGGTCAAAGCGGGGGAGGAAAGCGGGAATTTAAAAGGGACCATTACAGATGTGGCGAATTATTTGCACGAACAGGAACAGATCAAGTCCAAGGTCCGTTCCGCACTGGCGTACCCGATCTTTATGGCGGTCTTTGGATTGGGGACCGTGAGCTTTATTCTGATCTCAGTCATGCCAAAGATCACAACACTTTTTGAGAATTTTGACCAAAGCTTGCCGTTACCGACCCAGGTCGTCATGGCCTTGAGTGATTTCTTAATTCACAATTGGGTTTGGGTCGTGATCTCAGTTCTGGTCTTGGTCGCGCTTATTAAGCAATGGGATAAAACAAAGGAAGGCCGCCTCTATAAAAGCCAAGTCATTCTTGGTTTACCGTTGTTCGGTGATTTTCTTTTGAAGGTGGAATTGGCGCGGTTTTGCCGTACGCTGCAGATGTTGTTGAAAAGCGGGATCTCTATCGTCCGCGCGATCCAATTGTCGACCCCGGTCGTTGAAAATGAAGTGATCGCCGGAGAATTGCGGAAATGCCAGGACGACCTGCTCGGCGGCCGTTCTTTAGGACAAAGCTTAAAAGAGATGAAGGTTGTTCCGCCGATGTTGGGAGATCTGATCGCTGTTGGTGAGGAAAGCGGATCCTTGAGTGCTTCGCTCAATGATATCGCGGATACGTATGAGCAGGAGACCAATGAATTTATTAAATTGATGACGACCTTGCTTGAGCCGGCGATGATCTTAGCGGTCGGGGCTATGATCGGGCTTATTGTCATCGCGATGTTATTGCCGATCTTCCAGTTGGATGTTTTTGCGCGTTAAAACTATGAGTCGAGGTTCCCATGACAATCCGTGCTCAGACAGTGATTTTGTTTCCCTCGGGAATAAAGCCGGAGGTAAAACAAAATCAAACTGCGCGCGGATTGTCACGGTCACTTCGCTTTATATAATGCTGTTAAGTTCTTTTGTGGGGCAGAGTTTTGCGGCGGATGCGGCATGGGGGGAGATCAAGGATAAACATTTTGTGATCTATTATGAATCACAAAATGATAAAGCGGTCGCGGCAAATCTGTTAAGACGGGCGGAGGATTATTACCGTAAGATCGGCGATGATATCGGATATTCGCGCACTAATAAAATGTGGACGTGGGATGACCGTGTACAGATCTTTTTATTCGCGACCCAGGCAACGTTTTTAGCAAAAACCGGCCAGCCGGTATGGTCAACAGGTTATGCAGACCGCGACTCGCGTCTTTTTAAGTCGAAAACGATCATGACCTTTAAGCAGGAGGAGAATTTTTCGGACGGCTTATTGCCGCATGAGATCAGCCATTTGATCCTTCATGATTTTATCCCGAATGGCCGTATCCCGGTCTGGTTCGATGAGGGAGTTGCACAAATGCAGGAAATGGACAAGCGGGCGATGGCGCGTAGCATCATGCGGAAGTTGACAAGCGGTGATCAATATATCCCTTTCGAGCAGTTTATGCGTTGGGATATCCGGACGGAACGTGATCCTCGCAAGGCCCAGGTCTTTTATGTCCAGAGCCTTTCCGTCGTAGATTATCTTATTACCAAATACGGTGTTGACGCTTTCGGGCGTTTGTGCCGGCATTTGAGGGACAATAAGGATTTTGCAACCGCTTTGGCCGGCGCTTATGCCGGGATATTTAAGGGCCCTCAGGAATTAGAAGAAAAATGGATATTATCAATTAAATCATTGAAAGAATAATTAGGTCATTCGACGAATCCTATGAGTATACAAAAAAAGGAAGATATTCTTGATGCAATACGTCAAACCGCAAAGGAAAATAGCGGTAAACCTCTGGGTGTGGCTAAATTTGAAAAAGAAACGGGGATAAATCCATATGATTGGGGTAAGTATTGGGCGCGGTTTGGCGATGCGCAAAAAGAAGCTGGATTTGTGCCAAATCAGCTTCAGGGTGCGCATGCCGAAGATTTCTTAATTGAAAAAATAATAGGACTAGTTCGTGGTTTGGGTAAGTTCCCCACATATAGAGAAATTGCAGTAGAAAAGAATAATGATACCAGTATGCCAAGTAATACAGTTTTTCAGCGGTTAGGTACGAAGGCGGAACTTGCTACAAAAGTAATTAAATATTGTAAAGCTAAAGGAAATTATGATGATGTCATTCAGTTATGCCAGGCTGTTTTTGCAAATTCCAACGTAGACGTCAAGTTTGATAACTCTTCTGTTGGTCAAACTATTGGAGAAGTCTACATATTTAAATCTGGCCGTTATTACAAGATTGGAAAAACAAGTGATCCGGTAAGACGTGGAAAAGAACTGCGAATCCAGTTGCCGGATAAGATGGATTTAATTCATTCAATCAAAACTGATGATCCCAGCGGTGTTGAAGCTTACTGGCATAAGCGATTTGAAGCGAAGCGAAAACAAGGCGAATGGTTTGATTTGGATACCGCTGACGTAAAAGCGTTTAAGCGTTGGATACGAATAGTCTGATTAAATTGAAGAACAGTTAAGGGGATAGGGACGGAACCTATTAGTCGAGATATGAACGAACAAGAGATCAAACAAAAATTGGAATTCGCGTTGCAGATTAACAGTGAATTACCAGAACTTGAATTGAAAACCGCGAGCAATAATATACCTAAAGATATTTGGCGTTCGATATCGGCGATGAGTCATAGAAAGGGTGGCGGTGCAATCATTTTCGGAGTGAAGGAAAATGTCGCGCAGCATACATTTGAGATCGTTGGATGTAATGATTTAAACAGATCGCAGCAAAAGTTGATTGAGTATTTCAATGATAAGATGAGTTTTGTGCTGCGACCGCAATATTTTGTCATCCCATATCATCACGATAAGAATTTATTTGCTGTATACGTACCGGAATGCCCTCAGGAATATAAGCCTTGCTATTTCAAGCCGGTAGGTTTGCCGAATGGTGCATATATGCGCGAGGGGCACACTAATCGGCCATTAACTGATAATGAATTCAGAACTTATGTTGCGTTATCGAAACAATTTCAGTTTGATCTATCGGAAGCTCCGAATGTTCGTTTAGAGGATTTATCGGAAGATAAAATAACAGCTTTATTGCAAAAAAGAGAAGAAGAAGTCAATCGGGGTGCTGCAATTAAAATCGATAATGAATTATTAAGGAATATTGGTATCGTAGGTGATTTTAACGAAATGAAAAAACCTACATTGGCCGGGTTTTTGATTTTTTCTAAAGATATTCCGCAGCAAAAATATCCTTATGAAAGATACGTCATTCGGTGCGTAAAGTTTTCAGGCAACGATAGCGCCTCGAGTATCATTGATAAACTGGACGTCGCCGGGACACTGGACCATCAGATTGATGAAAGCTACAAATTTATTCTAAGAAACATACGTAAAACCGCCCATATTGTCGGCACCAAAAGACAGGAAAGATACGAATATCCCGAACAGGCTATTCGGGAACTTGTTGCGAATGCCGTAATTCATCGTGATTATAAAATTACTGAAACGTTTACTCAAATTCATATTTTTAAAGACCGGTTAGAAATTACTAACCCAGGTAGTTTGCCCCCAGGCATTACCGTTGAAAATATTAAAGACGCGCAGTATAGTCGGAATGCAATTATTGCTGGCAGGCTAAAAGATTTAGACTATCTCGAGGAATATGGGCGTGGTATAGATATCGTCTTTAATAAGATGGAAGAATGGGGGCTGCCTGCTCCTTTATTTAGAAATTCGGTGAATAGTTTTCAGTCAATGTTACTGGGAGAGAAATTCAGAAATTTAAGTATTCGTCAGCATAAAATTATTGACAGCCTTTTGATTAAGGGCCAATTAACTATAAGAGATTGTTTGAAGATTCTCAAAGGGACGCCTCGTGTAACAATCAATAGCGATTTAAGGGAATTAAAGGAGTTGGAAATTATTGAGCAAAAGGGTGCTTCTGTAAATACCTATTATGTTATCGCTATATAGGCAATTATAGGGAATGTTCTTTCTATCTGAAATTAAATGAGTTATGTAATAAGATGCTTATTGAAAGAATATAGGCATATTAAAACGTATTAATCTTCAGAAAAGGATTTTGATAGAACCTAACAATGTATTAGGAGGATGTATGACGAAGACAAAGTTGTCTAGAGTAAATAAAGGAGTTTTGCGGAGATTTTTAAATCAGCGTAGCGGTTTTACGCTTGTCGAGATCATGCTCGTTGTCATTATTATTGCGGCTTTAGCCGCGATGGTCGTGCCGCGGATGTCGGGTCGTTCTGAACAAGCGAAGAAAGCGATCGCGCGGACCGATATTGATTCGCATTTGTCCACGGCGTTGAAACTTTATGAGTTGGATAACGGGAATTTTCCGACGACAGCACAAGGTTTGGAAGCTTTGATCAAAGAGCCCACGGCCAGCCCGGTCCCGAAAAGCTGGAACGGCCCTTATTTGGAAAAGAAACCGATCGACCCGTGGGGTACGATGTATGTTTATAAATCCCCGGGTGACCACCGGCGCGATTATGACCTTTCTTCAAAAGGCAAAGACGCGGGCAATGATGAGGATGACATTGTCAACTGGGAATAGGATGCGCGGCCAAAAAGCTTACACCTTTCTTGAGCTCATGGTGACCGTTTCGATCTTATCCATCGGGATCGTCGGGGTTTACCGGGCGCTTTTGACGTCGTTGGATTATCAAGGTGAATTGTCACAACGGTTGTATGCGGCCACCGTTCTTGAACATGAAATGGCTTTAATGGAAAACCAATACCGCGCCAACGGTCAGGACCCATCGGCTGAAAACGGCAAGGTCATGGAGGCGGTCCTGGACCACCGTACTATTCCTTTTACGTTGTCAGTTTCTTTGGGAATGATCGAAACGATCGAAGGTTTAATACCCGTGGATGTTGGATTGACGTGGCCTTCCCGCGGGCACACTATTACCCTGAAAAGGGTCACGTATTTAGCCAACTTTAATTTCAAATCTTCACCCGATGCCCCTTCACCTAATCAGCCGTAATCATAAGGTCCCTAAGAGAGCTTTTACCTTGATCGAAATGCTCTTGGTCGCTTCGTTGCTTTCGGTGACCGGCCTTGCTGTTTATCATTCGATCGCGACCGGCATTCGCGTTTGGGAGCATAGCCGCCGTTATTCCGCCGAGGAAGATGTTGCGGTTTTCTTCGAGAAGTTCAGCCTTGACCTGCAGAACGCTTACCGTTATGAAAGTATTTCTTTTGAAGGGAAGGCGCAAAAGCTTTTTATCCCCACTATTGTCCGTACACCTATTGATAAGAAAATATCTCCAAGTGGTGACCTCATTGAGCAGATGGGCGGAGCCGAGTACTTTTTGCAAAAAGGGGAGAAAACGATTTACCGCCGTCAAGCCAATTACAGTCAAACGTTAAAGAAAAAGTTTTCGCAGGCACGCGCTTTAGCCGCGCCTGTTGAAAATTTAAAGTTCACATACTATTTCTATGAAGACGGCAAATTAAGAACGAAAAAAACGATCTCTAAAGAGGTACCGGTGAGTATTCTTGTTGAGATCGATTTTGTTGAGGTCGGCGGAATTACCCGCCACTTACAGCGGATGATCAATATCCCGATCGGAAACGTCTCATGAAGCGCTCTTGTTATGATCAAAAGGCCAGCGTGCTGATCATGGTCCTTTGGGCTTTGACCTTGCTGGCTGTTTTTGCGGTACAGATCGGGATGATGACGAGAGATAAAATATCATTTTTAGCTCGGGCGGAGCGGCAGAGTATTTTGCGCAACGCGGCCAAAGGCGGCGTCGCGAAAGCCCTCGCAATGATCAAAAATGGCCACAAGACCAATAATTTCGTCAATATCCTTCAGACTAAAGCGGCCCTTTATTACAATGCGTCCAGCTTCAGGGGCCTGCCTTTCGGGCAAGCTGAAGTTTCCGTCGTGCGAAGCAGTATATCCGGCCAAGAAGGTTACGGTGTGACCGATGAAGCGGGCCGGCTAAACCTTAATTTCGCTGACCGCGAAAGCATCCGTAAGTTATTGCTCGTCGTTGGTGCGGCAAAAGAAGACAATGCCGATAAGCTTTCGGCGGCGATCTATGATTGGCGCGTGTATGGCGAAAGCGAGATCCAGGGTTTCAGCAGCGACGATTCATACGATAATTTGCAGTATCCGTATCCACCGAAAAAAGCGAATTTTGAAACACTCGATGAGTTGCGGCTTGTTCAGGGCGTTACGGAAAAAGTTTTTGACAGCATGATCGATTATGTGACCATTTATGGGACGAAGGAGATCAATGTCAATACCGCTTCTTGGCCGGTCCTCATGGCCGTAGGTTTTAGTGAAGAACAGGCCAAGATGATCGAGACGATGCGGCGCGGCGTGGACGGGATCGAGGGGACAGCCGACGATACCTTTTTCCAGAACTCTGACACCTTGGTCGAAGGACTGGGGAAAGCATTGGGATTAGCGCCGGAAGATATTGACCAGCTCAGGGTAACGATTGAAAGGATCCCGCTCGTGGTCACTTCCGATATTTTTCGTGTTCAAAGTGTCGCGCAACTGGTTTCTCGTAAGGAAAATAAAAGCATTACCTGTGTATTTGATGCA
>JADLGJ010000056.1 GCA_020849375.1 Candidatus Omnitrophota bacterium
CCGCTTTCATACCACGCGCCGTTCTGCCCAAGATGAACCCCATCATGGCGATCCACAACAGCCGCATGGCCTTCAAGCGTCCGGCTCCAAATATTGACCGGGACACCGAGGTCAGGTTCAAAATTCTGATAAATTGTCCCAGCGTAGCCCAAAGGACATAAAGAAAAAAATAAAAAAACGAAACTTAACAAAAACACGGATTTTTGTTTCATGCCGACCTCGCTGAAAATTATTATTTTGAAGAGCTAAGAAAAGATGGGAAATTCGCTGATGTTTTGTTATTATACGAAAGATTAACTCCTTGTCAACGTCCAAAATTTGACGAAAAGACTGCAGTGAAACTATCCATCATTATCCCTGTCTTTAATGAACAGGAAACGCTCCTTACCATCCTTGAAAAAGTCGCGGCGGTGCCGCTTCCGTCCGGCCTCAGCAAGGAGATCATTGTGGTTGATGATGGATCTTTTGACGGGACCCGCAACAAATTAAAAGGTTTTGTATGTAGCGACCCTTTGATCGTTTTGTTCCAAGAACAAAATCAGGGCAAAGGCGCAGCCGTCATGCGGGGGATCCACAATTCGACCAGCGATCTGATTTTGATCCAGGATGCCGACCTCGAATACGACCCGGCTAATTATCCGGCATTGCTCAAACCGATCATTGATGGCAAAACAAGCGTTGTTTATGGGTCAAGATTCAAAGGAACGATCAAAGATATGACGGTCATCAACCGCCTTGCCAATCTTTTATCGAACCTCACGCTGACGATCCTTTACGGCCGTATTATTACTGATGTCAATACAGGCTTTAAGGTCTTTAAAAAGAATGTTTTAGAAGGGATCACCATTCACT
The DNA here is from genome assembly GCA_020849375.1 of Candidatus Omnitrophota bacterium. Taxonomy (GTDB): domain Bacteria; phylum Omnitrophota; class Gorgyraeia; order Zapsychrales; family JANLHA01; genus JADLGJ01. The sequence continues at coordinate 853 of JADLGJ010000056.1, forward strand.
CTAGAGGTTTTGACCTTGAAACGGAGTTAACCGCAAAATTACTGCGCCGCAAGATAAAGATCGTCGAGGTCCCGATCACCTACGAGGCCCGCGATAAAAGATCAGGAAAGAAAATGAGCTGGCCTAAAGCCCTGCGGATGTATTGGGGCTTATTTAAATACCGGTTTGGCACATGACAACATCATCAAAACTTCCAGAGCTGTTTGCCGGTGTAGATGCGCCCTCACTGGATATCCGGACATTTCATGTCTCACGAAGCGACATTGAAGCGATCTGTGTTTTCTTTTCACTGGGAAAACTAAAAAACTACACACAAGAAAAAGGCACGGTGGTCTCGCACTCTAATTTCTTTGTCTTTGCCAAGACTTCACGCGGCGAGTATGCCTTAAAATTCTTTCCGTCCGATGCCGCAAAAGAGATCTCTATTGAATACGCGATCAACCGCTTTCTCGTCGAGCGCGGCTTGCCGACTCCGCCGATGCATTGCGGGCGCGACCGAAAAGCTTATATGCCCTGTAACGGACGGTTGGCGGCATGCTTTTCCTTTATCAACGGAAAGCCGGCATGGCAACAGATCGGCCGGACGGCAACTATTAATAAGATCAATGCCACCATCTTATCTCTCAAGCGCGCCTTGGCCGCTGCGCCAGCCAGCATCCCCCGGCTCAAGCAAAAAAATCTTACGGCTACCGTCCGTGAGTTGGCGCGGACATCCAAAGGAAATAACCCTTATGATCAAAAAACTTTTATTGATCACGTGCTCAAAGAGGCGTGCCGGACATACCAGGACCAACGCCATCTGTTTACCGGCCAATGGCAACACAACAACACGACGCTGACCAATTTTCTCGTTAAAGAAAAAACCATTTATACGCTCGACCTCTCCCATATCCGTGAAGATTATGCGTTAAGCGACTTAGCCAGCCTTGTCATCTCATGCCATTTTCTTAAGATCCCGCAAACCGTCACAAAGAGCATCGTCCAAGACTATTTCCGGCAACATGCGGCCAGTTCCCAACTCCTTCCGGTATTAAATGTTCTTATCAACATCGGGCTGATCAAGGAATATTTAAAGGCGATCCATCGGGATAAAAGATTGCCGACGGTAAATTGCCCGGATAAATTGAAAAAGACATATTCCTTTTATCTGCAAGACCGCAAAAAGACGATCCTGCGCTTATTGAAAAAACAAGCATGGGCATAAGGATTGCGTTATACTAGGACTGTATGGACCGGTATCCCATTCCCAATCCCACCGTGATCAGCAAAGTCGTCCAGCAGCCGATGCCGCCCGCGCCGCTGACGGCGATGATCCATATTGCGGAACATTGCAATGTGCGCTGTGAATTTTGCTGGCACCATTCTTTCCTAAAAAAACAAACTCTTCACCCCACAAAAGTAGGAACGGCCGAAGTGATCAAACTCGTGGAAGATCTTGCAGCGATGGGGACGAAGGATATGACACTCAGCGCCAACGGGGAACCGACGATCCACCCGGGCTTTCCAGCTATCGTGGACACGATCAAGAATTACGAAATACAATTAAAGGTTGTTACGAATTTGACCATACTCTCCCCAGATGTTGCTTCCGCCTTAGCACGCACTGACCATTTGATCGTTAATCTGGGGGCATGGGATGAAACCTCTTATAAAGCCATTTATGCGCCGCGCGGGCCAATATCTTTTACTGATATTGTCAAACATATCAAAACCCTGGCCACTCTCTCTCACGGGCCCAAGATCAAGATCGGCTATGTCATCACGAAAAATAATTTTCGCCGGGTCAGAGAGGCGCTTGAGCTGGCCCATTCCTGCAAAGTCGCTTCAGTACGGTTCAAACTAATGGACCCTTCGGATTTCACAGGATCTTTGATCATTGACCAAAATGACCGGCAATGGCTCGCGGCTGAGATCCGGAATATCCTCAACGATAAACCCGCCATTGAAAATAACCTCCAGAGCCTTCTAGGAACGCTTGCCGGCCCGTCGGAGTTCACCCTTCCGGAACATGGGCGATGTTTTGTAGGATGGTTCGTCATCAACATTAATGAAGACGGAACAACGACATTATGCTGTCAGAACGAGGAACTTGTGATCGGGAATTGGCGCAACGAACCGTTACGCAAGATCTGGGAAGACAAAAAAGCGCAGGAATTCCGCAATAGTGCTAAAACAAAACTTGATTTCGATCATCCCCTCTGGCACGCCTGCCGGACATGCTACTACTCTGACCCAAACCATTACTCACGACGGATCACCGGGTGACCTTTTGAGCTTTCAACCATAGGCCTAAAGCAATTTGCCGTAACGTTTGATCATCTGTTTTTTGCTGTTTTTCTTCTAAGAGCGGCCATGGCCATGCTCGCTGAGCGAAAGCCTTGACGACCACTTTGCGCATCATTCCAGGAACCTGTTCTTCGCGGCCATGCTGAGGATTCAAACCATTCCCGTCTGCAAGGGTCCGCAACAACTTTTTATCATCTTTCATATCGTCGGTTAATCTCAAAGACAAAGCCAGCATCGGCGCGGACAAAAAAGGGAAAATGAACCTGTTCCCATAAAGCTCGGCAACTTGGTCGTGCGCTTTTTTATTAAGAAGCCCCGTATCCAACCGGGTCTGTAAGCCGCCGTACTCCGGTTCCAAGGCCATATTCCCGAACCATTGATCACTACCCATTCCGGAAATAAAAACTTCTTTTCCCCGTTGCTGATGGTACTTCTTAAAAACAGCATTGACCAAAGCCAGGTCCAGGTCCAACAAGGGTTCCTCAGTTATTTGGGACACTAATTCAAAAGAATTGAGAAATTCTTTAGCCGTAACATGCAAAACCTGATGAGATAAGCCGAGTTTCTTTGCCAAAGAAACAGCCCCTCCGACGGTCATAGGATTAAATTTATCGAATTGAATCGTGACAGCCTTCACTTGCGCGCCATAACGCCGGGCTAGAAGGACCATCAGCGTCGAATCAAAGCCGCCGCTGAACATCATGGTTCGCGGCAAGCCTTTTAAACTTCCCATCGAAGAAAGAAGGGTCTTTTCTAAGACAGTAGGAAGATTTTTAGATAAATGCGGAAATGGTTTTAATTGGGAGCGGACAACTTTCTTACGGCCGATCAAGACAGTTTTGGGAGCCGGCACCCACCCGGAACGAATGTACTCCCTGGCATTGTCCGGATCAACTCCTCGCGCCTTTCCGGTATACGAATATAAATAATTAAGCTTTGCTTTCATGATATCTTTTTTGGAACTCCGCAAGGTTAGCCCCATGCTCCCGGTTACGGAAAGCGACCGGGCAATTCTTGCATTCAACATATTTTTCAAAACCTTTTCCGGAGACCGCGGCTAGCCTTGCTTTAGCATACGCATCCGAAGACCAAACCTCCTTGAAAGATCTCGCCTCCTCGACCTTACCGATCTTAAGCTCCTGCATAAAACAGCATAAATTCACCTGCCCATCGAGCTGTATAGAACTATAAAACCATCCGTGATAGCACGGAAGCCATTCTTTGGGCGGCGGCTCGGACAAGCTTTCCGGCAGCATAATGTCCTGCGTATATTCCCACGCTTCCGCTTTAACACTGCGGACATCATCCACACCGATCTTTTTAAGAAGCTGTGTTGTGGCTTCAAGGTGTTCGGCATTCAAGGTCGTTTTGATCAAGACGGCAACGATCTGAAATCGGGGGTTGTATTTGGCCTTGAGCTTTGCTAATTCCCGTATGTTCTTGATCACGCGGACAAAGAAATCCTGGCCTTGCAATTCCTTATAATGCTCACGGTCGGCTTCACCGACATTGATCACGATACGGTCAGCGCGTAAAATATCACGGCAGCGATTAAAAGGAAATGCGCCGTTGGAATTCATGGATATCGCGATCGGATGCCGTTCGGCATAACGTAAAAGGTCATAAAAACGCGGATGAAGCGTTGGCTCACCTTGCGCTGATAAATTTAACCAATCGACCTTGAGGTTGATACAATCACGGACGATCTTCGCAAATAATTTGACGGATAATTTATTGGCACCGACGGGAACATTGGGGCTGCCAGGTGCAAAATAGTAGCAAAAACGGCAGGACAAATTGCATCTATTGGCAACATGGACCTGGACGACGGCGGGCCCGATCAAAGCACGGCCTTGTTCGATCCCTTTAAGGCGCAATAATTGCCTGCGCTTTAATTCCCGCGCATCAAGAATCATCAGCCTGGGTCCCTTTCAACTTCAGAAATTCTTGGTGAAGATAGCGGTTCGTCGGAACATAACTGCAATAACGGCATTCCTGCCATTTGGAAGAACAGGTATGGATCCCCTTTGACGCTTCATTGAGCGTCGAGCGCAAATGCTCATTATCGAACCAAATGTCCTGAAAACGGCGTTCGTTAATATTCCCGGCGACGCATACGCCAACGTTATCGCACGGGGCAATAACTCGTCCTTTCTCGTCGATATGGCTATAAAACCACCCCACATAACAATTAATCTCGCCGCCGGTCGAATCATAGAACAATAAGCGGTCATTACGCATTTCGGTCCGCTCCAAAGTGACAGGATTCTCGAACATTTGCCCGTTGACGATCAAATTATACAGTTTCTTTAAGTCGTGAGTGAAACAAAATCTTTTCTCTAGTGCCGCTTCGACGACCGTGCGCAGTTCAGCCAATTCCTCTTTTGTAAAAACAAGTTGTTTCATTTCTTCTGTTGCTTCGAAGAAACGCACAACGACCTGGTCGATATTGCGTTCATGCGCCATATCGAGAAAGCCGGCTAATTCTTTATAGTTATAATTGTAGACGACAAAAGAAAGGCGGATCTTGGGCTTGCCGTATTTGTCGCGAATGGCCAACAAGCGGTCCATGTTCTTCAAAACTCTTTTCATGGACGTGTGCGCCCCGTGAACGCGCTTAAAAGATTCTTCCGTGATCGCGGAGAAATTAACCATCAAAAGTTCAGCGTATGACAGCGCCTGGATCTTTTTGACATCCGCAGGATAATCAAGATGGGTGTAGGCAATGAGGCGCATTCCCAGGTCATGGACCTTACGGAAGGCATCGGCCCAATAAGGATAAACCGTAGTCTCCCCGCCTTCGAGATTGATCTCGTCGACACCGATCTCTCTGCAATCCTCCAACGTCTGCTCGAGAACCTTATAATCGAGCATTTTGCCTTTAGGGTGATCTTTGACGAACGGAGAAAAATACCAGCAGAATTGACAACGGTAACTGCAAGAATTGATGACGTGAATATTAACGGATTTGGGGCCAATAAGCGGACGGCCCAGCATCGCGCCGCGAAGGCGCAACGCATCTCTGACAGCAGGATCTGTGATTTTTGCTATGACAGGGTTAGTCACGACTTAATTTTCGCCTTTGATAAAAGATCTGAGAAAAGATAAACCTGCCATTTCTTACGTTCTCGCAAAGCTACAATAAACTTGAACAAACGCGCCAAGTCCTTGCGAGATGCTGCTGTTGTGAAATCCGCGTGATGAGTGACCACGCCAGCGACAGCAATGCGGTGAGCACTCCTTATAAGGCCTTGTACGATATCGGTTGCCTTATTAATGAAAACTTTAGCCGGATTATCATAACACGTCGTCGATAAAATAGCCGGCAACTCGACCATTCCGGATCTTTTCCCTGACTTCCGGGTTCCTGCTGAAAAAATATGGAATCCCTCTTCTACAAGGATTTTCCAAGTCCGCTGATCATAACCACAGAATGGCGGGACAAAAGCAGGCGTAAAATTCTGCCCAAAGGCCGAACGCATCTTCTTGAGACCAAAACAGATATCCTCTTGTTGGGATTGATATGACCGCGACGCTCCGAATTCATATTTCGTACGCGGATCAAGGGAGTAGTCCGCATGAACCCACCCGTGCTGCACGATATCTAAAAGCCTTGGTGTTCTTTCCTTGGCACGGTTAAGAAAACGGATACAGTCTTTATCTATTTTCCCGGGGATCACCGCGTGGATGACCGGAAGGCCCATATCCCTGGCCAGATCGAAGAAATAAAGAAATCTTTTATCTAACTGGCAGGCATCATCGTTCCTTATAAAAATACGTGCACTCATTTGATACTTAAGTATACTATTTGTATCCTTTATGCGCATCTTATTTCATTTTACTCACAAACAAACACTGGGGCATACCACTCGCAGCGTTGCCCTAGCAACAGCTCTCTGCCGGCAAGGGGTTGAATTGCTCGTTTTACAAGGCGGCATGCCTCAACCGTTCGTCCGTTTCCCCAAAAAGTGCAAGGTCGTGGATATCCCCTTCCCATTCGACAGCCGCCAGAGCTTTCAAGAGCGTGCCGTCGAGATCCAGGCGGCAAAACGGGGAGAATTTATTCTTAAAACAGCGGCTAACTTCTCTCCGGATGTTTTCATCACCGAGTTCTTCCCTTTTGGGCGCTTAGCCTACGCGCCGGAATTGCTGCCGGCCCTGCGTTTTCTGCGTAAAAAAGGAACCAAGATCGTTGCCAGTATCGGTTATCCCCTGATCATTGACCTTAACCGCCTGGAGGACAAAAGATTCGCCGCCTTCCACAAGGCATTGTTCGCTTTTTACGATTCATTTTTCATCCATACTCCTCCCGGACTGGAAACGCCTTATTTTCAAAGCTCGATCAAATCAACGGGAATATCTACAGCTTATGCAACGATCATGAAAGAGCTGGAAAAAAAGATCACCTATACCGGCTATATTTTTCCTGAGCGGATGATCACCGGAGGAACAGAGCTCCCAACCATGAATTTGCCGACGATCCTCGTCAGCCGTGGCGGCGGTGCTGTTTATCCAAAGATCATTGTCCGCGCGATCGAAGCCCATCGCCAGTTGGATAAACCAACGCAAATGATCATTGCTTGCGGCCCGGCAACATCGGAAAAAGAAATGGCGTTATTCACGTCGTTCTTGAAACCTCAGGACCAAGGCCGTATTTTCTTAGCCACGCACCTCAATGACCTAGATGAACGCCTGAGCCAATGCGCCGTTTCGGTCAGTTTGTGCGGCTATAACACGTCCGTGCAAATGATGCGCTACGGCACGCCATCGGTCATCATCCCCTATCAAAATAATCTTTCCGCCATGCCGACCAATGACCAGATCGCCCGCTCCCGCCTTTTGGAAGAACGGTTCTCAGCAAGCATTGTCTCGTATGACACGTTGAACGCCCAGTCACTCGCCGATGCGATCAATGAACAAATGTCTCGTCCCCGCCCGAAACCAGGGCCAACCGCCTGGTTTAACGGTGCTGACACGACCGCCCGCCTTATCGCTGAAGATATTGCAAATTAAATTCTTTCAAAAACCCATGATAGGCAAAACAACCGGGACAGTTCCCTTTGGCTGCATCTGCAGTATGTTTTTCACGGACAGCCTCTAACGTTTCCGGCAATGTGCCATCCGCATTGATCTTTCCCCCTGACGGTAAATAAAGACAGGGATATATCTCCCGGCGGGATGTGACAAAAAAAGACCGCGCCGGCGTGGCGCAGGCACGGATACATTTTCTTCCTCCGGATAAAAGCACCATCGAAGCTTCGACCATCTTTCGGTCAATGCCCGGATACTTATCACTAAAGATCTCTTCGATCTGGCGCTTAACGATCTCGATCTTGTCCGGCGAGAGAGCCGCCAAAGTCCCGGTGTTGGGCATTTCATGGCGATGATAATAATCGGCCACGCCGTCTTCCATGATCTTCGGTGAGAACCGCGCTTTAAATTGGCGCGCAAAACGATAAACGTCTTTGATCTCGGCATAATTGACGCTGTTAATAGTAAATTTAAATTCCAGAATGATATCTTTAGGAAAAGTTTCCGAAATCCATTCAATGGTCTTGAGCGTCTTTTGATAAGCGCCCGGCCCGCGTAAACGGTCATGTGTGGCCTCGGTTCCGTCGATACTGATCCCCATATGCATACCGCGGATATGTTCGGCCTGCGCGGTCAGAACACGGCGGACTCCTTCGCCGTAAGCCGCGTTGCTATAAACCCCGAACCCCGTGATCTCTTTACGCTCCCGGAAAAATGAAAGCGTTTTTAGAATGCGTCCGCAATGCCGGTTCAAGAACGGTTCTCCGCCGGTGATGGACACAAAACTGATCGGGTACTTTTTCAACAGGTCATTGAGCATCCGTGCGATCATCGGCGCAGTCATTTCATGGCGTTCTTTCTCTGCCCATATTCCGCAGTGCTGGCAATGCAGCTGGCAATGATTGGTGATCTCGATCGTGATGTCGTTAAAAAGCGGTTTGATCATTTGGCTCCAAAGAAAGACCGGCAATGTTGGATGACGGTTTCGGCTTTTTCCTGGCTCATGAAAGAGTACAACGGCAAATGCAACGCTGTTTCAGCATACCATTGGCTAACGGGGAAATTCTTTTTGTCGAGGCCCTTGAGAACCGACATCTGATGAAGCGATAAGTACGGCTTTTGCGCAACAACATCATGATCAGTGAGAAATTTCATAAATTGATCGCGGCGGTCAGAGCAAACAACAAAATTCTGCGGGACACTTTTCGCTCCGGCCCGGTCTTTAAAGATCGTGATGCCTTTTATCTTAGTTAATTCTTTTTCATACAGTGCTTTGATCTTATCACGCGACGCGATGATCTCTTTGATGCGGGCAAATTTAACCTTTAAGGCGACCAGGTCCATAAACGACAGTGGGGCGAAACGCTGTCCTAATCTTAAAAGGTCATCGTCATTCTGCCAATCTTCCATCCAGCCGCGGATACGGTCAACCTTGGCATCATTGCCGACGACCATGCCCCCGCCGCCGCCGCAAGACGACAACGGCTTATAATACGAAAATGAAAATACGGCCATGTCGCCGAAACTGCCTAACATCCGATTTTTATATTGAGAACTTTCCGCTTGGCAAACATCTTCGATCAGGACGATCTTGTTGTCCCTGCAAAATTTGCTGATCCCCTCAACATCACAGGGACGGCCGAACATATGCGCGGCGATCACCGCTTTTGTTTTCTTCGTAACCGCGGCTTTAACGCCGTCCACATCCATTTGCAGATCATTTTTTCGGACATCGACCGGCACCGGCTTGGCCCCGCAATAAAATACTGCCAAAGCGACCGCCTGATAGGTCAGATCGGGCACAATGACCTCATCCCCTGCCCCCACCCCGGCTGCCATCAAGGCCATCTTTAAAGCGTCGCTACCGGAATTAACAGCCACGGCATGCTTGACCCCGATATATTGCGCAAAATCTTTTTCGAAACTACGGATCAGCGGTTTAATGTCATTGAGCCCGGCTAAACTCTTGAGAGTCTTTTCCATTTCGGCCGCGTATTCACGCGCCAAAGCCTGCTCGACCAATAAACTTTCGTAACGGATCACCGCCATGACCCGATCCCCATAACCTTGTGATCTATCGCTTCGATCTGTTCGCATAAGGTAATATAATTCGCGACGCGTTGTTCATATTTACGGCCGGGTGGAGTTTGGGCCGCGTAGGAGGCATTAAAATTACTGATACTGCGGTAACTGCAATGCGGATGATCGGTCAGATGCTGCTTCAAAGCTTTGAAGTACGGCTCGGCCTGCGGCAAAAAGATCGGCGACGGGCCTTTGCTGAAATCCATCAGATACATTTGCTCACGGACTTCTTCTGGGAAAGACAATAGCAGCCAATTCGCGAGGATCTTTCCACTGGGCACCGACAAAAGGTCCCAACTTCCACGCGATCTTTCGCTATATCCGCGGCCGATCAAACCCTGCCGGCCTTCTTTTAATTCCCACGCGCAAACTTTGCGGTATTGATCAAGAAAGATCTCGGCATTCTCGGGTTTCCAATCTTCCAAAAAAGCCGGATGCGATTCAAGCGACTTTAATCCCATAGACGCTAAATATTTAACATTCTCAAACATTTTCCCAACACTGGAAGGATGCACGACCATCGTCGAGGTGAACGAACCTTTAGAATTCAAGACTAAATTTACACCCCGGACAATATCCTTATAAAAATATGGACCGATCCCGGGACGATTCCTTTGGGTCGTTGGCTCATCACCGTCGATACCGACTTCTAAATTAACCCCATGTTTAAGAAAAAACTCGATGGCCGGTTCATCAATGAGAGTAGCGTTGGTTTGGACGGAAATGTAACGGCTGAGGCCTTCCTGTTTGATCGCGGTGATCATTTCAAAAAGACGCTCGCGATCCATGAGCGGTTCTCCGCCAGAGAAAACAAATTCCGCTGGAGCCATCGTACGGACATAATTTAGGATATTTTGAAAGATTTCTGAAGTAATGACCTGTTTCTGAGAACGGTATTTGTAAAAACAATATCCGCATCCTAGATTGCAGCGGTCGGTAAAGAACATCCAGACGTGATTAATCTCGTTTTTCATTGGCCGTGCTTTTTACTCCCCAAGGTCAAATGCGTACGGGTCAAAAAACGCAAAATGTCATTGATGGCCCAGGTATTCATATATTTCTCACCCATCATCTTGTTCATCAATTCAAAACTGTGGCAGACATGTTCGCGGTAAGGCAAACGTGCGTGTTCCTGATGCATTTCTGTATACGCCTGATCATAAAAAGCTAAGATGTCCGGGCGCATTTCAAACGTAGCCGGGTCCCACATCGTAAATTCCACACGTTTATTTTCCGGCAAGCACAAAAACGGATCGCCGCCGAATAAGTATCCCGGCGGATGAAGGCTCAGGTCCATTGTCCCCGGCTCTATCCAGTCGAGGTCCTCATTGGCATAGGCGATCTTGCGCAATTCCGGGCGGCGGGACATAACCAAATAATTCTTTTTGAAACTGGCCACTGTTTCCGGCGTCCACGGCATAAATGCGGCCGGAGTGACATCAACATGCGGGATCCCTAAACTGACGATATGCTCAACACTTTCTTCCATATGATCAACTTCTTCCGGATGAACGGTCATCGTGGAGCCGCCGAAGATCCCGGCCTTCATGCATTTGACGATCGTTTCTGTCAATCTATTGTAAGAAGCGGGTTTGAGGCCGCAGCGGTGCTGGATGGTTTCTTTCGGTTTACCGTCAATGCCGAATTCAAGGCTGACCCCGAGGTCTTTTAACTTCAGAATATCCTCATCGTTGATCAAAACACCATTGGTCTGAATATGGGGAGCTGTCGTGGGAAAACGGCGGCGGACTTCATTGAGGATCTTATAGAGATTATCTTTGGCCAGGAAGACTTCCCCACCGCTGCAAATAAGAGTACGCGGAGGATTGACCCTTTCAAATAATTGGAACAATTGCTCGACCGCATCCATTGATATTTCACGGCCGTGCATATGGCGAAAAAAACAGTAATCGCATTCCAAGTTACACCGTTCAGTCACATAGATCCAGGTATAGTGGATCTTCTGGAGCGGATTACTTTTCTTTTCTCGCGTCGATAAAGTAGTTGATTTTCCCATTCGGTGTCCTGGGGAGTTCCCCTTTGTACAACCTGACATCAAGGCATTTGTCCATTCCTACGGATGCGACAATGGCCGCTGCTAATTCGGCCGGTGTTTCTTTCAGGCTCCCCGCCACATTGATAATTATCCTATCATAATACTTAACCGGGTCTTTTGTAATAATAAAAAAGAAGCGCGGATGACGGAGAAAATCCCCTGCGGCACGGACCAGGTCCTGCTTCATTATGACGACACCGTTGACCAAAATACTGTCTTCGGTCCTTCCCAAGACCTTGACCCACAGCGCCCCCTTGCGGCGCACAAGCTCAACACGATCCCCCAAGCGATAACGGATAAACGGCAAGCAGGTATTATTGAGGTCGGTCACTAAAAGGTCGCCTGTCCCGGTTGCCGCAGCCGTTTTATTTTCCTGCAAGACTTCCAAAAGAAGCCCGTCGGGAGTGACCTTCATCCATTCATCATTGGAACGTAAAGCGATCGCAAAACCGGAAACTTCCATCGCGCCGTAATGGTCATGAACATCAACGTTACCTAGTTGCTCGATCCGCTTGCGGTATTCAGGCCACAGAAGCTCACCATTGACCACGCAGCGGCGGATCGGATGTTTACACCCGAGCGCTGAGAAAAGATCATAAAGTTGATTGGTGTAAGCATTGACCATCGTTGGTTTTAAAGCGATGATCAAACGGACCGCCTCAGTAACCTTTTCGGGTGTACTGATCGGACCCAAAGGAATAACGCCGCAACCCGCCGCTTTATACGCAGCCTCCATGAGCCGCCCGCCGCTGTTCAATTCATAGGAACACAAATTCAGGCATAACACTCCGGGCTTGGCGCCAACCTGACGGTAAATCTTGGTCAAACGTTTCAAATGGGCGTCGTACGCCTGACGGGAGTGGACAATGACCAGCCGTGATGATGTTGAGCCGGAGGTAGCGGTGACATTGAACGCATCATCCCCTAAGCCCCGAGCGGCAAACGCCTTGATGTCCTCCCGGGTCGCTATCGGGATCTTTCTAAAATCATCCCAAGAGCGCAGCTTGACACGTGCGAGTTGTGACACTTTTTTTAAGGCCTGCGTGTTAAACAAGGCGCCCCCTTCTACTAAACAAATTCCAACATTTTAAGTCTCTTTAAATCCACCAAAGAAGGATCTTGCACCGTTCGTAATGCCTTAATGACATCCCGCTTCAAAGCGATCTTCAGAAAAGGTTGAGTTTTCAAATATTCCGGCACTTTCTGATCATAGCCAAACCCGATCTGGTCAAACCCAAGTTCTTGGAAATGGCAAATAAATAAAGCGACTTCTTGAATATTTTCCAGAACAATCGTCATGTGCCCTGTTATCTTGAACGCGGTTCCTCGCCGTCGACGCGCATCCTGAAGTCTTTTAATATTTCTCATCACGATATCCCATTTCGATCCCCGATTGACGATCTCGTGAGTCTGAGCGGTGGCTGCGTTGAGCGAAATATAGATGGCTGCTGAACCTACAACGATCTTTTCTGCCCACTCATCGTTGATCAGAAGGCCGTTGGTCATAAAAAAAGGGCGCTTATTCTGAGAAGCAGCATATTCATAGAACGCCTTGGCTTCAGGCATCGCCAACGGTTCCCCTCCCTGAATATCAACGGAGTCAAAAGGCCCAAGATCAACGTTCTCGATCACTATTTTGTGGTCCAAAACCGTCCGGCTTTTGTGGTCCTGCCAACACATGACACAATTGATATTACACAACTCGCCGAATTCAATTTTCAACTTTTTCAGGTCAGAGTAATAATTAAACGTTGTCTTGCGGGGAGCCTTACTTTCTTTATCAAGGATCGTGCAACGTTCATAACATAGCAATGTCCCATCCAGAGAATCTTGGCGCAACTGTTGCATGATCGAATTATTATAAATATCCTTCAATTTCCCGTTCTGGATATTTCCTATGCGGCCCGGCTTTCTATGACAGCAAGCAAAGACATCCCCTTTGGGGTCAATATAAACTTCTTCCCATAAAAATGGGCAATACGTATCCTGCGAACCAAAAGACATATTGTACTTTAGACTCCATCTACCGGTCACTGATTAAATCTCATAGCAAAATCGAACGAGATACAGCGCCCATTCTATTAAACTTCTGCCTTGCTTAACATATGGCACTACAGGAAAAGATGTTCGTGAATTTATGAATCCTTCTGATTCGGGCCTTTTGTCAGTAATCATTCGCTACGTATATTCCCCCGTCCGATGTTTTTAATATCAACTTCAAAGGGACTTCATTATTAAGTTCATCGATAGTAGGCAACTTATCATTTTGTGGGCTTGAATAAAAATACACAACCACAGCTTTCTTGCTTTTTAAGTCTGCTTTCATTTTACTCATCTTATTGCTATAAAATGGGTTGTTTTTTAATGAAATCATATCGACTTTTGAAACAAAAGTTAGTGGGATAGCCTGCCGATTTGCACGGACATAAAGGGCTTCTACATTGTTAGTGTAAATCTCAATGTCTTTGGGTATTTTCTTCGACTCCTGGACAATTTGCGAATTGTCCCATTTTCCCCCATCATATTCTTCCCCTTCCCTATACCTTTTCTTAAACCACTGCGTCGCAGTCGTTAAATTCATGCCGATCAAATAAATTGAAATAAAAAAACAGAAAAATATTCTCAACATTTTAGAACTTTTAGTTACTGACAATAATATGCCCACAAAGGAAAAACAAAAAAATAATTCAAAGATTTGAATCGGAATAAAATATCTGACTAAATATGCCTCGGCATCTAAAAAACTAATTGTGATAAACCATCCCACAAAATAAACAAAGATAAAAACAATTGCCACTACAAGGTGGTGCTGTCTTTTGTTAAAAACGGCTTCTACAGCAAGCGGATCTCTTTTTTTAAAAATAAGCCAGCCTATCAAAGTGATTACAACAAGCAAAGGGACTACATTGAAAGGGCTTGGGTTGATCGGCCACCGATATTGATTAAATGGCAAGGAAGCTGGGTGGAAAGCAAGTATTCTGTTAACAAAACGACCTCCATCTATATAATTCTTTGACATCCACAAAATCATCGGAGACAAACTTACAGAAAGAAATATTACAACTGTGGTAAAGAAATTTGAATGCCCTTTTCTTCTCTGATTAAAAAGAATAAACATACTGACTAAGATCAATGGTATTCCTGCGAATCTTGTAGTACATGCTAGCCCCGCCATAAGAGAAAATCCCAAAAGAAACATTACTCTTCGATTCTCGAGAAAACCAACAAAAAGCAATAACCACAAGAGCACCTCAGAAATAAACAAAGGTTCTGTCATAACCACTGAATGGATCTGCACGATATCAATTTTGAATAACATCCATAATGCCCCAGTTAGAGCAAGCCATTTAGAATCTGTTTGCTTATAAATCAAAAGTCCTACTAAGAAAATGTTGATACCAAAAAGGAAAGAGTTTAACCATCTAGCTGTGAAAAGAGGATCTGGTCCACCAAGCCATTTAATCATACCTAGCAAAAGAGGATAGAGCGGGGGGAAATGTTGCCAATAATTAATTAAAGGATCTTGAGAGACTGAATTACTATCGATAAGACTTGTTGCCATACGTATATATTCTGGGCCGTGAGCCGAAAGGCCAATGCCTCGCTTTGAAGTTAGGGCAATGATAAGGGAAGAGCCCATTAAGCTAATAGCAACAAGAACTATAATAAAAAGATTTTTCTTATCAAATCCCTTCACTTTAACCCCCTGAATTCTGATTGACTAAATTGGAATTGAAACGCACTGCACAATAATATGTGTTGTTTGAATACGATGCCAGAGAATTCTGCAGAGGTTCTCAAACTCTTTTTTGATAATACAACGTCATGAGCCAATTCTGTGTAAACGCTTTAAAGAAAGAAGTCTCGTTGTTTTCATAATCATGGTGTGGATTATATCGCTGGCGGAACTTAGTCTTAAGGCGCGACAGAATCTCATTTCCAAACAAAACTCTTGAAAGTGCGGCATATTCACGAACCCGACGGAATTCCCATTTCCCTGGGAATTTCCATTTTCCCTTAGCAAAAGCGAGCAACCCGTAGCGCTGGAGATACCGTAAACCTGCTCCGCAATGTTTATCCAGAGCAACACCAAAATACTTAAAAAAAACATCTTCACCCAGCCCATTGATCGCCGCAAGAAGGGCATATTGCGACATCGCATAACCAGAATTCTGGGCAGCAACTTTAACCGTCGGAAGTTCATTTGCTGGATCTGATGTGCCCGCGCGATAAAAAACCGCTCCGGGAAATTCGCCCATGGCAAAAGGCCCGAAAGCTGCAAACGCTCTTTTCGGAAGCAAATATTCCCATTCCGGCCTTATGGCCTCTTTATCATCACGTAAATACCCCCCTAGGCCTTTGCACCGGAATCCCGACGCCAAGACGAGTTCTTCCCCCGCTGTCATCATGGCATCGCGTCTTTGCAAGAATTCCGGGAACGTTCCTCCCGCCTTACTCAACTCCTCTTTTGCAAAACTGGTATAGGGCTGAAGATGGATTTCGTTCACCCCTTCTTTGATCACAAGTTTCAGATCACTCATAAATCCCTTAAAGGTCTGTCCCGGTAGGCCGGCGATAAGATCAACGTTCAAACGGGGGACAGCGGCTTTTCGGGCCGAACGCAAACACCACAAGACTTGCTTTTTCGTTTGAGAGCGAGCAACGTCTTTGAGAACTTTTTCATCAAATGATTGTATCCCGATGCTGGCACGATAAAGTCCCCGGCCGGATAAGACCGCCAATTTCGAAGCTGTCCATGAGGTCGGGTGGATCTCCATATAAATTTGACGGGTACTCGCAGGAAAAGATTGATCAACGCCGTCTAAAATGGTCGCCATCTCTTTTTCATTCAAGATCGATGGCGTACCGCCGCCAAAACAAAGAGAACTCGCATCCATCCCCTGATAGACAGATGAGAAATACATCATTTGGCGCAACAAGACCTTTATATAATCATCGATCTCCGAATGACGACGCAGCAATACCTTCGGGCAATGACAAAATGTACATATCCTCGAGCAAAAAGGGACATGGATATACAAAGAGAGTTTTTCGAGTGAACGCACAAAAGCGTCCTCTCGACGAGCCTTACTCACTTCTTCCGCAACGACACCCCAGGATGAATCAACAGCTAAAGCCCCTATAAGAGTGTCTTCCAAATTCAACGGATGAATATCGCTGAGAAAGAATAAAAAATTACGGATTTCGTGATCATTGGAGATCATCTGATTAGCAACACTCTCTTTCATCACCACAACTGTTCATATGCAGGAACCGGGGGCTTTGCTCCCGGAGCACCGCAAGCCTCTCTCATATCAATATTCACAATATCTGAACAATGCCCTGCCCCCTGGGCCACTGCCAACCACTTGTTAAGATCTCGCTCCTCGTCCTCGGATCTACTTTCTTTAGCAAGAATACGGCATCCGGACAAAGCCCGAATCCATTGAAAATTCCACGAAGATCCCCAAGGGCCTACGTATTGCTTGATATAGTCCTGACATGAACGAGAAGACCCCTTTAAAGCCATCAGATATCCCCCTAATTCAACCGCTTCCCCTTCGGTCTCATTGACCACAAGGTTCAAATACGCCTTTCTCGTCGCGGGGCCGGGATCGCTGACCAGAGCACAAAGAGCATCACTGACTTTAACTTGAAGTTCGGGAGAATATAAAGCGGCAAATGCCGGGGCACAGTCAACCGACCTTTCACTCTTATCCGTTAAGTTACAAACCTCATCAATGCAGATCAGGGACCGATAATACCTCATATGATCCAAGCAATATTGATCTGCCTTACAAAATGACGAATCCACTTTAATGGTGGCCTCATAGACTCTGAGCCTAAATTTATCAATATTTCTCTCCGTTGAATAATAAACACTGATCAAAACTAGACAAGTCAGCAAAAACACACCAATCTTGAAAAAGTCATAAAGAACCTTATTCACAAACGCTCCGTTTTAAACTAAACTAATTCAACTATGATAGTCTTCTTGGTCATCTTTATTTTCGGTATGTTAACGACATACACCGATCTGGTAAACAGAAAAATAATGAATGCCCACCTCATTCTGGGGGCGGCTCTAGGAGTTGCCGCAATTGCCTATACCGCGATCGTCGCTCATGCCGATGTTGTTTTTCACATCGTCAATGGCATTGGCGCTTTCCTTATCGGATTTCTACTATACCGAACTAAATTATGGCGCGGCGGCGACGCTAAATTATTCACGCTTTTTTCTTTTCTAATGCCGTTACCAGAATACAACGTTCAACCATTCCCCAGCGCATTCAGCCTTTTTGCCTGCTCCTTCCTTGGAGGAAGCATCATTCTCCTCCCCGCTTTCATAAAAGATACCGCTATCAACCATAAAGTCATTGCCCAAGAACTCTTTTTACCGAAAAAACGCCAAGGCCTGTTCCTTGGCATCGGCGGCATGATCTATTTCTCATGGGCTTTGTTTCCCCTTTATTATATTGGGCAATTGACGAACCCCGCGGTTCTTTTAACCATCATGTATCTCATTTTTAACTGGACATACAATGATGAAAAAGAGGTCAAAAAACACTTCGTCTTTGATTTTCTCAAAAAGAATCTTATCGTCATCACCCTCGGCGTCTTTGTTGGTTTTATGACGCGCCTGTTGTTATCCCCAGCTTCCTTATCCTGGCAGGCTCTCGGTGGATACCTCACTCGACTGATCCTGATCTCCTTTCTTTCAATCGCGATTCACACCATCTTCAGGCACTTCAAAGATTATCAAGACCGCGTTCCATTTGCTCCTTTGATCTTTATCGGATGCCTCCTCAGTTATTCTCAATTTTTACCCACACTGCTACGGATGATACCCCTCTTCGGTCAATAAGGCTATTTTCATGTTGGATTCTGATAAGATATGATCCAAAACCGGAGTTTTCACCCCCACCTCCCGAGCACGGCGGGTCAAAGCCCCGGTCATAAAATCTATCTCTGTCGGACGGCCCACCAGAACATCGCGGGCAACGGATCCCCGATAAGCTATGCCTGCCAGGTCACCATGACGCACTCTTTGAATAAGCTTAAGAGGATCAAAAGCCAACCGCACGCCTAAAGTCTTTGATACTTCGCGGCCCTCACAGATGGCTTTACGGACAAGTTCCCAAATTTTCAGATCTTTGCGCAAAACATCATACCCTTGGCCAGTTATCACGGGTAACGGGTTCATCACAGAACTAAAAATAAGTTTAGCCCAGACAGCCCCTTGAGGACTTTTAAAGACCTTCACTTTTATTCCGGTTTTACGAAAAATACCACCGACAAATTTTGCTCCTACACCGCCAAGGTAAACATTCCCGCGGTAAAGCAAAGCCACATTACAGGGCCCTGACTCTTGGCAAGCCATCGTCGTCACCCCCCGGCAAACAACCGCTCTTTTAAACGACCGCTTGATCTTATGGATATTAAAAAGCCCATTCTGTGGCAGGAAAATAAAACGGGGATCGAGTTTAGCGCAAGCCCGTACGGCTGATGAGAGATCCATTACCTTTGTGGCAAAGATTAGAACATCGATCTTTTCTGACCGCAATTTATCTAAGGAAGAAACCATCTTGATCCGGACAATTCGCGATCGTTTTCCTTCCCGAAAGACAAAACCGTTTCTCTGCAACTTTTCAGAAACAAAACTGTCGCGTTCATAGACCGTGACAGCAACTTTCTTTCCCAGAATAGCTGCTAGGCACTTCCCTAACGCTCCTGCCCCAACAATGACAACCTTCTGAAGCATTTATAACTCCGATCAAAAACAATGCAGGGTCACACTAGATCTTTTTCGTTATAAAAAATCAACCCATCATCTTCAAAAAAACTTTCCGAGGTATAGCGCCCTTCTTTTAAACCTTGACGGTAAATTGGTGTTCCCGGCAATATAACTAACCGGTTGGTGGTGATGCTAACTCCGTCGCGGCCCAGTTCGTTAAGAGCAGCCAGGGTCAACTGATGGTCAAAGTCGGTTTCCTGAGGGTTCCCGGTCGTGATCATCACCTCGACTTGAATTTTCGCCTTCCGGGCCCATCCCACAGCATTGAGAATATCCTGGCGGCCATATCTTTTCCCGATCCGGCGAAGAACATTGGGAGAAGCGGACTCAACACCGAGATTTATTTTTCGACAACCGGAATGCCCCATCAATAAAAGCCCTTTTTCAGTAACGGAATCAACACACGCGGAGCATTCCCATAAAAACTTGCCTCTTATACGGCGGATCCCTTCACATAACATCAACAGGCGTTTCTGATTAGCCACAAAATCTTCATCTAGAAAACGGATGATCTCAACAGGATAGGTTGATACCAACTCCCGAATTTCATTTAAAACATTTTCGACACTTCGCTCACGGATCCCCCCGCCCCAAAGCGCGTTACGGTCACAAAACACGCAATGATATTGGCAACCCCGCGCGGTAATCATGTAAGCCGGACGGTCACCCTGGACATAAAGATAGGGGCTTATAAAAGGGATCGCATCCAGGTCATGAAAAGAATGCTTGGCGGTCATTTTCATTTTTTCTTGATCCATATACGCCAAGTTAGGGATCGTTGACAAGGAAGTGCCGTCGGCTAACACTGATAAGATCAACGGAATAACAAATTCTGGGTCAAAGAACACAACGATGTCCGCTAATTGTCGAGAAAGAATCTCCTCAGGGAATGATGCGGCAAAAGTCCCAAAAACAATAATCTGGCGAGGGGCATTCTTAGCATTTCGAACCGCTTTGATATGCTGGAAAGCGCTGACCTTGTTCCCGAAGAAAACAGGATAACAGCAAACATTGGCCATATTCTCTACAGGCGCATCCGGAACATTTCCTTTTGCATGTGACATCAAGTCGGTCCAACGGACACTCAACCCCTTATGCGCGACGGACTGGAACACTCCTCCGGCACTACAACGGATCAAATGAGGGCCGCCGCAGGCTGGCCGAGTATTCGCGGTTAAAATGACATCCGTCGTTAACATTTTATACACCCATCCGATAATATAAGGTCATGAGCCAACTGTTGGAATATGCCTTCAATAAAGAATTCCCGCCGCTATAATCATGTTGGGGGTCATACTTGTCCGCAAAACGCCGTCTTAAATTATCGACCATTCTCTGCCCGAACAATATCCTTGTTAATACGATATACTCACGGATCCGACGGATCTCCCATTTCCCGGAAAATTTCCATACCCCTTTCGAAAAAGTAACAAGCCCTTCCTGCTGAAGGAATCGTAAAGCTTCACCGCATTGCTTCTCAAGAGAAACCCCAAAACGCCGGGCAAAAACCTTTTCATTAAGCCCGTCCATGATCGCGATCGCCGCATAATGGGACATGGCGTAACTCTTATCATGTTGAGCAAGAGCGACAGATGGAAGATTATTGCCCGCCCTTAATGCCCCCGAAGAATAATAAACAGCCCCGGGAAACTGACTTTTAGCAAAAGGCCCAAACCCAGCAACTGCTGATTCCAACGTCGTATAAGCTTCTTCCTGATGTTCTTCTCCCGCTCCCGTTTGAGTATAGGCCCCCAATCCTTTACGGCTAAATCCGGCCTTAACCAATGCTTCAGATCCCAACTTCATCATCGAGTCACGTTTTTTAAAGAAATCCTTCACCTCATCCTGAGAACGACGCAATATCTGCCCCGTAGGATCGCAGTAGGGGTAAACATGGACGACATTGGCTCCCTCATCAAGTAATACCTCAAGATCATCCATAAATCCTTTGGTGGTTTGACCTGGAAGGCCAGCCATCAAATCAACATTCACATAAGGAACTTTAGCTTTCCGTGCCGAACGCAAGCACCAAAGAACTTTCTTCCTGGTTTGAGAACGGGACACATTCCTGAGGACTTTATCATCTAACGATTGAACCCCGATGCTCAAGCGGTACAGGCCGCGGGCGGATAACACTGCCAACTTTGACGCTGACCACGAGGACGGGTTGATCTCAAAAAGGATTTTACGCTGAGGATTGGGGAATGCCTCATCAACACCGTCGAGGATAGCGGTCAGCTGTTGCGCATTGAGGATTGACGGTGTACCACCGCCAAAACAGAGGGTATCTGCACTCATCCCTTGATAAGCGGACGAAAGGAACATCATTTGCCTACTCACAGAATCAATATAAGTATTTATCTCGGAACGCCGCCGCAAAAGGATCCTGGCACAATGACAAAATTTACACAACCGGCCGCAAAAAGGGACATGGATATATATTTGAACCCGCTTGATCGAACGGACAAAAGAATCGTTCTTACGAGCAACCCGGATCTTTGTCTTAACCTCCTCCCAAGAGGAAGGAGCGGTTGCGGCACCCAACAATGAATCTTCGATACTTAACGGGTGAATTTCATTGAGAAAAAATAAGAAATTTCGAAGGTCACTACGATTTAAGATCATTTTAATTGAAGATTCATGTGTTTGTTCGCATTATAATGACTAGGATTTTTGAGGAATTCGCAATACTGGCCGATCAATCTTTCAGTCATAACATAAGTATAAGTGGGGAAATCATCACCATGATCCTCCAACCAATAATCTTCATTGAAACCTTCTTTAATGGCCTGATAATAAAGCGCTCCGCCAGGCATGATCTTTAAAGGACGGATCGTTAAATACACTCGGCTATCCACCTGTCGACGGTTGTGATACGATTCAATGATCGTTTCAGAATTCTCTCCGGGGAATCCTATAATGATATTACCTTCTGTTTCCAACCCACACTCTACCGTTAAATTAAGATTTCTCACCGCGACTTCCGGGTTAAAATGACGGCCAATGGAGGGGAGTATTTTTCTACAAAATGAATCAACCCCATAATAAACCTTGCGGCACCCGGCTTCTTTCAAGGCCGTTAGCATCTCCTTATTGACCAGATCAATCCTCGTCGAGCATGTCCATTCAAACTTTAAAGGATGGTTGCGAATAGCCTCACAGAATTCATAAGCTCGCTTCTTCTTAAGCGTGAAATTCGTATCACAAAAATAAATCTCCCGTTTTCCGAAGACCTTAAATAATCCATCCACATAACGCAACGATTGCTCCGGCCCTCTTTCAATAACCGTCCGGTTGTCCGGCCCCATGCGGCTGCAAAAAGTACAGGTGTAGACGCATCCCCGCGTCGTCTCAATGGGCAACGCATACGAAATCATGTCCGGCGACTTCCAATCCGGCAAATTCCCGATAAAAAGATCTGGGACATTGGGAGTAAGTTCCCTCACAAGATCATCATCTAAAGACCGATTACAATTCTTTCGGATCTTATTGTGCTCATCCCGCCAGGTCAATCCTGCAATGCTACCGATATCGTCCTTATTAATGATCGCCTTGAGGACATCTAAAAAAGCGCCTTCCGCATAACCTCGAATGCACATGTCAACGGAAGAATAATTTTGCAGGATCTGCTGGTCTAAGAAGGTCGCATGCGACCCTCCCAAAATGACCTTAATATCCTTACCGACCTTCTTGACAATATCTGCTAATTCAAAACAGGCAAAACGTGTTCTCGTAAAACATCCGATTCCCACAACATCCGGCGCAAAATCCCTGATCAGCTTTTCCACCGCCTTGGGAGTATGGTCCGCTTGATAATAAATCTTAACATCCGCTAATTTCTCTAAACTAATGGCGTTAGCAATAACAAAAAGCCCTAGGGGAAACCAATCTTCACGCCCAGCGAACCCAAAAGATTCCTCTCCACACAAATGAGGATAAGGCGGAGACACAAGCAAAACCTTAAGCGTATTGTGCCCGATTACCATGTGTAGCTCTCCTTTATATATACTAACTTTTGGGGATCTGGATATTTATGGTATCGTTGGAGGTATTTAGGTTCAAATA
>JADLGJ010000057.1 GCA_020849375.1 Candidatus Omnitrophota bacterium
CCAAGATCGCGGTTCGTACCGGATTGTTGCACGACATCGGAAAAGTTGTCAGCCAAGAAGCAGAAGAAGGAACGCATGCGATCGTCGGGGCTAATTTGGCTAAGAAATTCGGCGAAAATGATATTATTGTTAATGCGGTTGCGTCGCATCATGACGAGGTCGAATCTACAACGCTTTATGGGAACATTCTTTGCGCGGCTGACGCGATCAGCGCGGCCCGTCCGGGTGCCCGTGCGGAAACATTAGAAACATATGTTAAGCGTTTGGAAAGTTTAGAAAAGATCGCTAATTCGTTCAAGGGTGTCGAGAAATCTTATGCCCTTCAGGCCGGACGTGAGATCCGTATTATGGTCCAGCCGGATAAGGTCAATGACGACGAGGCGATCGTCATGGCGCGCGATGTCCGCAAGCGTGTTGAACAGGAACTTGAATATCCAGGCCAGATCAAGGTCATCGTCATGCGCGAGACTCGGGCCACGGAATACGCGAAGTAGAATGGAATTATTATGAATGTTTTATGTATCGGGGACATCGTCGGGAAAGCGGGGCGGCATGCGCTGGAAGGGCTTCTCCCTGAATTAAAAAAAGAATACGATATCGCGTTCACAATTGCGAATGGCGAAAACGCTGCCGGAGGTGCCGGGTTGACACCGCGCATCGCCGGACAGCTTTGCCGCGCCGGTTGTGACTTTTTGACGTTAGGCGACCATACCTGGGATAAGCATGAGCTGATCGAATATTTGCAGGAAGAAGCTAATATTATCCGGCCGGCGAATTTTCCGGAAGGTACCCCGGGAAAAGGTTGGGCGGTCGTCAATGCCGGAGATCATAAAATTGGTATCGTAAATCTTTTAGGCCGCGTTTTTATGCGTTATAATGTCGATTGTCCGTTCCGCGCTTTGCAAAAGATCGTTGCGGAAATTAAGAAAGAAACCAATATCATCTTTGTTGATTTCCACGCCGAAACGACCAGCGAAAAAATAGCGCTGGGGCATTTTATCGACGGGGACGTGACCGCGGTGTTCGGTACGCACACGCATATTCAAACAGCGGATGCAAAGATCCTCGCGAAAGGGACGGCCCACATCACGGATTTGGGAATGACCGGCCCTTACGATTCGGTCATCGGGCAGAATAAAGATAAAATTATTCAGCGGTTCTGTACTGGTTTGCCGGTGCGCTTTGAAGTTGCGCAAGACGATCCGCAATTGTGCGGAGTGGTCGTAAAGGTCGATACCAAAACCGGTTTAGCGAAAAAAATTACGCCGATACAAAGGAGATTAACATGAGCCCTTGGGATGGATTAAATCGCAGGCGTTTTCCCCGTGTCAATTATCCTTGTCAGGTCGTTGTGCGAAATGAGAACGATGAGCGCGACGTGATCCTGGCCCATACGGAAAATATCGGTGTCGGCGGGATTTGCGCGATTTTAAAAAAAGGTTTGGAGATGTTCTCTCCCGTGGAGGTCGAGCTGGATCTTTTGGACCTTGAAGAGCATGTGAAATGCCAGGGCAAGGTCGTCTGGTCTGTGCGGCGAAAATCCAGTGAAGAAAATAAGCCGATGTTCTATGATATCGGCATTGAATTTGTGGATATCGGTGACCGCGACCGTGAAAGGGTCGAGGCCACGGTCCAGCGTTTGGTTAAGCAAGGACGGCTTGTTCCCGAGACATAATCGTTGCCGTTTGGAGTGAAGCCAACAACTTCTCCACAGTAATTGTGTGGAGATTTCTTTTGAAAGAAGCGAATAAAATATGGAACCAACGATAGATAATAATGCGGCGCCGGCCAAGATCCGTGTCCGTTTTGCGCCAAGCCCGACGGGATTCTTGCATATCGGCGGGGCGCGCACCGCGCTTTTTAATTGGATGTATGCCCGCAGCCAGGGCGGCACGTTTATCTTGCGTATTGAAGACACTGACGCCGAGCGTTCGAAACAGGAATATCTCGAAGAGATCATGCGTGCGATGACTTGGCTGAATTTGAGTTGGGACGAATTTTATAAGCAAAGCGAACGCTTTGATATTTACCGCAAGTATGCTGATCAGCTGTTGGCGGAAGGTAAAGCTCGCAAAGAAGGTGAGGCGATAGTTTTAGATACCGAAAAATGCTGGAATAATTTATCGCATAAAGAAATTAAGATATTTGACCTTATTCGAGGAGAAATAGTTTTTGATCAATCATTTCTTTACCGAAGAAGCGAAGATCATAAGAGTATTTTGATGAAACCTGATAACTCGGGCCCCTTGTTGCGGGAAGAAGTTTTAATAAAAGGCGACGGAACGCCAAGTTACAGCTTTGCTTGCGTTATTGATGATCATTTGATGGAGATCTCGCATGTCATCCGAGGAGAAGACCATATTTCTAACACGCCGAAACAATATTTGATCTATAAAGCGCTTGGTTGGAAAGAGCCAAAATTTGCGCATTTGCCTTTGATCATGGACGAAGAAGGCGGACGCATGTCGAAACGGACCGGCGCTACGGCGGTGAGCGATTATCAGAAGGAAGGGTTCCTTCCTGAAGGGATCGTCAATTATTTGATGTTGTTGGGCTGGTCGCCGGGCAATAATCAGGAAAAAGTCAGCCTTGATGCCGCGGTTAAGAAATTTTCAATTAAGAAAGTCAATAAGGCGGGGGCGGCTTTTTCGATCGAAAAATTAACGTGGCTCAACGCCCAATATATTAAAGAGATGCCCGTCGGGAAGTTAACCGATCTGCTATTGCCGTTCTTAAAAGAAAAGGGCTACGGTGAGAATGCGGACCGTAAGTGGCTTGAAGAGGTCGTGAAGCTTTATCAGCCCCGCATGACGATATTGTTGGATTTTATGGATTGGGCGGATTATTTGTTCGAGCCAAATATTAAAGCGGCCGACGAAGACCGCGCGAAATATTTAACATCGGACAAGAAGGAAGGTTTTCGTCTTCTCGCCGAAGGGCTGGCCAGCACGTCAAGTTTCGACCACAAAGCCACGGAGGATGTTTTCCGCGGCGTGGTGGCAAAGCTGGGTATTCCCGCCGGAGATCTTGTTCATCCGGTACGTATCGCTTTAACCGGAAAGACCGTCGGGCCCGGGCTTTTTGAAACGATGACGGTCCTAGGGAAAGACAAGACCGTCCGCCGGCTACAACAAGCTTTTTCGTAAATTAAGAAAATTTATTGCCCTGTCGTTTTTGCCCCTCGATGGGATCGTGGCGGGAAATTAAAAAGTTATTGCCCTGTCGTCTAATGGTAGGACATGAGATTCTGGATCTCAGTATTTTGGTTCGAATCCAAGCGGGGCAGCCAATTTGGACAACCCTTCATGTTCGCAAAGAAGATGAAGGGTTTTCTATATGTGGCAGTTATAGTTACGTCATTTAGTTGGTAGTTCGAAGCTATTCGTTTTAAAATATTGGCCTTCTCGTCGAGATTTGCTCTAACATATTCAGAATGCAATAACTTCATGAGTTC
>JADLGJ010000058.1 GCA_020849375.1 Candidatus Omnitrophota bacterium
CTACTTTGTATCCAGACCCAAACTTTTTTAAATGATCCGAACCGGATGCGATTGAAGACCGACCAATTCTTTTTCAAGCCGCCGGAACAAATGAAGCGCGAGTTCCTCTGGGTCCCGGAAGCTTTGAAGAATACCGTCGAGATCGCTGAGAAGTGTAACCTTGATCTGAAGTTCGGGCAATATCATTTGCCGAATTATGAGCCGCCTAACGGCATGACACGCGAAGGGTATTTGGAAGAACTTTGTGCTAAGGGGATCCGTGAACGTTACGGTCCGCAAGGAATGACGCCCGCTTTACAGGAACGGCTCACGCATGAACTGAACACCATCAAGAAAATGGGCTTTGTCAGTTACTTTTTGATCGTTTGGGATTTTATCAATTATGCGAAACAAAAAGGTATTCCCGTCGGGCCGGGCCGCGGTTCTGCCGCCGGGAGTTTGGTCAGTTATCTTTTAGGGATCACCGATCTTGATCCGATCAGGTATGGTTTGCTGTTCGAGCGTTTTTTAAATCCCGAACGTATGAGCATGCCTGATATTGATATTGATTTTTGTTTCGAGCGCCGTCAGGAAGTCATTGATTACGTTACGAATAAATATGGCAAAGACAATGTCGCGCAGATCATTACTTTTGGGACGATGCAGGCGCGCGCCGCGGTGCGCGACGTCGGGCGTGTCATGAGCGCGCCGTATGCTGATGTGGACAAGATCGCTAAACTTATTCCTGCTGAAGTTGGTATGACTTTGAAAGACGCTCTTAAGGTGGAACCGCAATTAGCAAAATTGTGCGAAGAAAATGAAGTCGCTAATGACATTGTGGAAACCGCGCAGGTTTTGGAAGGTTTGAACCGCCACGCTTCGATCCATGCGGCCGGTGTTGTCATTTCTGATAAACCGTTGAACGAATATGTGCCGCTCTTTAGGAGTACCGACGGACAGACCACGACGGGCTATTCGATGGACGGCATCGCCAAGATCGGTTTGCTTAAAATGGATTTCCTTGGTCTGCGGAACTTGACCGTGCTTGATAAGGCCGTTAAGTGGATCAAGAAAACCCGCGGGATCGACTTGGATTTGTCGAAATTGCCGTTCGACGATAAGAAGACATACGATTTATTGGCGACGGGAAATGCGTCGGGGATCTTCCAATTGGAAAGTGCGGGGATGCGGGATCTTTTGCGTAAAATTAAACCCAGTCAGTTTGAAGACATTATCTCCATTTTGGCGCTCTATCGCCCGGGCCCGATGGGTTCCGGGATGTTGGAAGATTTCAGCAAGCGCAAACGGGGAGAGGCGCCGATCAAGTATCCTCATCCCAAATTGGAAGCGACGTTAAAGAGTACATTTGGAATCATTGTGTACCAGGAACAAGTTATGCAGATGGCTAGCGTTCTCGCCGGGTTCTCCATGACGCAAGCCGACCATCTCCGCCGCGCGATGAGCAAGAAGATCCCGGAAGATATGGCGAAAATGCGCGCCCAATTCATTACGGGCTGTTTGTCGGCGAGCAATATCAAAGAGGACGAAGCGAATAAGCTTTTTGATTTGATCGATTATTTCTCTGGGTATGGTTTTAACCGCAGCCATTCTGCGGCTTACGCTGTCATCACTTATCAAACAGCGTATTTGAAAGCCAATTATGCCGTCGAGTATATTTGTGCACTTCTGACCTGCGAAAAAGATAATACTGACAAAGTCGTCGAGTATGTTGATGCCGCTGAAGAAATAGGCATTGCCATGTTGCCGCCGGACATCAATGAAAGTATCTTGGAATTCAATGTCATTGACGAAAAAACGATCCGTTTTGGACTTTTGGCCGTTAAAAACGTCGGGCAAGGCGCGATCGAATCAATTGTTGCGAATCGCTTGCAGGAAGGGCCTTACAAATCGATCTTCGAATTTTGTAAACGCGTTGATCTGCGTTTGGCGAACCGCAGGGTCCTGGAAAGTTTGATCAAGTGCGGGGCTTTGGACAGTTTTAAGATCTTCCGTTCACAGCTTATGGCCGTTGTGGAGCGAGCTCTCGAAATGGGGACAAAATCACAGAAAGAGATCGCCGCCGGGCAATTCTCATTCTTCACGATGGGCGAAGGCCAAGGTGGATTTAAGCACGACGCCGAAACGTTACCGCAGATCAAAGAATGGCCGAAAAATGAGATCCTAGCTTACGAAAAAGAGATCCTCGGGTTTTACCTCAGCGGGCATCCGTTGTCGCATTATAAAACCGAGATCAAGGAATTTGTCAAGCATACGACCAAAGACCTGAAGAATGTCGTTGACGGGCAGGAAGCAAAGATCATCGGCATTATCAGTGGGATCAAGTTAACGACGACACGTAAAGGCAATGAACGCATGGCGATCGTGAAGGTTCAGGACCTTGATGGTGAAGTAGAGGTCGTGATTTTCCCGTCAACCTATCCCAATGTCGCGGAGATCCTTAAAGAAGGCGCTGTTGTTGTCGCCATCGGCCGCGTCGGCTTCCGCGAGGACAGCCCGAACATCGTCGCCACTGATATCAAGCGGATCGAGGAAATTTATAAAGCGATCAAGGCCATTAACCTCAATGTTTCGACGGTCAATCAGCCGGCTTTATCCTCATTACGTGAGAAGTTGAGCTTGTTCCCCGGGAAAACTCCCGTTTATTTGCATCTCAATACTCAAGAGTTCAAAAGTGTCCAGATCTTGGTCGGTGAAGACCTTTTTGTCACACCAAGCGAAGCCTTGATCAATGAGATCAAAGAATTGGTCGGGGATGAAAGTTTTTCTGTGACCATGTAGTAGCGAAGGATAGGGTTTCATGAATGTTCTGATCACAGGAGGCGCCGGTTTTATTGGTTCACACACCGCTGATGCTCTTTTGGCGTGCGGCCACCGCGTACGTATCCTTGACCTTCTTGACCCGCAGATCCACGGTCATAGTGCAAAATTCCCGTCGTATTTGGACCCGCGTATTGAATGTATCCACGGCGATGTCCGCAGTATCAAAGATGTCGGCCGCGCTTTAGAAGATATGGATGCGGTTTGCCACTTTGCTTCGCTGACCGGCGTAGGCCAAAGCATGTATGATGTCCGTAATTATGTGGACACGAACTGCAACGGCACGGCGGTCTTGATCGAAACGATCGTTAAAACCCACAAAAATATCAAACGTTTGGTCCTGTCCTCTTCGCGCGCAGTTTATGGTGAGGGCACGCATTATTGTTCCGAGCACGGTTTACAACATCCTCAGCCGCGGACGAGGGAAAAAATGGAAGCAGGCATTTTCTCCGTGCTTTGCCCGCATTGTGAGCAACCGATGTTGTCCCGGCCGACTGCGGAGGCCCGTCCGCTTTATCCGATGACGGTTTACGCTGAGACAAAAAAACATCAGGAAGATTATTGCCGTTTTGCGGCCAAGACTTTTGGGCTACCGGTCACGATCCTTCGGTATTTTAATGTTTACGGCCAGCGCCAATCGTTAACAAATCCATATACGGGTGTGGTTTCGATCTTTTTCAGCCGTTTCGCGGCCGGCCAGCCGGTCGTTTTGTATGAAAAAGGAAGATCGGAAGGCGACTTTGTGCATGTTTCGGATGTCGCTCAAGCGAATGTGCTTGCGTTAGAGACAGATACGAAACCGGGATCTTGTTTTAACATCGGTTTTGGCAAGCCATGTGCGATCCGCGATGTTGCCGAAGCGTTGGCTTCTGCGTGCGGCGGTAAAGCGATCCTAGAAGACCGCGGCGAATTCCGCGTCGGGGATATCCGTTCTTGCTTTGCTGATATCTCTATGGCAAGCTCAGTTCTTGGATATGAACCGCAAATTGATCTAGCCCATGGTATGAAACAGTTTGCGAATTGGGCGAGGGGAGAAAGTTCTTCTGATCTTTATCAAAAAACCATTGATGAACTTTCGCGTTATGGTCTTTTTGGCAAAGCTAAAGCAGCTTGATGGGTTTTGGGGACGCTACTAAAATAGTCTTGACATCGTAACACATTGTTTATACTATACTTAGGTTAAGGAGGTGACTGATATGACGAAAAAAGACATCGTCTTGAAAATCACTGACAGCACCGGGATCAAACAAGTGGACGTCAAGACTATCGTTCAACAGACTTTTGATGTTATCGTCGAGAGTTTGATGCGCAATGAGAAGGTCGAATTGCGTAATTTCGGTGTTTTCAAGATCAAAGAACGTCGTGCCCGTTTCGGACGTAATCCCCGTACTGGTGCCAGCGTTCCGGTTCCGCCGCGCAAAGTTGTTGTTTTCAAGCCCGGTTTGGAAATGAAACAAAAAATCAAGTAATTAAAGGACTTACAAGATAAATATCTTTTTAAGGCGGAGGAAATGTCTCCGAATTTTCGAGCTTTTATTTAGAACTCATTCTCGAAAGTTCGTCCTAAAAGCGCGAAGCGCTTAGGATGAATTGTATATGACCCAGAAATTTTCTCTTCCCCGCGGCACCGCAGATATTCTTCCGCACGAAGTGGCCCTTTGGCAGGATTTAGAGACAAAATCTCGTAACATCTTGTCCCGCTTTGGCTATCGTGAAATTCGTACCCCTTTATTCGAAGAAACCGAGCTTTTTGCCCGATCCATGGGCCAGACGAGCGATATTGTCCAAAAACAGATGTTAGCCCTTAAGTCGCAAAATGATGAAGCTGATGCTTCCAATTTTGCTTTGCGCCCCGAAGGCACGGCCGCTATCGTCCGTTCGTACATTCAAAATGATCTCGATAAAAAAGAAGCTATTTCCAAATTATTTTACGTCGGGCCGATGTTCCGTGGCGAACGTCCGCAAAAGGGAAGATTACGCCAATTTCATCAGGTCGGCGCCGAAGCGATCGGGCCGAACACCGCTTCACCGTATTTGGACGCGGAGTTGATCGCGATGGCGGTGAATTTGTTGAAAGAGGCCGGTTTATCTGCCGGCCAATTTCATCTGAAGCTCAATACGCTCGGTTCTAGCGAAGATAAAGAGAATTTCTCAAAGTATTTGCGTGAACGGCTTAAGCCGCACCTTTCACAACTTTGCCCTGACTGCCAAAACCGTTTTGAACGTAATGTTTTTCGCATTTTGGACTGCAAAAACCGTGAGTGCCGCGCCGTGGTTGCCGGTTTAAAGCTGGATCATTCCTATTTATCTGAAGACAGTCGGAAATATTTTGGCGATGTTTGTTCTGCCCTCGAGAGTTTGAATATTAAATATGAAGTGAGCTTTGCTTTAGTGCGCGGTTTGGATTACTATACGCATACGGTTTTCGAGATTTCCTGCCCGGCTTTAGGCAGCCAGGATGCACTTGGCGCCGGAGGCCGTTACAGCGGCTTAGTTTCGCAACTTGGCGGGCCGCAAGTTGACGCGATCGGTTTCGCTTTAGGCATGGAACGTGTCCTTTTGGCTTTAGGAAAAACCGAAGCTGAAGGGCAAGCTTTAGATTTATGGCTCGTTTCCATGGATGAAAAAGCTTTGAAACAAAATTTTTTGGTCGCCAAGCAAGTCCG
Organism: Candidatus Omnitrophota bacterium; assembly: GCA_020849375.1. Lineage (GTDB taxonomy): Bacteria > Omnitrophota > Gorgyraeia > Zapsychrales > JANLHA01 > JADLGJ01. The sequence goes on from JADLGJ010000058.1 coordinate 5,484, forward strand.
TGATGCCGGTTTTTCGGCGGATATGAGTTACAAACTCAGCTCTATGAAAAGCCAGATGCGTTTAGCGGGTAAAATGAAGTCGCGTTATGTTATAATCCTCGGCGAAGAAGAATTAGGCAAGGGTGTTGTCACGATTAAGAATATGCAAAACGGCGAGCAAGAGCAGGTTCCCTTAAAGGACGTTGCTAAAATTATTTCGTCATTGCGAGGGGACTGAAAGGCGACGCGGCAATCTGTAATAGGTTGCTTCGCCTCTTTCGGAGGCTCGCAATGACGATGATTAGAAAGGCACTAAAGATGTTACGTACGCACACATGCGGTGAGTTAAGAAAAGAACATAAAGACCAAAAGGTTACTCTCTGCGGATGGGTTCACCGCCGCCGGGACCACGGTAAACTGACCTTCATTGATATCCGTGACCGTTATGGTGTCACGCAAGTCGTGTTCGTCCCGTCGGTCGCAAAGCTTGCCCACGAAAAAGCGCAAACGCTCGGGCCGGAATTCGTTGTCCAGATCACCGGAACGGTCAATGTCCGCCCGCCGAAGAATGTGAATGCTGATCTCGCCACAGGTGAGACTGAATTGCTCGCGCTTGAATTAGAGATTTTGAACACCAGCAAGGTTCCGGTCTTTGAGATCGACAGTGCGGTTGAACCGTCGGAAGAATTGCGTTTGACCTATCGTTATTTGGACATCCGCCGCGATAAAGTGCGCGAAGCGTTGTTGCTTCGCCACAAGTTGACCCAGATCATGCGTGATGTGATGAACGGAGAGAAATTTGTTGAGGTCGAAACGCCGATCCTGACCAAAAGTACTCCGGAAGGCGCACGCGATTTTCTCGTTCCGTCCCGTTTGAACCCCGGAACGTTTTACGCCTTGCCGCAATCGCCGCAATTGTTCAAACAGCTTTTGATGGTGTCTGGCATGGACCGCTACTTCCAGATCGTGAAGTGTTTTCGCGACGAGGATTTGCGCGCCGACCGCCAGCCGGAATTCACCCAGCTCGATATTGAAATGTCTTTTGTGACCGAGGAAGATATTTTTAGCCTCACCGAAAAACTTTACCAAAAAATATTTAAAGATATTAAAGGTATTGACCTCCCGATCCCGTTCCCGCGCATGACGCACGCCGAAGCCATGGCGAAATACAAAAGCGACAAGCCGGACATCCGCAAGGAAGGGGAGCAATTTGCGTTTCTTTGGGTTGTGGATTTCCCGATGTTCAAATATAATACAGAAGAAAAAAGATGGGAAAGCGAGCACCATCCGTTCACATCGCTCAAGGAAGAAGACGTCCATCTTTTAGAGCAAAAACAATTTGATAAGATCCGCGCCCGCAGTTATGATTTGGTATTGAACGGCACGGAGCTGGGCAGTGGGTCGATCCGTATCCATCGCCGCGAATTGCAGCAGAAAGTCTTCCAGATCATCGGGCTTTCCGATGAGGAAGCGCAAAAACGGTTTGGATTTTTGTTACAGGCATTTGAGTACGGCGCGCCTCCTCACGCAGGGGTCGCTTACGGGGTTGACCGTTTGGTGAGCATTTTAGCGGGATTGGATTCGATCCGCGACACCATGGCATTCCCCAAAACACAAAAAGGGAGCTGCCTGTTAACGGACGCCCCATCAACCATCGACAATAAACAATTAACGGAATTAGGTTTAGTAGCGCTTAAAAAAGGAGACAAACATGTTTAAACGATTTGCAATACCAATGGTTTTAGGAGTGTTCGCACTTTCGATCGCCGGTTGCGCGAGTAGCGCTGGAACGGGCGGCGGGGTCGAGACCCGTGCTTATATCGCCCAGAAAGACCGCGTTGACCAAAAAATGGAAGGCGGCAATTTTGGTTACATCAACGGGACACCGAAACAGCCGGATCTTTCCAAAATGTCAAAAACACGCAAAGTTTATGTTTTGGAATTCACGAAGAACCCCGACGTGACTTCAGATGATCTGCGCAAGCCGGTCCCTCCTGCCCAACCGGTTTCGATCGATGTCCCGGAACGCCATGAATCAATGAGCCAAGACAATGCTCCGGCGTACCAACCGATAACGCCGTCGTCATCTTCGGTCGACGAAGCTCCGTCGGCAACGCCGAGTGAATACGTGATCCAGAAAAATGATACCCTGCAGAAGATCTCAAAGAAGGTCTACGGCACCTATAAAAAATGGTATCAAATTTATGAAGCGAACAAGGATATCATTACGGACCCTAACCGGATCAAGCCGGGTTTAACGATCCGTATCCCGTAATTTCTAAAGAAAGCATTCATGGACCGCATTATTTATTTGAACAATAATAAGAACTTGCAGGCGCTTTTCGGCAAGTATGATCAGAATTTAAAATTGATCGAAGAAGAACTGAAGGTCCGTGTTGTCCGTCACGAAAGCGGGCTGAAAGTTTCCGGTGACGATAGCTCGGTTGAGAAGGTCAGCGGTTTGATGGACTATCTCGTTTCGATCGCTGACGACGGCCGTGATGTTAAGCGGCAGGACATCGTTTACGCGATCGAGCTGACCAAGCCCGACAAAGGGTATGATTTTAAACGCCTGCAAAAAGAGAAGATCGAAGTTTATTTGCGCGGCGGATTGATCATTCCGAAAACGAAGGGCCAGATCGAATATGTTGAAGCGATCAAGACACACGACATTGTGTTTTGTATCGGGCCGGCCGGGACGGGGAAGACTTATCTCGCGATGGCGATGGCGGTCAATGCGCTGAAAAAAGGTTTGGTCCGCCGTATCATTTTGACCCGGCCTGCGATCGAAGCCGGCGAAAACCTCGGGTTTCTCCCCGGCGACATGGTCGAAAAAGTTTTGCCTTATCTGCGTCCGCTCTATGATGCCTTGTATGACATGATGGAACCTGACCAGGTCGAGCAGTATACCGAACAGGGGATCATCGAAGTCGCTCCGCTCGCTTTTATGCGCGGCCGTACGCTTAATGATGCCTTCGTTATCCTTGATGAAGCACAAAATTCTACACCGTTCCAGATGAAAATGTTCCTGACCCGCCTGGGTTTTGATTCCAAGACCGTTATCACCGGCGACGTCACGCAAAGCGACCTGCCCAAAGGTTCCTCGATCGGCTTAATCGACGCGGAAAGTATTTTGCAGGATATTCAAGGGATCAAATTTGTCCGTTTGAACGGGGATGACGTTGTCCGCCATGAGCTTGTCCAGCAGATCATTGAAGCTTATGGGAAATTGGACCAGCAAAACGGCAAGAGCATCCTCTCGTAAAAAATTCTGCGATGAAAAATCCCTCAAATAAGGTCAGGATCTCTTACGGCGACGCAATCGTGTCGTTGGTGTTGATCTTTTTTCTTGCCGTGTTTTGCAAGGTGACCGAGCTTTCGCTGATCATTCCGTTCCTCTTATTATTCTTTGGCCTGCATCTATTCTTCTTAAATAAAAGCAGTTTGAAATTATTCCTCAACCTCGGCCTTCTGTTGGCTTTGGTCCTGTCAGGGACGTCGGTCATGCAGAGTTATACGACGAACTGTCCGCTGTATTTGCCGGTAGCGGGTATCGCGATGTTGACCATGCTTCTTTTTGACGATCTGCACCTGGTTTTTGCGATGTCTTTTTTAAGCAGCGCTTTTGTCGGCTTAATGTTGAGCCAAAGCCGTTGGTTGACTACTCTTGGTGTCAGTCCGCTGGACGTGATGTTGATCTTTTTGATCGGTAGTTTGGCGGGAGCTTATGCCGTCCGTGACGCGAGAACACGGGGAACCTTGATCGCCGCCGGCCTTTACGTCGGCGTCATTCAGTCAGTCGGGATGATCCTCATCCATCATAATTTGGTGCTGCTGCTGTCTCCCGATTTCTTGAAAATGTACATCTTGCCGCTTTTTATGAGCGGGATCTTCTGCGTGATCGTCCTGTCAACGCTCAAGATCTTTGAATATTTATTCGGGGTCATTACGAATTTTAGTTTGTTGGAACTCTCCGATTTTAACCAGCCGTTATTAAAACGTATGATCCTTGAAGCGCCCGGCACGTACCACCACAGTTTGGTCGTCAGTAATATCGCGGAAGCGGCGGCAGATGCCATCGGCGCCAATGCTCTCTTAACACGTGTCGGTGCGTACTATCACGATATCGGCAAATTGGACCAGCCGGAATATTTTACCGAAAACCAGATCGCGATGGGCAATAAGCATGATGACCTTGAACCTTCCATGAGCCGGTTGGTCGTTCTGAACCATGTGAAGGAAGGGATGGAGATGGCCAAGAAGTACCGGCTTAATCCGATCATTGCCAACTTTATCCCGGAACATCATGGGACAAGTCTTATGCATTTCTTTTATCAAAAGGCGCTGGCGGAAGCCGTTGACCAGAGTGAGGTCAAAGAAGAGAATTACCGTTACCCTGGGCCGAAGCCGCAGCGCAAAGAGACCGCTATCGTCCTTTTGGCCGATTCTGCTGAGGCCGCGAGCCGCTCGCTGGAAGAATTGACCCCGACGAGGATCGAGGAAGTTGTCCGCAAGGTGATCAACAATAAATTCATTGACGGGCAATTGGATGAAAGTAATTTGACCCTCAAAGAGATCGAAACGATCTCGGTGACCTTTACGCGAAGTTTAAGCGCGACCTATCATGGCCGTGTCAAATACCCGGAACTTAAAAATGCCAGTGACTATCGAAATACAAAATCTGCAGACGAAAATCCCGATCAGTCCCGCCGGGACAAAGACAGCCATTAATAAAGTTTTGAAAAGACTTAAGCTTGTAGGCGGGCATCTGTCTTTTGTTTTTGTTGATGACCGCAAGATCAGGACGGTCAACCGCCGTTACTTAAAACACGATTATGCGACCGATGTCCTCACTTTTGATCTATGCACCAAGAAAAAGCGCGGGGTTGTGGAAGGGGAGATCGTGATTTCCGCGCAAATGGCACAGCGCAACGCAGCAGAATATGGTGTGAGCGTGAAGTCCGAAGTCTTGCTTTATATGGTCCACGGCGTTTTGCATTTGTTGGGATACGATGACCATAGCCCGTCGGGAATTAAGAAGATGAGAGCTAAGGAAAAACAATTGTTGTCTCTGGGGAACTGATCCCCGATGATCCTCAAAACCGAAGGTATTGTTCTTAAGACATTTGATCTGCGCGAGACGAGCCGTATCGCGATTTTTTTTACCAAGGAATACGGGAAGGTCAGCGGCGTTCTCAAAGGGATCCGCAAAGACCATAAGAAATTCGGCAGTAGTGTTGAGCGGTTCACGGTGAACGATATTGTTTATTATCAGTACCGCAATTCCGACCTGCACCTGATCAGCCATTGCGACCTGAAAAGTTATTTTTATCCGATCCGGCAAGACTTGCAAAAAACGCTTGCGGCCAGTTACATCCTTGAGCTCGTCAATATGATCATGCCTCCCGAGGAGAAAAATGACCGTATTTACCGGCTGATGATGGACTTTTTGGAAAGTTTGCAGACGGAAAAAGATACGAGCGCGCTGGTGCATTTTTTTCAGGTCAAGACGCTGGCGTATTCCGGTTTTAAGCCGCATTTGGACACGTGTTTGAAATGTAAGAAAAAGATCGATGCCGCCGCACGGTTCAGTATGAAGGAGGGCGGGCTGGTGTGCCTGGACTGTTCGGCGGGTGATGTTACTCTCGAGAATCTTTCGCCGGGCGCGGTTTCGTCTATCCTTTATGTGGAGCGCAACGATTGGCCGACTTGCCTGCGGCTGAAATTGACGGAATCGGTACAAAAAGAATTGAAGTATGTCTTAAATAATTTCTTGGTATTCCATTTGGGGCGGAAACTTAAATCAGCGAAATATCTTAAATAACAATCACGAAAGGAATTAATATGTCGAGAAAGATCATTAAACCTGAAGGGGCACCTCTGGCCGTTGGCCCATATAATCAAGCGGTCAGCGCGAACGGTTTTGTTTTTACGGCGGGCCAGATCCCGCTCGATCCGGTTTCCGGTGCTATTGTCGGCAACGACATCAAATCGCAGACCGAGCAGGTTTTGAAAAATCTTCAAGCCGTTTTAAAAGGCGCCGGAACATCGTTCGATAATGCAGTGAAGATGACGGTGTTCTTGAAGGATATGAATGATTTTGCGGGAATGAATGAGATTTACGCGAAGTTTATCAAAGCGGAAAATGCTCCGGCCCGCTCGACGATCCAAGTCGCGCGTCTTCCTAAAGATGCGCTGGTTGAGATCGAAGCAGTCGCCGTAATTTAATTTTCGTTTAAAGATAGAAATAGGATGGCATCCCGGGCTCAGACAGCTCCTTCGTCGCGAACTCGCCGGGAACCATCCTATTTCTATTTTTAGTAATTGTTAATTATTTTTAAGTAATCGCGAGAGGTTGCTGTCGGGGAAGTCTCTCCCGGGTTTGGAAAGTTGTTGCAGTATCTCTTTGGCGAGGGTTTTGCCGATCTTGTCGATCTCAGAGAGTTCGTCGAGGTCGGCTTTTTTGAGGTCCGCAAAGTTTTTAAATCCTTTTTCAAAAAGGTTCCGTGCCCGGACGCGGCCCACGCCTTTGAGTTGTGTTAATTCCGTCAATTCTTCCTTCACGCCGTATTGCACGCGGTTCTTTAAATGCGCGAGCGGCCATGTTAAATTCTCAAAGTTAAAAAGTTCGGCGAACGTCAGGGTGGCGTGCAACAGCCATAGTGTTGATTCCATGTGGCGGTAAATGTCGCCGGGGCCGATGCCGAACTTATCACAGATCGTTTCTTCTTTCTCTTCTTCGATCCATTTCGCCATCATCATGGTCGTTTTTGCGACGGATAAAAACATGATGAAATTCTCTAACTGTGGTAATTCTCTTTCTGTCAGGATCAATTCATCCTGATAATTGCTGATAAAGAATTCGATATCCTCGGTGTCGGACTTGCCGGGCTTGAGCAAGGGACTGTCCGGACAGCAGGCGAGCATATGCAAAATACCGATCCCGGAGAATGATTTTCCCTGGTGGATCTTTTGTAAGCCGTCACGCAGAACGATCGCGGTCGCCGGGTCAATATAAAGGCGGCTCGTGCATTGGCCGAACGGGGTCGCGTTAAAACGAAAACCGTTCTTTTCAATAAAACCTTCCTTACTTAGAAAATCAAAAACATCACCGATAGTATCGAGAAGGTTCGGGATGAGCCGTTGATGTGAAAGAAAAGTATGCGAGAGAAATTCAAAAGTATCGTTCATGTCATGGACATATCCGCCGGCGATCGAAGCAAGGATATGAAAGCGCAGCGCGGCTTGATTGCCGAGTTTTGAATAAACCGGTTCGGGGCTGGCCTTGATGTAGCGGTCAACAAGCGCTTTTGATTCTCCAAGGGTCTTTGCGATCAGCACAGCTTCACCGTAGGTGTCGAATTGTGGACGGCCTGCGCGGCCCGCGCATTGTTTGTATTCTGAAACAGGAATGAACGACGAGCCCAGTCCGCTTTCAAATCGTTTGTAATCGCGCATGATGACGCGGCGGGCAGGGAGGTTAACCCCGGCGGCGAGCGTGGGCGTCGAGCAGATCGCTTTGATCAAGTTTTTCTTGAAATTATTTTCTACTAATTTGCGTTGGTCTGGCTTTAATCCTGCGTGATGAAAAGCGACCCCGTGTTTGACCACATCACCGAGTTGGCGGCAGATCTTGGTCGCGCTGGATGGCGCTCCGACAATTTCATCGGCAAGGATGGCGAGTTCTTTTTTTTCTTCCGGCGTCAAAAGTTTTGAAACGCTCCCCGTAATTTCCCGGCTCGCCGCGTGTGATGATTTCCGTGAATTAACGAAGACTAAAACCTGTCCTTTGGACCTGACCGTGTCCGATGTGAGTTTGCTGACGTCCTGGCTGGCGTCTTCCTTGATCTCACGGGTCACGGAATTGTGAAACTTGATCTCTTCGTTCATGTAAATGCCTTCTTTGAGCGGGATCGGCCGCCATGAACTGGAAACGAGTTCCGCGTTGAGCCATACGGCCATCTCTCGGGCATTGCTCACTGTCGCACTTAAAGCGATGATCTGGACTTTGGGATTTAATTGGCGGATGCGGGCGGTTAAGATCTCCAGCGTCGGGCCGCGGCTGGCATCGTTGAGGAAATGGATCTCATCTATCACCACAACACTTAAAGAGTCTATGAGCCATTTCGCGCGGCTACGCAAGAGTGCGTCAACTTTTTCCGCGGTGGCGACGAGGATTTGGTAGCGGCTAAGGACCTTATCTGAATTGTCGCTGTCACTGCTCGCGGAACCGATATTGATCCCGAGCGGGGAATATTTATTTTGAAAATCTTCGCATTTTTCGCTGACTAACGCTTTGAGCGGCGCAATGTAAAGACAGCGGCCGTTATTTTGTAAAATACTCTTGAGCATGCACAGCTCAGCGATCAGGGTTTTTCCTGCGGCGGTCGGAACAGAAAGAAGGAGGTTCTTCCCGTCGATAACGCCCGCCTTGACTGCTTCTTCCTGGGGCGGATAAAGGTCCTTGATGCCATGAGAATTTAAGATGTTTTTGACCGACTCGGGGAATTGATAGTGTGCCAGCAGTTCGGAGAAATTCACAGAAGGGACTTTCGGAAAGTTAAGTTATTTGTTTAAGAGAATGCTTACTGATGTATAATTGTAAATCATAATATCATATGCGTGCTGTCATTCAAAGAGTTAAAGCGGCAAGTGTCGTAGTCGGTTCCGAAGTTGTAGGCAAAATCGGCTCCGGGATGCTCGTTTTTTTGGCGGTCGCTAAAGACGACAGCGACGAACAGCTTGATTGGATGGTCAATAAGGTTTCGGAATTGCGGGTCTTTGAGGATGACGACGGGAAGATGAATTTGTCGGCGAACGAAGCGGGAGCGGAGTTCTTGGTCGTCTCGCAGTTCACGCTTTTAGGAGATTGTGTCAAAGGCCGCCGGCCATCTTTCGATAAAGCCGCCGAACCGCAAAAAGCGGAAGATCTTTATGGTCGTTTTGTTGAAAAGTTGCGGCAAAAGAATTTTAAGGTCGAGACCGGAAAGTTTAGGGCGGATATGCAGGTTTCGCTCGTCAACGATGGCCCGGTCACGTTCGTGATCGACAGCAGTAAATAATTTTATGTCCTCTAAATATAAAATAATCCTATTAGTGTTTTCGTTTCTTATCGTATGCCCCGCCTC
>JADLGJ010000059.1 GCA_020849375.1 Candidatus Omnitrophota bacterium
CCGTTTCGATCCGTTCTTTGGACGCCCCGGATGATTTTTCCATCCTCGAGCAGAATTATGAATATGACCTGATGAATTCGACCAAGCTTCTGGACAAATACGTCGGGAAAAAGTTGAAGTTGATCAACCGTAATCAATTCCAAGATAAAACCGAAACCGTTGAGGCCGAGCTTCTCAGTAATAATCAAGGCCAGATCTACCGCATCGGCAATGAGATCCATATCGGTTATCCGGGACAGGTGATCCTACCATCTTTGCCGGATGATCTGATCGCTAAACCTACGTTGACCTGGATGTATGAAAATAAATATGCACAGCCGCAGCGTATTGAAGTTTCTTATCTCACGCAAAACATTTCCTGGAAAGCGGATTATATTGTCGTCATTGATAAAGATGATGCTAAGGCTGGTGTCAGCGGCTGGGTCACTTTAAATAATTCGAGCGGTGCGACATACCGTAACGCGAAGTTAAAGCTTGTGGCCGGAGAAGTCAATCGGGTCCAAGATCAAGCGAACTATCGTCGTAATGAATTGATGATGGCCAAATCTATGGCCGCGGAAGCGGATGGCGGTTTCCAGGAAGAATCCTTTTTTGAATATCATCTTTATGACCTTCAACGCCCGACGACGATCAAAGACCAGCAAACCAAGCAGGTTCGCCTTCTGGAAGCCAATGATGCCAGGGTCACCAAGGTTTTCAAAGTGCAGGGCCAGAATAGTTGGTGGTACGGCCCTTACAATGAAACGGGCAAGGTTCCGGTCAACGTCATGATGAAATTTAAGAATTCGAAGGATAATAAAATGGGAATGCCGCTTCCCGCAGGGACGATGCGCCTCTATAAGGCGGATAAAAATGACAGCCTGCAGTTCATCGGGGAAGACGCGATCAAGCACACGCCTAAGGATGAGGATGTGGATTTGAAGATCGGCGAAGCATTCGACGTTGTCGCGGAGCGCAAGCAAATGGACTATCAGAACATCAACCGCGGCCATGAATCGGAATGGGAAGTGACCATTCGCAATCACAAAGAGGAAGATATTTCCGTGCAGGTTTTGGAAACCATCCCGGGTGATTGGACGGTCACCAGCCAATCTCAGCAATACACCAAGGTAGATGCTTTTACCGCCCGCTTTGATGTGTCTGTTCCTAAGAACGGGGAAGCCAAGGTCCGTTACCGTGTTCGGATCAAATATTAGGCAAAGTACTGATAGTGTTAGTTTTTGGGGCCTGCTCAAATTATTGAGCAGGCCTTTCCTTTTATAAACCACTGAGATAATACATTTTATGAAACACATGTTAAACAATATTAAATATTTCGTATTAAAACTTGCATAAAGTGAAATAATGTGGTACATTTTCATTAGATTTAAGCTTTGGTACGAAAGGAGGGCCACATGATAGATTGTCCAGTATGTAAAGGAAAATTAACGCTTTCACGGCTCAATTGTGGCGGCTGCGGACTGGTTCTGGAGGGCGGGTTTACCATGCCACGTTTGGCGCGCTTAAACCTGGTGGATCGTAATTTAGCGGAACAGATGATCCTTTGCGGCGGCAATTTAAAGGAGTTGGCTGAACACTTAGGGATCAGTTACCCTACGCTTCGCAAGAGGGTGGACGAAATGATCGCTTCGCTTAATAAGATCAAAACAGAAGATGAGGCGCTGGTCGCATCCATTCTTGATGGCATACAAAAAGGAACGATCAAGTCAGAAGAAGGTGTACGGAAAATAAAGGAGGTCCAAGGTGAAATTTGAAAATAAGATCGAAGAACTTTTAGGAACCGGGAAAATAAATCCGGAGCAAGCCGCGGCCCTTCGCCGTAGTTTGCAAGGCGGGGGGGCAAGCGTGGAAATGAATTATCATCGCGGTCTGTCTTTTGGGGGGATGTTCGGGATCGCGGTTATTGCGATCTTCGCGGTGATCATTATTGGCGGGGCCATGTCTCCGCAGAGCCCGCAGGATGTACAAAATGTCGCACAAACACTCAATCAACCGGGAGGACTTGGAGAAATGAATAAATCAATGACAACGGGTTTAAGCATTCTATTGTTAGCTTTGCCGGCGATCATTTGGTTCAGCGCGTCTTATAACGGCTTGGTCAGCAAAGAAGAAAATGTTCTGGCCGCGTGGGCGCAAGTAGAATCCAATTATCAACGTCGTTTGGATTTGATCCCGAACTTAGTCAAAACCGTGAAAGCTTACGCCGAACATGAAGGTTCAACGTTCGCCAATATCGCGAAATTGCGTGAACAAGCAGATGTTTTACAAAACGCGGGTGAAAAAACTCGCGAATTAGCACAAGGTTCCGTCGGGAAATTGGAAGATGAGAGTTATATGAAGAATCTTTCGAACGCTCAGCAAAGAGTCGGTGAAAATTTGAAAAACTTCATGATGACAGTTGAAGCTTATCCGAATTTGCGTTCTTCAGATCAATTTCTGGAGTTGCAGGGCCAGATCGAGGGTACAGAAAACCGCATCAATGTCGCACGCATGGCGTTTAACGAAAGCGTCAATGATTTCAATGGCGCGATCCGCAGAATGCCGGGAAGTTTGGTTTCCGGTTTAGGAAATTTTCACCGTAAAGCCTATTTCAAATCAGACGAAGGTGCGGATAAAGCGGTTAAAGTCGAGTTCTAATAACGAGAGATCCTATGAAAAGAAAAATTCTGTTAACTTTGGGTTTGAGCGTTGCTTTGTTCAGTACCGCCGTAGTTAACGCGCAGAACATCGTAGCCTGTCAGGGTAAAATGGTCTGTGACCAGACGGGATTTTTGTCCAATGACCAAATTCGCGGCCTCACCGAATATCATGCCGCTCTTCTTGAGCGTTATGATATTGATTTGAAAGTTGTGGTCGCGACAAATGTCGGGGATATTGGCCTGAAAGCAGCTGCGATGTTCAAAGAACTCGGAGTTGGTGAGAAAAGCAGTACTCGTAAAGGCGTCCTTTTGCTCATTGATCCCGCTCAAGACAAAGTGCGGATGGAAATTCCCGCCGGGCTTGATGCGGTTTATACTGACGGCTTTGTCACGTATTTACAACAGAGGCAAATGGTGCCATTCTTTTCGGCGGGGCGTGTTGCCGACGGGGTTTTGGCCACGACCGAGTTGATCGTTGGCCGCGCGCAAAAAGCGGCGAAGAATGAAGAGTTTATTGCTCCTGAGAATCTGCCGACGATATTAGCGATCGGTGCAGGTGCGCAAACCAAGGCTTCGATCAGTAAAGGGTATTTGGCACCCGCTGGTGGCCCTGATGTGTCGGGTGCAGGGATGTCGCCTCAGCAAGTCGTTGACGCATATCACCAGGCCCTGGCGCAAGGCAATGCGTCGCCGGACTTGAGTATTTACAGCCGCGCGACAAAAGATTTAAAAAGATCATGGGTCGTCACCCCGGCGCAAATGAAAATGGAATTGAACACATATCAAAGTTGCCAGGTTGATAAAGTTTCCACCGCGCAAAACGGGCAAATGGCTTTTGTCCGTTACGGTGTGCGCCAGCGCCAATGCGCACCGTATTTCTTGGTTAAAGAAGACGGGGAGTGGAAACTGGATTTCTCGACGATGATGCAATACATTCGTTTCAACGTCGAGAATAAGTGGCATTTTGATATGAGCAGGGTTTCGCCGTCCGTTCTCAGCGCATTTGCGGATTGGCAATTCGATAAAAACGGTTATCCGTATTAAAAAGGAGAAAACATGAAGTTGATCAAATTATTTTTGGTGATGTTGTTATGCGGACAAGCGTCGTTAGTGTCAGCGCAGGGGCATAATGTCGACGAGCTTATCGTTAAATCCGGGATACAGCGCCAGGTCGAACAGTTGCCTGACGTGATGAAGGCCCAGTTTGAAGATAGCTTCCGCCAGGACCGGACGATGTCGGCAGCCGACCGCTATAATTTGCGCACAGCGGCGAGCGAATCTTTTGATCCGGCGGAGATGTTAAAGACAGTTAAAGAGAGAATGGCGGGTACGTTTACCGACCAGGATATCAGCGAGATTTTAACGTGGCTTAATTCGCCGCTTGGCATGAGAATTACGGAACTCGAAGAGAAGGCCTCATCAGCGTCCGCTTATCGAGAGATGGTAGAGTTCGCTCAAAACATGACGGAGCCCCAGCCGCAGAGGCTGGCTTTGGTCCAGCGGCTGGATGCCGTCGCGGAGCTTACTAACTATGCGACACAGATAAAGATCGACATGGCTCTTGCCATGACACAGGCGATGGCATGCGTTTCGGGCTGTGATAACTTTTCACGCGATGAGATGGTCGGAAAGTTAGAAAGCGTGCGTTCGCAAATTCAGGAAGGAAGTCGGCAAGAAGTCTTAGTCAACAGTCTGTATAGCTATCAATCTTTGGCCGACGAAGAATTGGAAGAATATGTGAGATTTTATGAGACAACCGCAGGACAAAAATATATGAAGGTTGTGAAGCCGGCATTATCGCAATCAATCCAGAACGCATCAAAGATGATGGGCGAGAAATTAGGTGCGGCGTTAAAAGAGAAGAAAGCGATGGCTGAGCCTAAACAATAATTCGTAAGGAATTCTTATGATCAAACGAAAGAACTATAACGTCCTGATCGAGAGAGTTAAGCTTTTTGCGAAACAGAATGCGAAAGCTTATCGCCAACGTGTCGTCCTGTTGGGTGTCCTCGGTTATGCGTATATTTTTCTCGTATTGGCTATTCTCATCGGTTTGATGATCTGGATGGGCTGGCTGTTACATTACCGGCATGGTGTCGCGGCATTGGTTAAGTTCATTGTTTTTTTGGCGATCATCTCGTGGGCGATCCTTCGCTCGCTTTGGATCAAAACAGAACCTCCTACAGGATTTCTCGTCGATGAAAAGTCCGCCCCAAAGCTCTTTGCGGTCATCAAGGAAATTTGCGAACGCCAAAAATGCCGGCTGCCGGATTCAGTTTTTCTAAATAATGATTTCAATGCTTTTATTTCACAGGTTCCTCGGCTCGGGATCTTCGGCTGGTATAAAAATTATTTGGTCTTGGGGCTGCCTTACATGCTGGCTAGTGACCTTGATCAATTTAAGGCTGTCATCGTGCATGAGTTCGGGCATTTCTCCGGCGCGCATGGGCGTACGGGCATCTGGCTCTACCGGATCCGTGCATCGTGGTACAACATCATGGCAAGTTTTGAACAGGATCGCGTTGGTAATTTTATTTTTGGCTGGTTCTTTAATTGGTATGTTCCTTACTTTAATGCGTATTCGTTTGTCTTAGCGCGTGAACATGAGTACGAAGCCGACCGTTACGCCAATGATTACGCTGGTGCCCGGGCTAACGCCGAAGAACTGGTCAATGCAATGATCAAGGGCAGTAACAATTCTTATTGGCAAACTATTTGGGGCCGCGTCAAGGACGAACCGGCACCGCCGAAAGATGTTTTTACCAAAGCTGTCGCAAGCCTGAAGGATCCCATTCCCACCGAGCAGTACCGCGAGAAATTGCGGCAAGCCCTGAATATCCGCACACAAAATCTCGACACCCACCCGGCACTAAAGGACCGCTTGGCCGCGCTGGGTTATCATGTTAAGGACGAGCAGATCGTCGACGGGAACGGAACCCCGCTGGTGTGCCAGAAGCCGATCGTGCGGAGCGCTGCTGATGAACTTTTAGATACTGCGATGGTCCAGAATGCTTTAGCCGGTTTTGACCAAGATTGGTTTAGTGGTGTTGAGGCGGAATGGAAAAAACGTTATCAACAAATTCAAGAATACCGGGCAGAGTTGGCAGATCTGGAGCGTAAAAAGCAAAATGCGCCGCTTAACGAAAACGAAATGGTCAGGCGAGCTGTGCTTGTGGATGAATTGTATTCGCGTGACGAAGCGATCGTTGCGATCAGAGAACTTTTGACGCAACATCCTCATTGTGCTGACGGACATTTTCGGCTTGGGATTATTCTTGTTGAGCAAAATGACGCTGGCGGCTTAGAGCATCTCAAAAAAGCGATGGAACTTGATACCAGTTTTAAAACAGCCTGCCTTGCGAAGATCAGCTGGTATCATGAAAGCAAGGGGGATTATGACCGGGTTGAAAATGCTTTGGACGATCTCGATGAGTCATCGCTTAAAGACCAAGAGGATCGTTATGAGCGCAACAATGTGGCGGCGAACCATGCTTTTAAAACACATGGCTTGTCAGAGGATGTCGTCGTTGATCTCGTCGCACAATTACAACCGTTCGCAAAAGAGTTGGACAAGGCCTACCTTTTTCAAAAAGAAATGAAAACCTATCCCCAGGAACCGATGTATGTTCTTGCGATCAAAAGTAATCCGGGGTTTTGGCGCTCCTTCGATATCCAATCGTTCAATCAGAAATTGTTGGATAAACTTTTAGCAGCGCTCAAATTAAAAATTATCCGCGGGACATACTATTTGATCATTGGCGACCCCAAAATTATCCATAAAGCGAAGAAGATCAATGGTGCCTTGATTTTCTCTCGAAAATAGATAAATTAAAAGCATGGATACTGCTTTAGCTCAAGAGGTCAATACGAACCAGGCTCTCTCGGCATTGGCCGATCTGCAGGCGATGGCCAATGGCGGCCGGGCCAGTGATGTCCTCAGCTCCCTCGGCGTGGATTCTGCCAGTTCAATAAATCCGCTCAGTTCTTCGGTGGCGTCAGATTTTACTGCCACAGCGATGATCGCTGGCTTTTTATTCGGGCTCATCGGCCTCGCCGCTTTTATTTACGGGAGAAAGGAAGGGAGTTGGAAACCTGTTCTCATTGGGATCCTTTTGATGGGTTATCCGTATTTTGTGGCAGACTCGGTCTGGCTTTTTGGGATCGGGATCGGGTTGACAGCGCTGTTATTCTTTTGGCGGGATTGATCAGGAAAAAATTTGATGCTCCATTTTGGGTTAGCAAGAATGCGATCGTTCCTCTCCGGCTTAGGCTTGTTCTTTTTGGGCATCGTTATTACTTTCATCTTTTTTGAAGCCGCTTTCCGCGTCGGCGGTGCTGTCTACCGCGCGGCCGCACATCAGCGCAATCTCACTGCATTTCATCAAAAAGATGCACTCCGCGTCCTCTGCCTCGGCGAATCCACGACCGAGATCGGCGGTGAGGATTCATACCCCCGCCAGCTGGAGCGTATTCTTAATTCCCGCCAGAATCGGATCAAATTCGCGGTCATTAACGGTGGTATTCCCGGCGGGAATACCGATACGATCACTGAACATCTCCCGGGGAATATCGAGAATTACGATCCGCACATTGTGGTCCTCATGATGGGCATCAATGATGTCGCGGTCTCACTGGACGGAAAAGATAAAACAGACCTGTCCCGGGCGGGTCATTTTTATCGTTGGATTGAGAAGTCCCGATTAGTAAGGCTTTTTACTTCACTTTGGAAAGCGAAGCATCAGCAGGCGGCTTCCTCGATGGGTTTGATGCTCAAGCAGCCTATCCCGAAAGACAGGCCGGATGATGACGCGAAAATGAGGTCCGCGATTTTATTCGCCGCTCAAGGAAAGTATGGCAAAGCGATAGATCTTTATACCGACCTGATCATCCGTTATAAAAAATACGGCACTTGGCCCAATGCGTGGTTTTATCGTCAGCTCGGCGATATTTATCAGAAGCAGGGGGATTTTAAAAGTGTTGTGCGAAATTTAGGTGTGATCCTTGAGCAAAATCCCCGCGATGCATGGGCCGTGGATAAGGCTCAAGCCGTTTGCCGTGATAACAGGGAGGATGGCCTGATCATCTCGACCTTGAGTGCCGCCATCGAGAGAAATACCGCCGAGCCAGGCTTGTACCAACTGTTGGGGAGTTGTTATGAGTTTCGCGGCCAGACGGCGTCGGCAGCCGCCGCTTTCGCAAAAGCAAAAAAATTACGCGCCGCTACCATTAA
This sequence comes from Candidatus Omnitrophota bacterium, assembly GCA_020849375.1. Classification (GTDB taxonomy): domain Bacteria; phylum Omnitrophota; class Gorgyraeia; order Zapsychrales; family JANLHA01; genus JADLGJ01. The sequence goes on from JADLGJ010000059.1 coordinate 7,870, forward strand.
TCCGGTGACGAAAGAAAATTACCGAAGGGTGATCGCCGTCCTTAATGAAAAGCATATTGAAACTTTTGTCCTGAGTTATCCTTTGCGTTCTTTGTCGGAAGCCACTAATATCCTTGAGGGTATCGCCGGAGGGGACCTGGCCGTCCAAGTTGATAATGAAAAAGTTTTTAAAGACGCGGTCGCTCAAGGGCGGTATGAGGATTATTTTATTGACCGCTTCGCCGGAGACTTTGGCCACTGCACGCCGAAGGGCAATCATGTGCTCGCCGAGAACGTCGCTGAGGCGATCTTAAAGGCGCATAAAATTTAGAATGAGTTGATCCGTATGAGCCGAGAACTTGAACAGCATGTCGCAAAATTAAAAGCCTGCCGGCTTTGCCCGAAGATGCATGCACCGTCGGTGAGCGGCGGGCCGGTCGTCAGTAAGATCATTCTGGTCGGACAAGCGCCGGGTGATAAGGAACCAAAGCTTGGCCGTCCGTTCGCCTGGACCGCGGGTAAAACATTGTTTAAATGGTTTAACGAGGCCGCAGGGTTGACCGAAGAACAGTTCAGGAAAAAGATCTATTTTGCTGCCGTGTGCCGCTGTTTCCCCGGGAAAAAAGAAAGCGGCGGCGACCGCGTTCCCGACCCCGGCGAGATCGCGAATTGTTCCAAATGGCTTAACGCGGAACTGCAAATCTTAAAACCCGCCCTTTTAATCCCGGTCGGCAAGCTCGCCATTGGCCAGTTCCTTCCGTTAGAAAAACTCGACACTATGATCGGCCGGAAATTTACGATCACGCGTGACGGTAAGCCTTACGACGTGATCCCTCTACCTCATCCCTCCGGCGCCTCTCCCTGGCACCGTCAAGAACCGGGCAAAACCCTGCTTAAAAAAGCTCTTAAATTGATCACCGGTCATGCTGCTTTCCAAAAAATCTTAAAATAATTGGCTTCCTACCCTTGACGTTTGCAAAAAGTCGGGTATACTTTCACAGTCAAATCGTTCTAAATAATCAATTATAGATTTATTAATGTTCCGGGGAGATCGTTTATGAAAAACGTAAGGGTATTATTGTTGTCGGTTTTTGTCGCCACGGCTGTTTTAGCCGTAACTGCTCCGTATGCTCATGCAACGCTTGATCTTACGACAGTTGGCAGTTCTGGTTTTATTAATGACGCTTATTTTACGACCACCGGTGTTCAGTCAACCGGTTCTGGGGTCATCAATTCGTTTGTCCGCCTACAAACCAACGATAACGTTGAAGAAGGTTACAATACCAGCGGCCGCGCGCTTTTATTTGACGAAAATAACAGCCCGGTTTTCACAAAAGACCTTTTGTTAAGCGAGGTTCCGGTCGTTTCCTTGTTAAACCAAAGCAATCAAACTACAGCGTACCGCCAATTTTTGTTGGATATTAATCAGCAAAATTGTGGACAGAACAAGCCGGATTGCACCAGCAAATTTTTGTCCTTGGACAGTCTTAATATCTACCTCGGCAGTGCCGGCGGCCTTTTGCAGGCAAATCCGGATGATCTTGGAACTTCAGTTTTTAAGTTGACGGCTGACAACATTAAGTTAAATTACGACCTTAATCCCGGTAGCGGTGGCGGCGATATGTTTGCCTATATCCCGGATGCTTTCTTTACCGGAACGAATCAATATGTTTACTTATACTCAAAATTCGGCGAAGAATATCCTAATACGGCTGGTTTTGAA
>JADLGJ010000060.1 GCA_020849375.1 Candidatus Omnitrophota bacterium
AAAAGATCCGAAGCTTCCGCAAGCTCCACCGCGTCCGCAAAATGTTTTACATCTTCACCAAAAAAAACAATGTCCGGCTTGATCACGCCGCCACAATCACACGAGGGAACAACTTCGGTCGCGATCTTTTCCTTCAATAGGGTAAAGGGAAATGCTTTCTTACAATCCAAGCAATGGCTGAGTTCAAAACTGCCATGCATCTCATAAACATTCTTTGATCCGGCCCGCTGATGCAAAGAATCAATGTTTTGGGTCACGACACCCTTCAATTTTCCGGCGTTCTCAAGTTCGGCAAGAAAATAATGTGACGGGGTCGGCTTGATCCGGTCCTCTAACCCGATGAAATCGCGCGCAAAATCATAAAACGGCTTCGCATCACGCCGGAAGTAATGAATATCAAAAACTTTTCCCGGGTCATATTGCCGAGTGACGTACAGGCCGCGCGGACCGCGAAAATCCGGGATCCCGGCGTTAGTCGAGATACCAGCTCCAGTTAAAACCCCGATGCGTTCCGCCTTTTTAATGAGCTTGGCACATTTCTCGGCGGCATAGGAAAGATCCTCTGGTTCCATAACGCTCACTAACCTTCTTTATCGCTATACCTTTCTTTCAAATTGGAAACCACGGCGGCATCGGCGAGCGTCGTCACATCGCCCAAAGCCCGCCCTTCAGCCACGTCCCGCAAAAGCCGGCGCATAATTTTACCACTGCGGGTTTTGGGAAGGTCAGCGGTCAAAATGATACGCCGGGGACGAGCAATGGCCCCGATCTTTTCAACGACATGCTGTTTGAGGATCTCTTCAATATCCGCCATCGCCTTCTGGCCTTCTTTAAGAGTGACGAAAGCCACGATCGCCTGACCTTTGACGTCATCGGTCGCGCCAATGACCGCTGACTCAGCGACCATCGGATGATCCACCAAGGCGCTTTCGACTTCCATTGTTGAGATATTGTGTCCAGCCACGAGCATAATGTCGTCAACACGGCCCAATAACCAATAATAGCCGTCCTTGTCTTTTTTCGCGCCGTCACCAGTAAAATAAATATGGCCTTTCCATTTATTCCAATACGTTTGCTTAAAACGTTCTGGGTCGCCATAGATCCCGCGCAACATGGATGGCCACGGGCTCGTCAAAACTAAATACCCTCCCCCGACCTTGATTTCATCAGCGTGTTCATCAACGACCTTGACGTCAATACCCGGCAACGGCATGGTCGCTGACCCGGGTTTAAGCGCAGTGATCGCCGGAAGCGGCGCGATCATAATAGATCCTGTTTCTGTCTGCCACCAGGTATCAACGACCGGGCAATTGTTACGGCCGATAAACTCGTGATACCAAACCCACGCTTCGGGGTTGATCGGCTCCCCGACACTGCCCAATAATCGTAAGCTTGAAAGGTCACAGCCCTCCGGCCACTGCGTCCCCCACTTCATGAAAGCGCGTATCGCCGTCGGGGCAGTATAAAATACTGTTACTTTATATTTTTCGATAATTTTCCAAAAACGGTTCTTTTCGGGGAAATCCGGCGAACCTTCATAGATCACCTGGGTCGCACCGTTCGCCATCGGCCCATAAACGATATAACTGTGCCCCGTGACCCAGCCAACATCAGCGGTGCACCAAAAAATATCTTTATCTTGAAGGTCAAAAACCCATTGTGTTGTGGCAAAAACTCCGGTCATATAACCGCCGGTCGTGTGCATAATGCCTTTGGGTTTTCCTGTTGTGCCGGACGTATAAAGGATGAACAACATGTCCTCGGAATCCATTTCTTCCGGTGGGCACTTCGGACGGGCAGCCGCCAGCAGTTGATGTCACCAGTGGTCGCGGCCCGCTTTCATCACAACGGGCGCCTTGGTCCGCTCGACAACAATGACATGCTTGATAGACGGGCAGCCGCTGACAGCCTTGTCGGCCGTTTCCTTTAATGGAACGATCGCGCCGCGCCTAAAACCTCCATCGGCCGTGATCAAAAGTTTTGCTTCACAATCATTAATACGGCTTTGTAAAGATTCTGAACTAAAACCGCCGAATACGACCGTATGCACCGCGCCGATGCGGGCGCAGGCCAGCATACTGATAATGGCTTCAGGGATCATCGGCAGATAGATCGCGACACGGTCCCCTTTGTGCACACCCAGGCCTTTTAAGGTATTAGCGAGTTTATTGACTTCCTGATAGACATCGTCATACGTCAGCGTTCGTTCATCACCATTTTCGCCGACCCAGATGATCGCCCGTTTTTTACCCAAGCCATTTTGCAGGTGGCGGTCGAGGCAATTGACCGAAGCGTTGAGTTTTCCGCCGATGAACCATTTGGCAAAAGGCGCAGTGCTCCAATCCAATATCTTTGTCCATGGCTTTGACCACAACAGTTGGCCGGCCCATTCGGCCCAAAAAGCCAAACGGTCCTTTTCTGCACTTTTGAAAAGCGAATTATTTTTGATGCGGGCTTGGGAAATAAATTGCTCAGAAGGTTTAAAAATACGGGATTCAACTAAAAGATCATCAACAGTGTTCTCTTTGTGCGGTTCAGGTTTTTGCAAAGTGATGCCTCCTTATTATTTGACCTTTAATCTTTTGCTTCCTTGTCAAATAATAATCCTCAGCTCCCGCAGGGAGATGAGGATCATTTAATGAGCCCGAGGATCTCTTTAAAATTCGGATGGCCGGCACCACGGATCAATTCGGTAGCCATCATCTCTGTCGAAGTTAAAATAGCCCCTAAATTTTCCATCCGCTCAAAAGCGATCATTTTATTTTCCGCCGTGCGTGACGAAACAGCATCGGTGACGACTTGTACTTTATAATTGGCCTTGAGCAAGTCAGAAACAGTCTGAAAAACGCAGACATGAGCTTCGATCCCCGTAACGAAAATTTGCTGCCGCGTGATACCGCGTAGTTTTTCAATAAACTTCGAGCTTTCCCAACAACTAAAGGTGGTTTTTTCGATCGGGGTTATCCCATGCAAAAGCTGTGAAAGGACCGGATTTGTCTTCCCTAACTTTTCCGGGACCTGCTCAGTATAAATGATCGGTAAGTTTAAGATCTTAGCAGTTTTGATGCAAAGAGCGACCCGGTCGATCAGCACTGACGGTTCATGCATTCGTTGAGCAAGATGGCCCTGGACATCAATGACCAACAACACGCTATTGGGAATGGAAAACATTTTTATTTTTTAACCTCAATGATCCCGCAGGCGATCCGCCCTCCGGCATTACCGACCGGCTGACCGAAATCATCCGCTTTTTCATGAAGAATGATCGCCAATCCGGCGACATTATAGTGCCAATTTGCTAAGCCGACGTCCGGCAAAATGACTTTTAATTTTGCGGTCCCGCTCGCATCAACAACGATATTGCCCATATCCCCGGCGTGGGCATGTTCCGGGCCGTCATTCATGATCATGCCGTGCTTGACTTTATCGGGATTGAAATGTCCGCCGGCCCCCTTCCCCATATCGGCACAGCTTCCGTTTTCATGAATATGAAAACCGTGCGGCCCGGGGTTGGGGACATTTTGCAGGTTCGCCTCAACGACCAAACCGTCACCGCTCTCGGTCAACTTGACCGTGCCCGTGATCGTTGAATCCGGTGCAGTGCCCTTGATGACAGCAGTCGCGCTCAATATTTTGTCTTGCGCAAATGTCAATGCGGCGCAGGACATCAAAACGATGAGAGTTAAAAATACTTTTTTCATTTTCTTCTCCTTTGTTAATGAAAATTTTATCCCCCTCGCCTAATGGAAATGGCTCGGGGTTGACGCCAAATTATTTTGACTCCAATGGCGTCAAGGTGCGGTGCGGGCGGCGCGGCCACCATAATCTCGGATACGAACAGTATCCCCTAAAGATGCACTAAATCGGTCTGATAGAGGATAAAAACTGTTAGCATTCCATCCGTCACCACGAAATCCTGAACCATTAGCGCCAGTTATCCCTCGACTGGTTGTTCCATTAATACCCGGCCAATCATTATTGGTCGCATTGCCTTCATAACTTGCTGTTGTGGTCAATGTCCCATCGCCATGGGTACCAGTAAATGTTCGACCTACGCTATTTCCTAATGCTACACAGCGCTCGTAGTTGTTACCTGACAGATCCATATTCCCGTAGTACCCCGCCCCAGAACTTTTGCGATTTGTCGCATTGGTGGCCGCAAAACCTGAGCGAAATGAGCCCAACCCCATAGAAAAATGAGCAAGGCCTTCTCCTGATTCCGGGACTGATTCTGAACTGCGGCCAGAATTTAGTATTGATTGCGGGAAGGTGACTTTTGTTGTGCCCCATGCATACTCACCGTAAACAGCACTATTGGGCCCCCGAGCCGCTTTTTCAAATTCAAGCTCAGTTGCTAGTCTTAAACCTGCCCAATCGGAATAGGCTGCAAGATCCATGTATGTAAGATCATTCATAGCTATATTTTGTCCATCATCACCTTGATTAAAGATTCCATCCTCATTAAGATCATTACCAAAAACAATGGCTGTAGGGTTGACCCCATTCCCGGAAGCTGGAGCTCGAACCCCATTCCGATAATAGACAGTTGTTGTATTTTGCATAACATAGTAATTCGCAATCGTATTTCCGCTGACAGTTGACGCAACCCGAGCCCCCTGCTGAACTCGGGACAAAGTGTTTAAAAAATCCACATACTGTTTCTGAGTGATTTCATATTTCATCAAATAAAACGCGGAATAACCATTGGGCCACGACGTATTGCCGGTGATTCCCGCAAGGCCAGTCACGGTAACAGGTGAAGTATCGATATCATCATTCAAATTTGAATCTACTGTGATCGATTTTCCTGCTGTTGTAATTTGAACAGCAGTATTATCAGCCCCATTAAGATGAAACGCATATGTGCTTTCCTGACTTCCATTCCCATCGCCGATATAGAACGGCCCTTCGGGAATGTAGACCATTTCGATGCCAAAGACTTTGACTTGGACAGTATCGGTGTCCGCGATCCCGCTCGTTCCGTAATCAATGGTCAAGCGGACTTTTCTTGATGAGAATGTTCCGTTTCCTGTCGCTTGCCGGGAAATGAACGCACCTATTTTGTCCGTTGGGATAACAATTTTGACGTCTGAATTTGTCCCGGGGGAAGTGTCAACGGGATTGGTGCCAGCAGTGTAAAGCTTGCCGTGGATCCAAGGGGCAGTCGTATTCTGATAAATTTTCACGAACACCCACGCCGCGTCGTGGCGGCCGTCATTCTTGCGCCATGAATGGTCCCATGAAATATCAAATTGCACGACCATCGTATTCGCCGACGCATTGCGGTCTTCGAGCGTGACGTTGGAAATGACGAGGTTATTAGCTGAGGCAGAAACTGCCATTGATAAGAAGACAAAAGAAAAGACCAGAAACCTTTTAATCATTTCAATTTGATCCCCACCGGGCAATGATCAGAACCCATGACATTACTCAAAATACACGCACCGTTAAGTTGCGGCAACATGTTTTCACTCACAAAAAAATAATCAATTCTCCAGCCGACGTTCCGCGCTCTTGCCCCAGTCTTAAAATCCCACCAGCTGTAATGCCCACCGTCTTTTTGAAAATGACGGAACGTGTCAACATAACCCTGCCCTACAAATTTCGTCATCCAGGCGCGTTCTTCCGGAAGAAAACCTGTATTTTTCTGGTTCTCTTTCGGGCGCGCCAAATCGATCTCATGATGGGCAGTATTCACATCACCACAGACAATAATTTTACGCCCTTTTTTCTTAAGTTTGTTAGCTTTTTCTAGAAATTTATCATAAAAAGCCATCTTGAAAGGGACACGCTTATTCCCGGCGCCGCCATTAGGAAAATAAATATTAAAAAGCACAAAATCACCATAATCAGCGACCAGGGTGCGGCCTTCCGAATCAAATTCTCTATCCCCGATCCCTTCTTCAACACTGACAGGGCCCTTTTTTGTAAAAATTGATACACCGCTGTAACCTTTTCTTTCGGCCGAAGACCAAAATGTTTTATACCCGCGCGGTTTTATCAAACCTTCGCTCAATTGCTCAGGATGGGCTTTCGTTTCCTGAAGGCAAAGAATATCGGGAGATTCATTTTCAAGCCAATTCAAAAAACCCTTTTTTTCGACCGCACGAATGCCATTCACATTCCAACTCAAAAGATACATCTATAAATCTCCTATAGGATTGACAGCCACACTTGATAGGTTATAATAGCGCAACTTTAT
>JADLGJ010000061.1 GCA_020849375.1 Candidatus Omnitrophota bacterium
ACATCAGCGGCACCAAGATGAGCTTCCAATGTCCCAGCCTGGCTCGTTCCGCTGTGACAAACGGTGACGGTGGCACTCTCCGCCAACAACATTAAAGCAACCGGTTTACCGACGATCTCACTACGGCCAACGACGACAGCATTTTTCCCGCGCAATGAAAAACCAGGGATCGCTCTCAAATGTTCCATGACCGCCAACGGCGTACAAGGCAAGATCTTTGTGCCGCTTAACAATAATTGCCCAAGATTGGGAGCATTGAGCCCCTCCACATCTTTAATAACCGCGATATGGCGGCCCGCGGCTTGAAAATCAATCCCATCAGGGACCGGCTTTTGCAAAATGATCGCATGAACCGAAGCATCAGCACTCAATTGCTTAAGTTTGGCCTCGAGATCCTTTTGCGAAATAGCCGCCGGCAAAGTCAATAGTTCATATTCGACCCCGACACGCTCGGCCGTCTTCTTTTGCGAGTTGGCATATGACAAAGCACTTTTATCGTCGCCGGCCATAACGCTCACCATGCGCACAGATTTTTGGGTGGAAGATTTTAAACTGGCGATCTCTGCCTTTAGATCTTCACTGAGTTTTTGTGCTAAAAGTTTTCCGTCGAGGATGGCGGCTGACACAGGGACTTCCTTATGATTGATTGATACGGACATTGAAAATCGCGCTTTTATACGCAGCGCCTAGAAGCTCGAGAGCGACTTCGACGTCACTGACCAAAAATTTGTTCCCTTCCAAAACCAGATACGGCGTCAGGTCGATCGCCTCGTAACAAAGTTTGGCGACTTCCAACGGAACGTCACAAGCGGCCTTTTTAGCGGCTTCCTTGGTTTTCTCGTCGGCTTTCTTGGCTTTAACAAAATTTAAATAAGCTTCTGCATCGAGATCGACAAGCTCCAAGAAGCGCTTGCGCAACTTTTCGCTCTTGGCGAGGATCTCGTTAAGTTTGACATCAATATCCGGGGTCTTCTTTCCCAGCGAATAATTGGCCACCATCGAGATCAAGGCCGCGCCCAAGGCCGCGGACAAAGCCGCTGCCGAACCGCCGCCGGGGGTCGGAAGTTTCTGCGACAAAACCTCGCAATATTCAGTAAGAGTATGATCTTGGAATTTTTTCATCACGGGAATATTAACAGTATTTTTAAAACCCGTCAAACGCGCCTTTTAAATATTCAATTCCAGGTTCCGGGCCGCCCAAAAGGATCGAAACAACATCAAAACGAAAATCCCGCTCGCTCCACCCTTTTACCTTCAAATACAACAAAGCCGTTTTCATGATCTTCTGCTGCTTACGCGCCAGGACCGATTCGTATCCCGCGCCGAACTGCAAAGACCGCCGCGTTTTGACTTCAATAAAGCAAACGGTCTTGTGATCTAAAGCGACAATGTCGATCTCGCCATTTCGGCCACGAAAATTTTGTTCGATGACCTGCATCCCCTGCCGTCTCAAAAAATTGACAGCAATGTCTTCGCCGCCCGCACCCAACTCTTTTCGCGTAGAATTCTTTCTAGGCCACATGTCTAAACGTCCGGCGATGGATCGGCGAAAGGCCGTGCTCGCGGATAGCGTCTTTGTGTTCTTTGGTGGGGTATCCTTTATGTTTGGCAAAACCGTATTGGGGGAAAACTTTATCGTACTCATTGAGCAAACGGTCACGGGTCACTTTCGCGATGATCGAAGCGCAGGCGATGGAAAAACTCTGGGCGTCCCCGCCGATGATCGTGCGCACCGCATAGGGCAGATCGCTTTTACAACGGTTGCCGTCTACCAAAAGACAAACCCGGTGTACTGGAAGCTCCATATTGTCGGCAAGATCAAGGACCGCAGCCTTCATCGCCATAAACGTGGATTGAAGAATATTGTGCTCATCAATGACGGCTTCCGTCATGATCCCAACGCCGAAATCACATTTCATCATGATCTCATTTAATGCATCTTCTCGCTGCTGATGAGTCAGCTTCTTGGAGTCGTCTATTTTACAGGAGAAATTAAGGTCGTTAATGTGGACTGCTGCGGCAACGACCGGGCCTGCTAAAGGCCCGCGGCCGGCTTCATCAATACCGATGACCAGGTCAAAGCCGTCGGCTTTGGCCTGATCCTCGTGGGCTAACATCTTGATGTTGACGCCCTTTGACATGAAGTATATTTCTGGGGAAAACTAGGGAATTATTATAGACTTACGAAGCTGCTGCAACCGGCTGAGGTTTCTCATCCGACTTCTTGACCTTGGCGCCTTTACCAACACGGCCGCGTAAATAATATAATTTCGCGCGGTTCGGTTTACCCTTAACCGTGATCTGTAAGCTGTCGATGACCGGAGAGTGCATCGGAAAGACTTTTTCAACACCTTCGCCGAAGGAAACTTTACGGACGGTGAATGTCGCGTTCAAACCGCCGCCGGTTTTACGGATCACAGTTCCTTCAAAAGAATGAAGGCGGATCTTATCGGCTTCTTTAACCTTAAGTTTCATCTTAACGGTATCGCCGGTGTTAAATTCAGGCAAATCCTTGCGGATGAATTGATCTTGAATTAATTTGATTTTCTCGATGGAGCTGACCATATGACTTTCCTCTCTAAATTTCTAAATCTATTTGTGCTTTAAAGTGGTGAAATTCTAGCGTAATTTCCCTTTTCTGTCAATTTATTCTTTCGGCTAGGTCAAGGGCGGACTTTCAGTAGATCCGGACGGGATTTTTGGGTCCTTTTCAGGGCTTGAGCCTTGCGCCAAGCTTGTATGTCTTTGTGGTTCCCCGACAACAGAACAGCCGGTACTTTTTTCCCCTTAAAATCTGCAGGACGGGTGTAATGCGGGTACTCCAAAAGCCCTTCTTCGAACGATTCGCTTTCTAAAGATTCGGCTTTTCCAAGAACACCAGGCAAAAGACGAGTGACGGCATCGATCATGACCATCGCCGGCAGTTCGCCGCCGGTCAAAACATAATCACCAATGGACAAGCTCTCATCAACAAGCTCTTCCCTCACCCGCTCGTCAACACCTTCGTAATGGCCGCAAATAAAAATGATGTTTTTCTTTTTGGATAATTGGCGGGCTTTCGCTTGCGTAAAAGGAGCGCCGCCCGGACAAGTTAAAATAACATGGGCTTTGCGTTTGCCTTTGATCTTTTTCATCGCATCAAAGATCGGCCCCGGCATCATGACCATTCCGGGCCCGCCCCCAAAAGGGCGGTCGTCAACTTTGCGATGAACGTCATTGGTCCAGTCACGCAGGTCATGGATTGTAATACTGACTTTTTTCTTTTCCTGAGCGCGCTTGACGATAGATTCGTTCACGATCGGATGGAACATTTCAGGGAAGATTGTCAGGACGTCGAATTTAAGCATATTTATCTAGGAAGTCGGTTGACTAATTCGGACCCGAAGTTGGTCAAGAATTCTTTTTCGAATTCCGCGAACGTACCGGCGGCGATATGCTCACGGATCTTTCGCATGATCTCATTATAAAAATACAAATTATGGTATGACAGAAAAGACAGCCCGGTGATCTCATTGCTATTGACCAAATGGCGGATATAACTGCGGGAATATTTACGGCACACAAAGCAATCGCATTTCGGATCAATCGGCAAGCTATCGCGGGCAAACTCGGCATTGCGCGCAATGATGCGTCCATCATAAGTAAATACCGTTCCATTACGCCCGTATCTCGTTGGGATGACAGTGTCGAACATATCAATACCGCAGGATACGGCGTGTACAATTTGGTCTGGCAATCCAATACCCATTAAATACCGCGGTTTGTTTTCCGGCAAAACCGGAACGACCCAATCAACCGCCTCGAACATATTCTTGACCGGTTCCCCGACGCTGACCCCGCCGATGGCGTACCCTTCAAAACCAACATCCATGATCTCTTTGGCAGCCTGCATGCGTAAATCCTGGTAAATAGAACCCTGAACAATACCGAACAAGGTTTGATTTTTTTCCATCCCCATTTTGTAAAAACGGTCTTTAGAACGCTGGGCCCACTGACTTGTCAGACGAACGGATTCAAGAGCTGTCTCGCGGTCGCAGGGATATGGCGCGCAAACGTCAAGCTGCATGATCATGTCCGAGCCGAGCGTCCGCTGGATATCCATAACTTTTTCAGGGGTAAAGAAATGCGTCGAGCCGTCAAGATGGGATTGGAACTCCACACCTTCGTCGTTCATTTTGCGTAATTTAGAAAGGCTAAAA
>JADLGJ010000062.1 GCA_020849375.1 Candidatus Omnitrophota bacterium
ATACCCAAACCTGTAATAACGACACGTTTTGACATAGAACGTATTATAACTGAATTAACGCAAAATGTATCTCGCCAAAATATCGGTCTCAAGATTCATGCGGTCGCCGGCTTTCTTCCTGCCGAACGTCGTGATCCGCAATGTCGCCGGGATCAAATGAACAACGAAGCTGTTCTTTTTCACTTGTCCGACGGTCAAGCTGATCCCTTCGATCGTGACCGAACCCTTGGCGACCAAATAACGCATCAACGGCTGCGGGGCCGTGACTTCGAACGAAACATAATTTGCCGACTTTTTGATCTCTTTGACCACGCCGGTGCCGTCTACATGCCCCGTCACAAAATGCCCGCCGAAACGGCCGTCCGCTTTCATCGCCCGTTCTAAATTCACTTTACTACCGGGTTTCAATTCGCCCAAGGTCGTGACATCCAGGGTCTCGCGCATCATGTCAAAACTCACAACTTTTCCTTTTTGCCCCGTTACCGTCAGGCAGCAGCCGTTGATGGAAATGCTGTCGCCATTCTGCGTGCCTTTCAGGACTTTATCCGCCTTGATAAAAAGGACAGCCAAATTTTTCTGGCGGACAACTTTTTCGACCGTTCCCTGCTCTTCAATGATCCCGGTAAACATTATTTGATATACCCTTCTATTAAGAAATCTTCGCCGATCGCACTCACTTCAATACCCCGTAAACCGACCGCCTGTTTTAAACGCAAAGCTTTCAAACCATCAATGGCGCTCAACGCGTTTTGTTCTCCCATGATCTTAGGAGCGATATAGATCATCATTTTATCAACGAGCTTGTCTTTGAGCGCACTGCCGATCACCTTGCCGCCGCCTTCGATCAGGATCTTAGCAATTTCTCTGTTGGCCAATTCTTTCATCAGCCATTTTAGATCAACTTGCTTATTTTTTATCGGACAAATGATCACATTCACGCCGCGCTTTTCGAGCTGTACCATTTTTTTCTTATCCGCCGCCTTGGTCGTGGCGATAAAACAATTCCCCGGCAGTGACTCTCTAAAAAGTTTGGCCTTCAGCGGAATTTGCAATGACGAATCTAAGATAACTTTTTTTAAACGCTTCTTTGGCGCGTTTAAACGCGGATCATCTTTTAAAACCGTATTAATACCGACCATAATAGCATCAAATTCATTGCGCAGATCATGGCTATATTTGCGCGTGATATCAGACGTGATCCACTTCGACTCACCGCTCTGCGTCGCGATCTTGCCGTCGAGGGTTTGCGCGGTCTTGGCGACAACAAACGGCATTTCTTTCGTAATATATTTTACGAACGCTTCATTCATCTGGCAAAGCTCTTGCTCTAGGATGCCGGACTGCACTTTAATTCCCGCCCGGCGTAATTTGGCAATGGATTTACCATTCGTCAATCGATTGGGATCTTTCATACCGATGACAACATTGTTGATCCCGCTTTTAATGACCGCATCCACGCATGGCGGTGTGCAGCCGTAATGAAAACACGGCTCTAAGGTGACATACATTGTGGCCCCAGAGAGATTCGTCTTCGTCTTTTGCATGGCGATCACTTCCGCATGCGGCCCGCCGCGGTGATGATGGAAACCTTGGGCAATGATCTTGCCGTTCTTAACGATGACGGCGCCGACCATAGGATTCGGCGACACAGTCGTCTTTCCCTTGAGTGCAAGTTCCTGCGCTAATTTCATGTAGGTCAGGTGATTCATAATTAAGAGAGGGCTGTTATGAGGTCCCCCGCGAGTTTGAATTTTGTTTTTCCATCCACTTAATTTTAGTTTAAATTTCTGAAAAAACAAAATTCACTGTTTGAGTGGGGGACCTCATAACAGCCCTCTTAAACAAAGTTTTCCGGACGTTTCGCGCGGGCGCGCAATTGTTCAACATACTCACAAGGAATGCGGCGTTTGCCGATCCAGGTATTTGTTTTATTCTTGCCATGCGCGTCCGAACCGCCGGTCATAGTGAGTTTATATTTTCGCGCGAGACCTTCGTAGAAATTAATAACAGCGTCGGGGCAATTCGGATAATAAACTTCGATGCCGCCTAAACCAGCTTCAACAAAACTCGGGATCAATTCATCGCGATTGGTGACCATTGGATGCGCCATGACAGCGACACCGCCCGCCTGACGGATCAGAGCGATCGCTTCTTTCGGCGACTGATTGTACTTAGGAACGTAGGCCTCGCATTGTTCGCCAATGAATTTATCAAAAGCTTCCCAATAATTCGCGGCCCAGCCCTTTTTGATAAGTGCGGCAGCCAGATGCGGACGGCCTAAGGCATCAGAATTAGCTTCAGTTTTAATCTCTTCGAAGGAAAGGTTATTAACACCCTGTTTTTTTAAATTTTCGATCATGGAGGCGATACGGGCAAAACGGGCACTGCGGAATTCTTCGAGTTTTTTGGCGAAGGCCGGATTATTCTGATCAACAAAATACCCTAAAATATGAATATCTTTTTTGGCGACTTCGGTGGAGAGTTCAATGCCGGGAACAACTTCAATACCCCATTTGACAGCGGCTTCCTGGGCGGCTTTGACTCCCGCCATCGTGTCATGGTCGGTGATGGCAATAACGGAAAGCCCCGCGTGGCAAGCCTCTTCCACAACCGATTCCGGCGCATCACTGCCGTCGGAATAAAAGGTGTGCATGTGCAAATCAGCGAAATGGTTCACAATTTCTGTCTTAAGGAAATAACTTCTGTTTTGTGGATCTTGTCTAGAATACCGTTAACGAACTTGCTGGATTCAAGGTCGCCGTATTTCTTGGCCAATTCGACCGCTTCGTTAATACTGACTTTCGGTGGGATATCCGGGCAATAAAAAAATTCAAAACAGCTCATACGCAAAATATTGCGGTCAATGATCGCCATGCGCTTTAACTGCCAGTTCGTTGCATAAGAGGAAATTTTTGCGTCAATGGAAGAGATCTCGAGCGAAACGCCGTAAACTAATCGTGCGGTAAATTCCTTAAGTTCGGCATCAACGTCAATGGGCGGTTCGTCCTCATCAACGATCAGATCTGAAGCCCAAAATTCTTCCACCGTAGCCTCGATAGAGCGGGCCGTCGTGTCCTTCTGGTAAAGGATTTTCAACGCACATTCTCTGGCTACGCTGCGTTTTCTCATAATCAGTGGTTTTGGCCTAAGAAGTCAAACACAGATGCCAACCAAGGTCAAAGATCAAGTTGACTTCGAAATATTTGCCATCTCAACCGCGGCACGGGCCGCGTCACAACCTTTATTATCGCCCTTTTCTTCCGAGCGCTTGTTCGCCTGATCGATCGTATCTGTTGTTAAAACTCCGAAGATCACAGGCTTTGCTGTATCTAAAGAAACTCTGGTAATTCCTGCGGCCGCTTCCTTCGCAACAAGGTCGTAATGTAAAGTCTCGCCGCGAATGACCGCCCCCAAACAAACAACCGCCGCAATACTCTTCTGGCGTGCTAACTTCAAAGCTGCAACCGGGATCTCAAAAGCGCCCGGAACCCAAATGATCGTCAAATTTTTATCAGAAATACCTAATTTCTTAAATTCCTTTAAACATCCTGACAACAATCTTAGCGTCACAAATTCATTGAACCGCGAAACCACGATGCCGAATTTCATTGAGCTACGATTCAAACCATTCTGTCCTAACTTTTTATTTCTTAATGCCATACGTATATTCCAACGTTATAAATATACCTTATAACCAGGTCAAAAAGCAAATGCTTACGACTTATATTAAGTGGCCCAATTTTTCCTTCTTTGTCTTCAAATAACCCTTATTATGCGCAGTTTGTTCAACCTTCATCGGGATCCGTTCGACCACGGTTAACCCATAACCTTCCAGGCCGACAATTTTGCGCGGATTATTCGTCAAAAGCCGGATCTGCTTGACCCCAAGGTCAACCAGCATCTGAGCGCCAATGCCATAATCACGCAGATCAGCGGAAAAGCCTAACGCTTCATTAGCTTCAACGGTGTCCATACCTTTATCTTGTAAATTATACGCTTTTAATTTATTCAAAAGCCCGATACCGCGGCCTTCCTGGCGCATATACATCAAGACCCCTGAACCGTTATCTGCGATCGCTTTGAGCGACGCATTCAATTGAGCACTGCAATCACAACGCTGCGATTTAAAAACATCGCCGGTCAAACATTCCGATTGGACACGTACGAGTTCCGGGACGCTGCCATCCACCTTACCCATGACCATCGCGATGTGCATTGTTCCATCCACTCTCGACTGGTATCCCACCATAGTAAATTCACCAAAATCCGTCGGTAAACGAGTTTCGACAACACGCTCGATCAACTTTTCCGACTTACGGCGGTGTTCGATCAAGCTGGCGATAGAACAGATCTTGAGATTAAATTTCTTAGCGAACTCAATGATGTCTTCGGTACGGGCCATGGTCCCATCTTCATTCATAATTTCACAAATGACGCCCGCCGGATAAAGGCCGGAGATTTTCATCAGGTCAACAGACGCTTCCGTGTGTCCAGCGCGAACGAGAACGCCGCCGCTTTTCGCGCGTAAGGGGAATAAATGGCCCGGAGCTTCTAAGTCGCTGGCTTTTGATTTAGGGTCAATGAGGACTTTAACGGTGTAAGCACGGTCAAAAGCGGAGATCCCCGTCGTGATGCCATGCGCAGCGTCAACAGAAATGGCCCAGCCGGTATTACTCACTTTATGCGCGCTTTGTGCCGAGAAAAGATTTTTCATCG
>JADLGJ010000063.1 GCA_020849375.1 Candidatus Omnitrophota bacterium
CTTATGCTCATCGGTCCAGATACTGCCCATTTTTGATAAGGTATAACGGTCAATCATATTTTTCTCCTTTTGGGTGAATGAAAACTTAAGTAATATATCAGAAGAAAATTTTGAAATCAACCGAAAAGAAAAAATCGCAGGCCTTTTTTTGGCACTTAAGTCTTTTAAAAGGATAGACTTACGTTTTGGGGCCCAATTAGGGGAAATAAATAAAAATGATCACAAGGCTATTGATAGCAATAGTTTGTGATCATTTTTCTTATACAATTACTTGGCTTGTGGAGCAGCAGCCGGAACCTGGGCTGGCTTTGGAAGCTTTTTGACGCTTTCTTCGAAGTATTTTTGTGAAACTTGCATGACTTCGGTCATCAAAACCGGCGTTAAACTCAGATTTTTCGCGCCAACCGGACTTTTGTAGAAATTGATCAATTCCTTAATCTCCGCATTCGAAAAATGGCTAGCATAAACGGGGATCATATTATCGATGATCGCATCGCCCTTAAGAACGGCGCGAAGGTCTTTTTGCGACTCAGCCGGAGCTTGGCTGATAATATCTTCAAAAATACGGATCATGCTGGACCGCATACCGTTAGCTTCTAAAAGAGCACGGACCAATTCCTTGGTTTCAGCCGAGACAGGCCTGGAGAAAACCGGCACTTGCGCAAAAACGCTCGAAACCGATAGAATAAAAACGGTGAAGCTCAACACTAATATCTTTCTCATCAATTTTCCTTTCATTGATTTTTGCAATATATTACCATAAGCATTTTCGTTGCACCTATTTTTTTTGTATGATAACATAACCGCCATGCTCAGAACGATCAAACATCAGATCGACAAAAGTTTAGCCCGCTTCCTCGACAAGATCAAACTCAATTACCGGCTTCACCTCGTTGACCCGATCCTTTATAACAGCATCCGCGAATTCTGCCTAAGGGACGGCAAGCGTATCCGCCCGATCCTTTTGGCCCTCAGCTACAAAGGTTACCGCAAAAGTTCGGCGCCAATGTCGCCGTCGATCTATTACGCTTCAACCTGCATCGAGCTGTTGCATAATTTCATGTTGATCCACGACGATATCATTGATCAAAGCGATCTGCGCCGTGGCAAGCCGACCTTACACCGCCTTTTAGAAAAAGCGGCAAAGACTAACGACAAAGACCGGCTTGGACGCGACCTGAGCCTGGTCGCTGGCGATATTGTTTACGCTTTGGCGATCGATGCTTTTCTTTCGATCAATGAAGAACATTACCGCAAAGAAGAGGCCCTCAAATATTTTATCCAAACCGCGGTCTTTACTGCAATGGGCGAATTTGCGGACACTCTCGATGGGGTCAAAGGAATTCAAAAGATCACCGAAGAAGCCGTTTTCCTAAATTACACGCTAAAAACCGCACGCTATACGTTTGACTGCCCGCTCGTCGTCGGCGCGATCTTGGCCGGCGCAGACAAAAAGGACACCCAGGCGCTTTCGAAACTGGGGCTTTTGATCGGACAGGCTTTTCAGATCCAGGATGATGTGATCGGGATCTTTGACAGCGAAAAGAATATCGGAAAATCGATCTTGAGCGACCTTGCAGAATCAAAAAAGACTTTATTGGTCTGCCATGCTTACCGCGTTTTGAAAGGAAAAAATAAAAAAAAGTTCTTAGAAACTTTTTCTAAATCAAAAAAGACTTATGCGGACCTTGTTGCGGTACGGAAAATATTTATCCAAGCCGGAAGCTTGAACTACAGCCTTGAACAGATCACGGTCAGGCTCAAACAAGCTGAAAAACTGATGAAAAATCTCAAAATGAAGCCGCAATACAAAAAACTGATCCAAGAATGCCTCTTCAAACTCTTCCAACACAGTGAAATTCTCGCCCGGCAATATCAGGTCAGTTCTTAAATTGCGCCTTGAGCGCAGCCAGTTCCCTCAACAACTCTTTTAACTCTTGGTCAGCCGGATCGATCCGCAGGCCTTCATTCCACATTTTTTCCGCTTGTTCAAAATATCCGGTATTCGCCAAAACTTTTCCCGATTCGCTGTAGGCTGTTGTTCCTCGAGGATATAGCGCAATAGCCTTAGTAAAATACTGCAAGCTCAACGGGTAACGGCCATGAACAGCTAAAAGACCCCCTAACTCATTCAAGAGATCCTCGCTGCGGATCTCTTGAAGAAATTCTTCTGCACGTGCGTTGATCTCCTCGTGGCCGTGGCCCTTGAGCGCGGTCCGCAAAAGCACGGCAAGAACACGTTCATCCTTAGGCCGCAGATCATACGCCATTAAATAATTCTTCCAGGCCTCATCCCAGCGGTTCTGGGCTTCCAACAACAAACCCATATTTAACAAAGATTCCGGTTGGTATGGATTCAAAACATGAGCTTGGCGCAAATACCCTTCGGCCTTATCCCGCTCTGCCTTCTTTAAATAATAGGTCCCGAGATTATTGTGGACGGTCGCGGACTGAGGGAAAACAGCGAGTGCTGCCTGATAATATTCAAGGGCCTGCGCTTCGTCATTCTCACGCAAAGCGATCTCGGCCAGATTATTATAATTTTGCCAATCATTATGATCGCCCATCAGCGAATTTAAGAACCAGTCCTTCGCTTCTGACAAGCGTCCGCGTTTGAGCAAAGCATTCGCATAACAGAAAGCCGCATTCTTATTCGTCGGGGCTTCCGCGACCCAGTGACGAGTGAACGTTAACTCGTCTTTCCATAATTCATTATTATTCCAAGACGCGAATATCAAAAACACGCCGAGCGCAACGAACCACAGCATCCGCAAACGTTTTGTAAGCTTATCCGCGACCTGCAATACTATGACGGCGGCAAGGGCGAAAAGACCAAAGGACGCAAAGAATAACCAATGCGGCTCGATCATCATTCCGGTCTTCGGCAAGAACAAACTGCCGAAAGTCATCGGCGCCAGACCCAAAAAGAACCACAGGACATAAACAGCCTTGATATTATCCTTCCATTGCCGGATGAAATACACCGCAACACCGATCGCGGCGATCCCGCCGGCGAGCCACAGGCTCATCCCCTCGCGGACCAATGGCGTGGACCAGATGATCACCGGACTCTGCAAGGTAATAAGTTTTGTGAAATACCACGCAAGCAGTTTTGTGAACGTCGCACAATAATTCAGCGCATTTAAGTTGGAATAAAAACCGCTTTTTGCAAGCAGCGTATGCTCAATACTCACAAAATAAAATCGCATGCCCAGATAGATCACCGCTACGATGATAAAAGGCAAGACTTTTTTAAGAACTTCCCCAACATTCCGCTGGCGATGCCACCACATTAGAAATAAATACGCTGGCAACATCAACGATGTTTCGTGGCAGAGAAGCGCAAGAACGAACATTCCAAGAGCAAGCGTTAATGAATTTCCTAAAGCCAACACCATACATAGCGAAAGAAAGATCAGCTGTGCTGCGTAAACGCTGGCCGTAATATAGTTGACCATCAAACCGTTGATCGGATGCAGACAGAATAATGTGGCCGCGAGAAAAGCCAGTCGTCGGTCCCCGCTTAAGACAAAAAGCAAAAAATAAAAGGACAGGCACGCCAAGGAGAACAACACTATATTAGTGAAGCGATACCCATAAGGGTCAACCCCAAACATCAACGACTGCAAAAAAGGAATGATGTGCGCAATAGGACGGTAATATGCTGCCGGCGGAGCATCTTCGATCTTTTCACGGATCTTATAGTCGGGAATAAAATGCTGATAAAAATTGCTTAACTGGGGGGATTTGACGGACGTTTGGTCGGTGATCAGCGCAACGTCATCGATCATGAACTCACTTCGCAAATTAGAACCGAAGTTAACCACGCTCGCAAGCATAAAAAAAGTAAAGATAACAACGGGCTTCACGAAGTTGACGAGTATTTTCTGCATCACGTCCTTTTCATTAGATCAACTTAACTGCGATCGTATCTAAAACCAACCGACCCTCAGGCGTTGCCATTAAAACATTTTTGTTTTGCGATAAAAGTCCGCCGCTCATTAATTCCGCAATATACTCTTCGGTTTTCTCTTCAATGGCGCAGCTAAACTTCCGTTCGAGTTCCGCAAGGTCAACCCCGCGGTTCATTCTCAGGCCGAAAACAAGGGCTTCACGCAACCGGGCCTTCGGATCTAATTCTTCAGAGCCTTCTTCAGGATCTTCACCGGCGGCGGCCTTCTTTAAATAATCCGCCAGTTTGCTCGTGTTCCAGCTCCGGCGGCCGTCGCGGTGCGAATGACTGCTCATCCCCAACCCGACATAATTCCCATTCAACCAATAATTGATATTGTGCTTCGATTCAAAGCCCGGTTTGCTGAAATTGCTCACCTCGTACTGCAGGATCCCGCCGGCATTCAAAAGATCAGTGACCAATTGATATTGATCACCTTGATCGTGATCGTCCTGTTCTTTGATCTTTTGGATAAAAAACTTACTGTTCTCTTCTACAGTTAAAGTATAGATCGAAACATGTTCGCTGCCTAAAGCTAAAACAGTTTTAACGTCCTGCTCGATCTCGGCGGCGCTTTGACCGGGGAATGAATACATCAGGTCAACGTTAATATTCTTGAAACCCGCGCGGCGCAGATCATTGAACGCGCTTAACGCTTTAAACGAATCATGCACGCGCCCCAGATATTTCAAATGTGCTTCATTCAATGTTTGTACACCAAGGCTGACGCGATTGACGCCCGCCTCAAAAAGAAAATTCGCTTTATCAAGATCAAGATTCTCCGGATTAGCTTCAATGGTGATCTCGCAATCTTTCGCGAGCCGGAATTGGCCCCTGATCATCTTGAACAAACGGCCAAATTGTTCCGATGAAAGCATGCTCGGCGTCCCCCCGCCCAAATAAACGGTGGCAATGCTTTCGCCCTGATAACGTGCCGCTTCTTTTTCTAACGCATCAACATACTCATCAAAGCGATGCTCCTGCGCGATCGACACTGCGAACGAACAATAAAAACATTTACGCTGGCAAAACGGGATATGAATATAAAGTGATGACATAAAAATTAAAATTTTATTTTTCTGCGCGTAATTACGCAATATTTTCGCAGTTGTTCACGAATTCCGCCAGGACATTTTACGAAGAAAGTATTGCAGCACATTCTCCGTCGAGGAATTCCATCACAAAAATATTTTTTAGAAAAAATATTTTTAAATACATGAAAAATTTTTCAAAATTTTTTTGCATCTCATAACTCGTATGCTAATATTAAAACATCAAAGTTATTCAACATCTTTATCTCTGGAAAGGAGAAAACGATGGCTACGAAGAAAAAAGCAGCTAAGAAAAAGACAGCTAAAAGAAAATAATTCTTTCAGCTAGCATTTACCAGCAAACCCCTCGGTCACAAGCCGGGGGGTTTTGGTTTATGGGCATCTTCAGAGGAAGATGCCCATAAACTCCTGGCAGACCATGGTGTCTGCCAGGAGTCGTGATATACTACCCCATGCGTAAAAATATCAAAATACTCGCCCTGCTCGCCCTGCTCCTGGGATTCGCTTTTTACGATATCGTTTTCCTCGGAAAAACATTAAAAGTCACAACAGCCAACTCACAAGCTCTTCCCAGCGGCGTTTACGGACAAGAACTTAACAAACCGAAATTCATTCCTGCCAACGGCACGGATGCGCCGGTCTCCGAGGAACCTCTTTACGAATTCATCAAAGAAAATCTCCGTCGGGGAATTCTCCCCCTCTGGAACCCGCATCAAGCCTGCGGCTACTCCCTGATCGGAATGATCGAGATCGGGCTCTTTTTCCCGCTCACGCTCATTATGTATCTGCTTCCCAGCATCATTTCCTGCGATGTCCTTATTTTAAGCCGCCTGCTTCTCGCCGGCTTTTTCACATTCCTATTCATGCGCCGCATCGGCTTTCAAAAAATACCGGCTCTCTGCGCAGCCATCACTTTTATGCTGAGCGGCCCCATGGTCCTCCTTCAATACTGGACGGCCAATGTGGATTTGCTGTTACCGCTGCTTCTTCTTGCGATCGATACCATTATTAGAGAAAACAACCGCCGCTCATTTATTCTTTTAACGGTCACGGCGGCATTAACGATCTTTGCGGGGCACCCTGAACATATTTTTCTAGTGAACGCTTATGGTTTTGCTTTTTTTATTTACCGCCTTTTCTCTTTACGCATCAACAACTCCAGAAAAAAAATATGTCTCATGTACTTTAGCGCCTACTTTTGGGGAGCAGGACTCGCAGCGGTCGTTCTCTTCCCATTTTTGCGAAACCTCATGGGCGAATTCTGGAACGGCCATCCTCCAGGGACCGGACTGCTCATGGAAGAACAGCCCGCACGGGCTTTGTCGCTGGCTTTACCTCATTTCTTTCAAAAAGAAAACCTCACTTTCGATTTTACATTCGCCGGCTGGTGGGGCGGCTATCTCGGGACATTACCGCCGGCTTTGGCATTCCTAAGTTTTTTTCACAATCAAAAAAAAGGCCTCAACTATTTTCTGGGCGCACTTCTTTTCCTCATCATCGGTAAACAGTATGGCCTGCCAGTCATCAACTGGCTTGGATATCTTCCGATTTTTGATGTTTGCCGTTATGCGATACACACTCCGCCACTCGCGGCCTTTACCGTCGCTGTTCTCTGCGGTATGGGGGCACGAACAATCCTCAACGGCAAACTATTGTTCAAAAAAGGCCTCTTCTTTTCAATCGCCTTAATCGTAATCGTCCTCATTCACTTGCTCGTCTTAAAAAATAGCGGACATATCGGCATTTCATTACAGGCAAGCCTCTTTGCATTGTGCATCCTGATCATTTTCCAAGTCGTTCTGTGGCTCAAGGACAGCGCAATACTCAACAAGAGAATTATCGGGCTTATTCTTATTGCTGTTGTTTTTCTTGAACTCTTCCTCTATATCCACCGTGAACATCCGAAGCGTTTTGACTCCTTCGCCAAAGTTCCCTACATAGAATTCTTAAAGTCACAACCGGAAGCGACACGCAGCTACGGAATCTTCTGGGCTTTTTATCCGAACACCGCAACCGGTTTTGAAGTTGATGACCTGGGGTATTTCTTAGGGCTCGTGCCTACCCGCTATGTTGATTTTGTCAACCACCTGGTTATCGCGAACCATTTCCAGAAGAACTTACGGCCTCCAGCCTTGCGTGCGATGCCGATCGAAAATGACCGGCGCTACATCCTTGACCTCTTGAACGTCCGATATATGATCGCCCCTGCTGAAGACCGACTGAAAAAGCTCTTGCCCAATTATGAACAGGCAACAAGAACGATGCCGCCGGTCTACCGCGGCGAAGTAACGATCTTTGAACGTCCGGACGCTTTACCGCGCGCCTATATTGTCCATCGCGTGATTTTTGAACCCGATGCAAAGAAATCTTTAGAATTGATCAACCGGCTCGGGCCTTCCGGGAAAGAAGGGGCCGTGATCACTCATGCCCCGATCGCCAGAATTACGGCGTTAATGAATTCTTTGCCGGTGAAGGATGCTTCGAGCGTTAAGATCACGAAGTCAACAGCGAATGAGGTGGCCTTGGAGGCGGATATGAAAACGGCGGGGTTTGTCGTTCTGGCAGATGCTTATCATCCCGACTGGGACGTCACGCTCGACGGGAAAAAGTGGAAAATCTTTCAAACCAACTATCTTGTGCGCTCAGTATTTGTCCCAGAAGGAAAACACGAGATCAAATATGTCTTTGCTCCTCTCTCATTCAAGATGGGCCTCGCGGTCAGCGCCTGTTCGTTTCTGGCCCTTCTTCTGCTCGCATTCTTTCCGCGGGCCATCTCCCGCAAAAAATAAAAACCCCTATCCGCTTTCGCCAATAGGGGTTCTCAAGTGAAAATTCTTATTTCTTACTGCGGCTGGCGACCTTTTTGGTCTTCTCAGTACGCTTGGTACGGACTTGTTCTTTACGTTTCTTGGCTTGGATCGCAGTGTATTTCTCGGGAAGATGATACTTCATCCAGCCTTCGGCATAAAGCTTTAACCACTCATCCGTCGCGCGTTCAATCCCGATCGAATAACCCGCTTTCTGGCTTTCGATCCACAAATGACGGTTGATCTCTTCGATCACGCGTTTATCTTTGAGTAATTCACGAAGTTCATCAATCCTCATAAGCGACCTCCCAAAAGAACGTTTACTACACAATTTCAAAATGAATGCCCGATTATAACGTAATTCTTTTCAAACGCAAATAAAAATCGAATATTTGTGTAAAAACGGGCGTTACTCTTTGAGTATACACTGCGCCTCACGGCAACGGCAAGAGACAGGATTCCCCTCTGAATGCGAGAAAGGCGCTGCGGCAAAGTTGAGGCATTCCTTGCTGTCGCCGACACAATCAGCGTCATCACGGCAAAAACGGTCATTGGCAAAATATTCCACTTCCGGATAATGGGAAATGATGTCCCCGGTCATCCCATCGATCACAAAGTTCATCCCCAGACGCCCATCGCCTTGACCTGTCCCAGCCACGGGAACAGGGCATTGCGGGGTCAACAAATATTGCACGACCCACGCATTATCGCGACAGGTGACCCATTCGCTATCGCAGGACTTCACGACTTTCTTCTCTAAACAGCCAGCCAAGGCCCCGTTGCGATAATTCAGGAGCGCCTGCGCCTCTTTCGTCTGCAAGGCGATCTGCAGGGCTTTTTCCGGAGGGAACATCTGCAGCTCTTTTTTTCCGCATCCCGAGAGAATAAGAACAACACTAACTATCAACAGTAAGCTTCGATACTTTTTCATACTCTAAGCCACCTTCGTTTCCGGAATTCTTTTGGCCTCAGCCCATTGCGCAAAAATAATACCGGCTTCATAAAGTAGCACCAGCGGAATGGACAAGATGACCTGGCTGACGATATCCGGCGGGGTCAGGATCGCCGCGACGATCAGGATAAAAACATAGGCATAACGCCGCTTTTGCCGCAAGAATTCCGGCGTTGCGATACCGATGCGGGCGAGGAACGCCAAAATGAGCGGTAATTCAAACGTGGCCCCGGAACCGATGATGATCGTCCCGACAAAAGAAATATACTTGTCCACGGTGATCATCGGGACCATCCAAGCCGATGAGAAGCTCAATAAGAAATTTAACGACATCGGCAGCATGACAAAATAGCCGAACGCTGACCCGGCGAGAAAAAAGAACAATGACAAAGGCCCAAAAACTTTAACGTAACTCTTTTCTTTGTCCGTTAAACCAAGCGCAATAAATTTCCAAAGGTGATAAAAAATGATAGGAAGCGCAAGAAGAAAACCGCCGGTCATAGCCAGCGTCATGCGCGCGCCGAACGCTTCTTCAGGAGAAGTAAAGACAATGCGGCCGACAGGACGGACCAGGTAGCGGATCACAGGGTCGAGAAAATTCCAGACGATGAGGGTACAAATAGAAAAAGCGACCAGTGATTTGATGGCCCGGTCGCGTAATTCATTGAGGTGAGATAAAAATGATCGGGAAAACATTTAATTCATTTCTAGGAGGTCTTTTCGTTCTTATTATCAGGGTCGTTCCCACCCTTCATCGCTTTTTGGAATTCACGGATCGCCTTCCCCAGAGAATTTCCGATCTCCGGCAGGCGCTTGACTCCAAAGAACAATAAGATCACGACTAGGATCAATAAAATTTCAGGCAATCCGATACGGCCCATACAGCTCTCCTTACTCCGCTTTCACAGCGTAATAATCTTTTTTAAATTCTTTCAACTCTTTATCCACCGGCTCGGCGTAAGACACAACATCTAGCGCGGAGATAATGTTGACCTTCCCTATTTTTTCTTCACCGTCAAAAACGTCTAAACGGCTTCCCTTAGTGACACCGTTAAGCGCTCCCAAGGTCACCATACATGACTGCGTTTTACGGTTGATCCATAAGGAGCCTTGTTTGCGGTTGGCTTCGTCGGCACCATGGATCTCTTTAGAAGCGGAAACGACTTTATCCAGGTCAATGACCCGCCCGACCTCCTCTTCTAACTGCTGGGCCTTGGTATTAGCAAGGTCTTTTTCTGTTCTGGTCAGCACCAGATCTTGCTTCATGTCCCTTAATTGAGCTTCTTTGGCACTTTGCGCGTTAACCGTTAAATACAATAAAAAAATAGCCCCCAAAAATGAAGCGGAAATGAAAATAAGTCCGGTGACGATCTGGCGTTTTCCGTCAGGAGTGCCGGCCGATGAGGTTTTTGGCAAAACAACTTTAGGCGCGGGTGCGGAGGCCTTAGGCGATTCTTTCACAGCCGCCTTGGCTGGATCCACTTTTTTACCGCCGCCAGGAAATAATGGGAACTTCATAGGGCTATATTATCACAATACCAATTACTTTCTTCCTAACAAAGCGAACATTTTCTTCTTATACGCTTCGACACCCGGCTGGTCGAACGGATTGACCCCCATCAGATAACCGGTCATCGCGCAGGACTTCTCATAAAAATAGAACAACTGGCCCAAGCTGTACGCGTCAAACTTCGGCAAAGTGATCGTCATGTTCGGTACGCCGCCTTCCAAATGCGCGGATGCGGTCGCTTTATAGGCCTGCTCATTGACCCAGTCGAGATTCTTTCCCGCGACGCAGTTGAAATTATCCTGATTTTCTTGATCGGAAGGGATCAATAATTCATTGCCGGTGTCTTTAACAACGACAAAGGTTTCAAAGATATTTCGTTCACCTTCCTGGATCCATTGGCCCATCGAATGAAGATCAGCGGTAAAGTTGACGGACGCCGGGAAAATGCCTTGGCCTTCCTTGCCCTCGCTTTCGCCGAATAATTGCTTCCACCATTCCGCGGTAAAGGCCATTTCTTCATAGAAATAAGCGAAGATCTCGATCGCTTTCTTTTGTTTGTATAAAAGAAAACGATTAGCGGCATATTGCCACGACAAATTTTTATCCAATCCCGCTTCCGATAATTCTTTTTCAGCATCTTTAGCGCCTTTTAATAAAGAAGCGATGTCGAGGCCAGCGATCGCCAAAGGAACCAAACCGACCGGCGATAGAACGGAATAACGGCCGCCCACGTCATCAGCGATCGGATAGGTCTTGTAACCGGCTTTATCAGCGATAGCGCGCAATGCGCCTTTTTTCTCGTCGGTGATACAAATGATGCGCTTCTTTAATTCTGCGGCAGAATATTTGCCTTCCATGAATTTCTTCACGAGACGGAAAGCGACAGCCGGCTCGGTAGTGGTGCCGGACTTGGAAATGACAACCACGCTCACGCGCTTGTCCTTAAGTTTGGCAAAAAGTTTCTTAAGATAACCAGAGCTCATATTGTGACCGGCGTAGTAGACGGGAATTTTCTGCTCTTCAGAAAGGAAATCTAATGCGGCACGGACGCCGATATACGATCCGCCGATACCGATGGAAATGATACAGTCAGAATGTTTACGGATGTCTTCG
Organism: Candidatus Omnitrophota bacterium; assembly: GCA_020849375.1. Classification (GTDB taxonomy): domain Bacteria; phylum Omnitrophota; class Gorgyraeia; order Zapsychrales; family JANLHA01; genus JADLGJ01. The sequence continues at coordinate 11,387 of JADLGJ010000063.1, forward strand.
CCAAGTTTGGTCAGTTCGTCAATGGACGCTTTTCTGGTTTTGCTCGGGAGGTTAAGCCAGCCGATAAAGTCGCTGCCTTTTCCTTTGCCGGTGTGAAGTTCGTCGTGGGCTTTTTGTAATTTAGGCGTGAGCGTTTTAAGGTCGCTGTCTTTGACAAAATTCTTCAAATTCGCGACATCTAAACTAATCTTCATAACATCCTTTCTACGCGGGTCCTGCCTGCACCCGCTAATTAATGCTTTTAATAGGCTGTTCGATGGTCGCGCCACCGAGCACAATATCTCCGTCGTAAAAAACGACCGATTGCCCAGGAGTGACTGATCTTTGCGGTTCGACAAAATCAACCCGCACACGGTCGTCGCCGACATGAACCAATTTTGCTTTCACAACAAATGAATTATAACGAATACGCGCTTCAACTTCGATCGGCTCTGTGGGAATTTCCATACTGACCGGATTGAATTCTTTTGCCATCAATCCTGCGGAATATAATTCCGCAACGTCACCAACGTAAACGGTATTCGTTTCTTTTTCAATTTTATAAACATACATCGGACGGCCTAAAGCAATTCCCAGCTTATCGCGTTGGCCGATGGTGTAATTCAAGATCCCTTTGTGCTCGCCGACAACTTCTCCGGCGCGGTTCTTGAACGGCCCCGGTACAAAAACGGCATCACCTACACGTTGACGAATAAACTCTTTGTATCCGGCATCAGGGACAAAGCAAATATCCTGGCTTTCCGCTTTATCGGCAGTATTAAGATTATATTTACGGGCCAGATCGCGCACTTGTGCCTTGGTCAGATCACCGAGAGGGAATAAAACTTTAGACAAGGTGTCTTTTGACATACTATAGAGAAAGTAACTTTGGTCTTTACGATCATCCGCGGCTTTCCGCAAACGGTAATGGCCGTCCGCATAGTCAATCTTTCCATAATGTCCCGTCGCTAAATAATCCGCACCGAGCGCCATGACCTTTTTGTACAACGACCCGAATTTCAAATGCTGATTACAGCGCACACACGGATTCGGGGTACGACCGTTCAAATATTCGTTGGTGAAGTCTTCGATAATAAAATCGTTGATGTCCGCAGCAAAGTCGAGCACATAATGCGGGATGTCAAGGATCTGTGCGGCCCGCTTGGCATCCTGGATCCCGTCAACACCGCAACAGGACGGTTTCTTGCTGTCGGGGTGCGAGATGCTAAAACACATGGTAACCCCAACGACCTCATTGCCGGCGTCTTTCATCATGCCGGCAACGACGGAAGAGTCCACTCCGCCGCTCATCGCGACGAAGACTTTCTTACGATTTTTCTGTAGTTCGATCATGTTTTTCATTGAGCCCTTTAGGGCGAAACCTTTTGGGTAACCTGGCGGATCGCCCACTGGGTGACCTGCAATAAATAATCCAATTCGCGTTTTGAAATAGACAAAGGCGGCATTAAAACAATCACATTGCCCAACGGCCGCAGAATAACATTGCGTTTGCGCGCTTCGTTGCAAATCCGCACGCCGATCTTCTCGTCCCAGGCGTAAGGTTCATTGGTTGTCTTATCCTTGACCAGCTCGATCCCGGCCATGAAACCTTTTTGCCGTACCTGCCCGACGCGGGTAAGATTATAAAACATTTTTAATCTTTCGCCCAAAAAATTTATCTTGGGCTGAAGCTTCCCTAAAGTGTGCTCTTTATGAAAAAGTTCGAGGTTCGCCACGGCCGCCGCACACGCCAGCGGGTTTGCGGTATAGGTATGGCCGTGAAAAAATGACTTCTGGTCTTTGTAATCAAAAAGGAAACCGTCGAAGACTTTTTTCGTGGTCAACGTCGCTGCGAGCGGCAAATATCCGCCCGTCAGCCCTTTGGCCAAACACAGGAAATCCGGAGTGACACCATCATGTTCGCAGGCGAACATCTTGCCGGTACGCCCAAAACCGGTCGCGACTTCATCCGCGATCAAAAAGACCTCATACTTTTCGCAAAGGTCTTTCATCCGCTTCAAGATCCCATCAGGCCAGACGATCATCCCAGCCGCGCCTTGCACAACGGGTTCGACCACTAATGCAGCGATCTCATGAGCTGAGCTCGACAACACGTATTCAAGGTCCGTGACGGTCTTTTCAAAGTCCGTCGTACGGAATCCGTCCGGAGAATCTATCTTGATCGTCGGGAAAGTTAAATTCTTGTAGACCTGAGAAAAAAGATCAATGCCGCCAATACTTACCGTGCCCAGCGTATCCCCATGATAGGAATTAGAGAGATGAACCATTTTTATTTTCTCTGTTTTTCCTGCATTTTGCCAATATTGATACGCCATCTTAACGGCCACTTCTACGGCCGTCGAGCCGTTATCGGAATAGAAAACTTTTTCCAAACCTTTCGGTGCGACCGCGACCAACTTCTTCGCTAATTCGATCGCCGGGATATTCGAGAGCCCCAAGAATGTCGAATGTTCCAAGCGGGCTAACTGCGCCTTGACCGCCGCGTTAATATGCGGATGATTGTGGCCATGAATATTGACCCATAAGCTCGACACCCCGTCCAAATATTTCTTCCCTTCGGTATCCATCAAATAACTGCCTTCGCCGCGCTCAATGACGAGAGGATCGCTCTCGAGCCAATCCTTCATTTGCGTAAAAGGATGCCAAACGTAATTCTTGTCATCAGCAACAAGCTGGCCAGTGGCCGACGGTTTATTGCCAGGCAAGAACGGTTTGAGGTCAATTTTATTTTTGCACACCTTCAACATCGCTTCTGCGGTCAATTCATCCAAAAAAGGAATGATCCCTAATCCTGAAGTTTTGCTAATGAATTTGATCGTTGCGGGATTAGTCTTTTCCGGAACACCGGGAACCTTCTTCTCCGACGCGCTGAAAATAACACCGCTCACATGAACGCCCATGTCGCGGGCTTTGTCGATCGTTAACAACGTGTGATTGATCGTGCCTAAACCCAAACGGCTCACGATGACCATGTCTATCCCCATATCTTTCACAAGGTCGGCGACCAAATAATCTTCACGGATCGGGACTTGCAGGCCGCCAGCTCCCTCGACGAGTAAAACATCATGGCGGCGGCGCATTTTTTCAAAGATCGAAAGGATCTTTTCGCGGTGGACCTGGATCTTCTCTCTCTTGAACGCCACATGCGGCGAATGAGGGTCTTTCGCCAAGTACGGATTAATGTCCGAGAGATGGTCAGTGATCTGTAAGAATTCTTTTAAGGATTTTGCGTCTTCCCCGCCGCATTGCACGGGTTTCATCACACCGACATCCAAACCTTTTTCTTTCAAAAGGGTCGCGATGACTTTAATGACCGTTGTTTTACCGACGCCCGTGTCCGTGCCGGTAATAAAGACCGCGTGGCCTTTTTTCTGCCTGCCTATTGGTTTGCTTCCTGGCTGGCGCCCTGGCGGGTTCGCCGGCGTTCGCTGGCCTCTTTCACGAGAAGCAGCCGCCTCTTGCGGTTTTTCTTCTTCAATGGCTACTTTTTCATTCATGTCCTCATCGAGATCGTCAAAAAAATCGAGAGGGTTAACAAAGTCTTCTTTTTCTTTTTTCATAATCAAATCCTTTTCCTGAGCCGTCACCCTAAGGGATTTCCGGGCTCAAACAGTGATTTTTGTTTTCTTGCAGAAAGCGGAAGGAAAACAAAAATCAAACTCGCCGAAAATCCCTTAGTATGCCATCTCATCATTACTTATAGTTTTGCCTGTATCCAAATCACTTCAAATGAGGCCACGATCCCCCACCGGCCGCTATGATTTTTCTCATAGTGTTGTGCCGCGCTGGCCAATCGGCGCGGGCCGATGAAATACTTGCGGTTCAATTGATTTGCGCCGATGAGCTTTAACCATTGCAGTAAGCTGGTCAGGTCGTCAAAATGCGTTTTGGTGATCTCCGAGCGGACTTCAAAATCCTTAAAACCGGCTTTTGCCAATGCCGCACGGACATCATTCTCATCGGGCAAACGTTCCAACGGAAGTTCTTTTTTATCTTTTCCTGAGCAGGTTTCTAATGTCGTAAAAAGTTCTGACAAGGTCTGCTGGCCGAAAAGAGTCGCACAAAATTTTCCGTTCCCTTTTAAAACGCGGCGCGCTTCCGTAAAAGCACCCGGCAGATCCTTGATCCATTGATACGCCAAATTTGAAGCGACCGCGTCAAAACTGTGGTCAAGAAATGGCAACGCTTCGGCGTTTCCTTGTACTACGGTAAAAGTTTCGTATTTCTTTTTCGCTTCCTGCACCATTCCGTCAGCAAAATCCATCCCGACGATCTTGCTGCCCGGGCATAAATGGCTCATACGATTGGTGAGTTTACCCGTACCCATTCCAATATCAAGAATTTGTTCACAATTCTCGTTCCAATCTAAAGTTTTAATGAGCTCGCGGCCGATCTCATACTGCATTCCCGCGAGGACTTCGTAATGGATCGCAGAATTTGAGAACGCCCGGCGGATATGCTGATTCAACTGTTTTAGGATCATAGCATCTTAACTCGCTCGGGTGGCGCGGAGGGGAGTCCTCTGCCCGACGAGCCAGACTTTAGCTGGCGAGACGGGTAGAGTCCCGCAGCGACAGGACCCGAGCCGTTAATAAATTTTTCTACAGCGGCATTGAATTCATGCGGTTGGCTCAAGAACGGAAAGTGTCCGCACTTTTCGAACCACACGAATTGCGCTGCCGGCCGATTAGGCTCCCCCGGGAGGAGGCTACCTTCTAATTCTTCATAAAATTCGCGCTGACAAATATAATCTTCCGTACCATTCGCAAATAAAACCGGTAAGGTCAATCCCGCGAACGTTTCACGTAAGTCTGCATGTTCTAAAATCCCCAAAAGATTCATGAGCGCTTCTTTCTGCGGGACATAGTCTGTCTTTCTAAATGTCTGTATCCATTTGAACCGCCGTGTTTCACGCTCATGGCGCGTGAACAACGAACGAAAAAAGATCTGCACCATGACGGGATAGTCGCCTTCAAGTTGCCCGGCAAGTTTATGAATTCTTTCACGGTCCAATCCGAACGGATAATCGTCGGAACGGCAAAACTTCGGCTGTGATCCGGCAAAAACAAAGAATTTGATCAAGGATGGTTCAATTTCTAACAGTTTAAGCGCGACTAAGCCCCCAAAAGAACTCGCAATAATCCCGACTTCACTGCATCCCAGTTCACGTAAAATAAAAGCAACGTCGGACGCGATCGCTTGCAATGAAATATTTTGCCAATCCGAACGGCCGTGCCCGGGAAGGTCGAGGGCGATCACCTGATGTCGATCGCTGAAATATTTGAACTGCTGTTTCCAAATGCGACTGTTAACCCCGAAGCCATGTAAAAATAATAAAGCCGGGCCATGACCTTCAACTTCATAATGCCAATTCAAACCGCTCGGCGTTCTTAAATGAGGCATAACTCTTTCCCGATTTTCTTCATAGAAGATAAAAGTTTGTTTAAATCTTGTTCTGTATGCGTCGCCATCACGGTCACACGCAAACGGGCGGTATTGGCCGGCACTGTCGGCGGACGGATCGCAGAAACAAAGATCCCATCCTCCAAAAGTCTTTCAGAAAAACGAACGCTCAATGGAGCATCTTTAACTAAGATCGGAATGATCGAAGTTTGAGTATTTAATGTGTCAAAGCCCATGTCTTTCAAAGCCTTCAATAGGAATTCCGTGTTCTTCCATAATTTCGTACGGCGCTGCGGTTCCTGAGCGATAATTTCTAAACCTTGGATCGACGCGGCCGCAACACTCGGCGGCAAACCCGTTGTATAAATAAAACTGCGCGCTTTATTGATCAAAAGATCAATCAACTGATTTGACCCACAGCAATACGCGCCGAAGCTGCCGGCGGCTTTGGAGAACGTGCCCATTTGAATATCGACCTGGCCTTCGAGGCCGAAATGTTCAACCGCTCCTTTTCCATTCTTCCCTAAAACGCCAAGCCCATGCGCTTCGTCAACCATGACGCTGGCATTATATTTTTTTGCTAACGCGACGATCGCGGGTAATGGCGCAATATCGCCATCCATACTAAAAACGCTGTCAGTGATGATCAATTTTTTCACTAATGGTGGCGCCGCTTTTAACATCGCTTCTAACGATTCCATATCAACGTGGGCGTAACGCTTGTATTCCGCACCACTCAACAAAATACCGTCGAGGATAGAAGCATGGTTCAACTTGTCGGAAAAGATCATGTCCCCACGGTTATACAGCGAAGAAATGATGCCCAGATTAGCCATGTACCCGGTGCTGAAGAGCAAAGCGCGTTCGGTGCCTTTAAATTCCGCGATTTTTTCTTCCAGGCGGCTGTGGCTCGATAGATTTCCGCAGACCAGGCGCGATGCGCCGGAACCGAAACCTTCAGCAGTGATACTCGCAGCTGCAGCTGCACCCAAACGCGGATCGTCGGCCAACCCTAAATAATTATTGGAGCAAAAATTTAACACTTTGCGGCCATCGAGAGTGATCTCGCGGCTTTGGCTGCCTTCGATCGTGCGCATTTTCCGCTTCAAACCGCGTTCGGAGAGTTCCGCCAAAGTTTCTTTTAGATTTGTTTCAAGCATCATTTCACCGCTAAATGCAAAGCGTCTCCCGAATTCCTTTTAACAATTTCGCCGTTATCTTTTTTCAACAACAAACTCCCATCGGGTGCGAGGTCAAAAGCGGTCCCGACAACTTCTCCACGCGGCTCCACGAACTTGACCTTTTTACCCAGCGTCGCCGACAATTCTTTCCAGCGGCTACGGACAGGCGAAAACCCTTCTCCCTCAAAGATATTCATCCATTCTTCAAACGAACGCAACACGTCCTGCAAAACCAAAACCCGGGACAGGTCTTTTTTTGCTTCGATCTTAAGTGACGTGCCTTCAGGCGGTAATTGAGCAGCTAAAGTGTTCACGTTGATACCAAATCCGACCACAACAAAACGGACCCGGTCCATTTCCGCATTAAGTTCGGTCAAGATCCCGGCGGCTTTCTTGCCGTTGATCAGAATATCGTTCGGCCATTTGATGAGCGCGTCTATTTCAGCCGTGTTCCGCAACGCTTCGCAAACAGCAACAGCCGAAACCAGGGTTAATTGCGCGACTTCGCTTAAGGGAACTTGCGGCCGTAAGATCAATGACGCATAAATCCCTTTGCCCGGTGGAGAAATCCATTCGCGCCCCAAGCGGCCACGGCCTTTCGTTTGCGTTTCCGCGCAAACGACCGTACCGGCGGCGGCACCGGCGATACCTAAACGCACCGCTTCATCCATCGTCGAAGAGATCGTTTCTTTATAAACGATCTCCTGCCCGATCTCTTTCGTGCCTAATTTAAATTTGATCTCCCACGGCAGAAGTTTATCCGGAGATGAAATAATGCGGTACCCGCGGCGGGAGATCGCTTCGATCTCATAACCCTGGCGGCGGAAATCTTCGATATATTTCCAGATTCCGGCGCGGCTGATGTTCAGGTCACGGCTGATCTCTTCACCGGAAATGTAATCCGAACTTTTTCTTAAGGAGTGGATGATCTGTTCTTGCATAATATCTTTCCGTTGAGACGCCGATGTCTTCCGTGC
>JADLGJ010000064.1 GCA_020849375.1 Candidatus Omnitrophota bacterium
GATTAGCGCAAACCACTTTCGACCGGCTGTCTACTCTTATAAAGGCCAATGCCATTTCTCAGCAGGAATATGATCAGGCGCAAAGTGATCTCGCATCCCGCAAGGCTGAGATCGAATTGATCAACGCGCAATTAAAGGAAGCCGTGATCAGCGCAACCTTTGACGGGGTCATGGGAGAACGCAAGGTCAGTCTTGGACAATTTGTCAGTCAAGGGACGACGCTCACATATCTTATTCAACAAAATCCGATGAAAGCGGAATTCCGCGTTCCGGAAAGATTTCTCGGACAGCTTAAAGATGGGCAAGGCATTGAAGTCCGGGTCGCGGCTTATCCGGAAGAAAGTTTTACCGGCGAAGTTTATTTTATTGATCCGCAAGTCGATGAGTTGACCCGCACCGCCTTGGTTAAAGCCAAGCTGCCTAATCCCGATGGAAAGCTCAAGCGCGGCATGTTCGCGAATTTGAATTTGATCGTCAGTATCCGCGAAAAAGCTTTGGTCATTTCTGAGATGGCGTTGATCCCGCGTAGTGAAGAGGTTTTTGTTTTTATCGTCGACGCGGAAAACAAGGCGCAAATGAAGCCGGTCAAGGTCGGTATCCGCATGGTCGGTAAAGTTGAGATCATCGAAGGCGTGGCCGCAGGAGAAAATGTTATTGTCGAGGGTTTTCAAAAGATCGGTCCGGGATCATTGGTCAGCATTAAGCAAACGCCGCAGCCCGGTAGTGACGCAGAATCGAAAAAACAAGGCCATAAATAATTATGAAGCTTTCTGAGATCAGTATTAAACGTCCTGTCCTTGCTACGATGATGAGCCTGGGGCTCATTTTGTTCGGCGTGATCGGGCTCAATCGTTTGCCTGTCCGCGAATTGCCGGACATTGATCCGCCCGTCGTTAATATTACCACCGTTTATCCCGGCGCCAGCGCTGGTGTTATGGAAACGCAAGTCACCGAGATCCTCGAAGAATCGATCATTTCCGTTGAAGGGATCAAGATCTTAAGCAGTGAATCCCGCCAGCAGGTCAGCAATATTACCGTGGAGTTCGACCTTTCGCGCAGTATCGACGTTGCCGCTCAGGATGTCCGTGACCGTGTCGCCCGTGTCCGCGGCAATTTACCCGAAGATATTGAAGAACCGATCATCGCGAAACAAGATTCCAATGCCCAACCCGTATTGTGGATCGCTTTGTTTAGCGACCGTTATTCCACCTTGAGTTAACCACAATTGCAGAAAGTACATTTAAAGACCGTTTGCAAACGATCAACGGTGTCAGTTCCGTCATTCTCGGTGGGGCGAAACGTTTTGCGATACGCATTTGGCTTGACGCGCAAAAAATGGCTGCGCGCGGGATCACGGTCCTTGATGTCGAGACGGCGTTAAAGACGCAGAATATTGAACTTCCCAGCGGCCAGGTCGAGAACCGCAGCCGTGTTTTGACAATAGAAACTTTAGGGGAGATGAAAACTCCGGAAGAATATAACAAGCTCGTGATCAAGCAGGATGGTGCGACCTTTGTCCGTTTATCTGATATCGGCGGCGCTGTTGTCGGCGTGGAAGACGAAAAAGCGGTCGCACGTTTTAATTCTAAACCCGCGCTCGGGCTTGGGATCGTGCGCCAATCCAAAGCCAACACCATTGATGTCACGCGGCGCGTCAAAGAAGAAGTCGCGAAGATCGTCCCGACATTACCGAAAGGCATTGAAACGGCCTTCCCGTATGATGAATCGATCTATGTTGACCACGCGATCAAGGAAGTTTGGGAAACATTGTTCCTCGCTTTTGGCCTTGTTGTTCTTTCTATTTATATTTTCTTGCATGACGGCCGTTCGACCCTGATCCCGACTTTGACGATCCCGGTTTCGATCGTCTCCACTTTCGGTATTTTGTATTTAATGGGTTATTCGATCAATATCGTCAGTATGTTGGCTTTCGTTCTTGCTATCGGGCTTGTCGTGGATGATTCCATTATTGTTTTGGAAAATATTTACCGGCATATTGAAGAGGGGATGACGCCGGTGCATGCGGCCCTCAAAGGGATGCATGAAATCGGGTTTGTTGTTATCGCGACGACGGTCGCTTTGATCGCGGTCTTTTTGCCGATGGCTTTCCAAACAAGTGTGACTGGCCGCTTATTCGTTGAGTTTGCCGTGGCGCTCTGTATGTCCGTTGTCGTTTCCGCTTTCGTTGCGTTGACTTTAAGCCCGATGTTATCTTCACGTATCTTAAAACCGGTCGCCCACGCAAAAAAGGGAAGCATCCTCGGGGCGTTTGAACGTTATTTAGAAAATTTGACGAAGCGATATGGAAGATCTTTGGAGTGGGCTTTGGCGCATCCGAAACGTGTTTTATCCGTTGTTGTCCTTTCGGTTGCGTTGACCGGTTTTTTGTTTACCCGCCTGGAGCAAGAGTTCTTACCCGACGAGGATAAGGGCCGGTTATTGTGTTTTGCTATCGCTCCCGAAGGTTCGACGAGCGAATACACCGACCGCATGATCCGCAAAATGGAAGGTATTATTAAAGAAGTTCCTGAAGTCGAAGGATATTTTTCGGCCGTGGCTTTAGCTCGCGGCAGCCCGGGACAGACGTCGCAGGGCCTCGCGTTTATTCGTCTGAAGGAACATCGTAAGCGCCATTTGCGCGATATTATCGGCGGGCCGACCGGTTTGGGCGCACGTTTCTTCGGGGAAGTTGAAGGTGCGTTTGTCATCCCGATCGTTCCAAAAGCGATCGGCCGCGGGTTTGCCCAGCCTTTCCAACTTGTTGTGCAGGGCCAGGATTTAACAACGCTTAATGCTTACGCCGAACAATTGACCAATGAACTGCGCGGCGCAGGTTTTCTGATGAATGTCCGCACGACCTTTGAAATGAATAAACCGGAACTACGGGTTAATGTCAACCGCGACCGCGCAGCGGCCGTCGGCGTTAATGTCGAAGATATTTCCCGCACTATGCAAATCCTTTTCGGAGGGCTTGACCTCTCGAAAGTGAATATTAAGGGGAAAGAATATGATGTTATTGTCCAGCTTGACCGGGAATCCCGTTTGACCCCGTCGGATCTCGATAAGATCTATGTCCGCAATATCCGCGGCGAGTTGATCCAGTTGAGCAATGTCATTGATTTTGAAACGGGCGCGGGCCCCAGTTCGATCAACCATTATAACCGTTGGCGCAGCGCTACGATCGAAGGAACACCGATGGGAATGCCTTTAGGGACGGCGATGGATAAAACGATAGGTATCGTTAAAAAAGGGATCCCTGATGGATTCAAATATGAATGGAGCGGAGATGCTCGTGATCTTACGGAATCGAGCAAAGGCATTTATTTTGTTATGCTTTTAGCGATCCTGATCATTTACATGGTATTGGCCGCGCAGTTTGAAAGCCTGGTGCATCCTTTGACCGTTATGTTCACCTTACCGTTGGCGGCTTTCGGAGCTCTTGGCGGGTTGTGGATCATTAATTTTATCAGCACGACGGGAATTTTCGGCGTGATCCCGGGGATGAACATTAATCTGTACAGCCAGATCGGTATTATTTTGCTTTTCGGTCTTGTTACTAAAAACGGCATCATTCTTGTCGATTTTGCGAATCAGCAGGTGGCGCAAGGAAAATCTGCCCGCGAGGCGATGGTGGCCGCCGGTCTTATCCGTTTGCGTCCGATCTTGATGACGGCGGTCGCGACTATCGTGGGGATCTTGCCGATCGCGATCGGTTTCGGTTCTAGCGGGGAAGCGCGCCGGCCTTTAGGTGTCGCCGCAGTTTTCGGTATGGCGACGAGTACCTTTTTAACCTTGTTCGTTATTCCGGTCGTGTATGTGTTCTTTAGTAATTTAGTAAAGCGCGAAAGAAAAGACCTTGACCTTCCCAAGAAGGTCGTCGGTATCCTGCTCGTTGGGTTTCTTGCGGTGTCGGCCAGCGGCTGCAGTATCGGTCCCAAATATGTGAAGCCCAAGATCCAGACAAAACAAGGCTGGAAGAACCCATCTCCGTCGGGAAATGTGGCCACGGAAGTGCGATTGCCGTCGCTGTGGTGGATGCTGTTCAATGATAGTGCGCTTAATGAACTACAGGAAAAGGCATTAAAGAATAATCAGGACTTGGCGATCGCGATAGCCAATGTTGATAAAGCACGGGCTTTGGCACGGGTGGAGGGTTCTGCTCTTTTGCCGGAAGTAGAACTTAATCCTTCATTTGAACGTTCGCGGACTGCGGCGAACAGCAATTTCCCGTCGAGGACTTCGGATTCGTATAAGCTTCCGCTTGACCTGAGCTATGAGATCGATATTTGGGGTAAGGTTCGCAGGTCGTTCGCCGCTGGGCGCGCGGAAGTACAGGCACAGAACGCGGCTTATGGCACGGTATATTTAACGTTGACTGCGGATGTTGCGCGTTCATATTTTCAGATCGCGGCAGCCGATGCCGAGATCGAAGCTTTACAAAAAGCAGTTGAATTGCGCCAGCGTGCCGTTGAGATGCTCAAGATCCGTTTCCAGGAAGGGATGAATAGCGAGTTAACATATTTTCAGGCGCAAACCCAGCTTTCGCAAGCGCAGGCGGACCTTGTTGATGCCCGCCGTCGCCGTGAGAATCTGGTGAATGTTCTTGCCGTGCTTTGCGGGCAGAATGCCAATGAATTTGAATTGCCGGCTTTGACATTAAAGGACCTCAGGCCGGAGATCCCGGTTAAGTTGCCGTCGAGCATTTTGATGGACCGCCCGGATATTGTTGAAGCCGAGCGTTTGTTATCCGCTGCAAGCGAACGTGTCGGTGTTGCCAAGGCCGCATTTTTTCCGGCTGTGACCCTGACCGGCAGTGCCGGATATGCTAGCATCGAAGCGGGTGACCTTTTGGATTGGGAAAGCCGGGTCTGGTCCGCCGGCCCGTCGATCAATTTGCCTATTTTTAATGGCGGCCGGTTGAACGCAAAGTTACGGGCGCAACAAGCGGAATATATGAAAGCCGCAGCAGAATATAAAAAACGCGTTTTAGTGGCTTTTGGTGAGGTGGAAAATGCTTTGGCCGATATTCGCCTGCGGAAAGAAGAATTCTCTGCTCAAAGTGAATTGCGCAGTTCTGCCCAGAAAGCTGCGGAACTTTCTATCCAGCGTTACAAAGAAGGATTGGTGAGTTTTCTCGAAGTCATCGACGCCGAGCGTTCGCGCTTGGAATCAGAGCGTGATGCGATCGCGATCCAAAGTGAAACGATGATCTCCGCCGTGCAATTGATCAAAGCGATCGGCGGTGGATGGACGGGTAATCAAATGGAGATCAAGAAATGAAGGCCAATATGGCGTAAACAGGGTCAATCGGGATGCTTTTATCGGCGAGAGGTAGTTGTTTTACTTCTCGCTTTTTGTTTTTTCTTAGGGTAAATTAGATAAAAGTTATGAGAGATATATTAAGGGTTTCCAGCGAGTTACGGCGAAGCCGTTGTCTGAGCCCGGGAACCCTTAATATATCTCTCATATAATCTAGAAAGGACAACATGACCACGTGGGGTTATATTTTTGTCAGTATTTCGATCGTCAGCTTGATTTCGCTGGTCGGTGTTTTTACGTTGTCTTTTAGCAACAATCTTTTGAAGAAGATGTTGTTGTATCTGGTCAGTTTTGCGGTCGGGGGCCTTTTCGGCGATGCCCTGATCCATTTGATCCCGGAGTCTTTTAAAGAGATCCCCCATACGCCCACAGCATCATTCTTGATCCTCGGCGGAATTCTTGTCTTTTTTATCCTTGAAAAATTCCTGCGCTGGCAGCATTGTCATATTCCTGCGTCTAAGGAACACACTCACCCGGTCGCGACACTCAATATTGTCGGCGACAGTTTTCATAACTTGATCGACGGAATGTTGATCGCGGCGAGCTTCATGGTGAGCGTTCCTATCGGGATCACGACGACGATCGCCGTGATCTTGCACGAGATCCCGCAGGAGATCGGCCAATTCGGCATCCTCGTCCATAGCGGTGTCCCTGTAAAACGCGCGCTGTTGCTTAATTTCTTATCAGCTTTGGCTGCGTTCGTTGGGGCGTTGATTGTCCTTTTGATCGGGAGTCAGGCAGCCGATTTTTCTGTTTATCTTTTACCGATCACCGCCGGCGGATTTTTGTATATCGCGGGATCTGACCTTATTCCGGAACTGCATCATGGGCATGAAGTGAGTGTCCGTGCCGCTTTAGGACAGTTCTTGTGTATCGTTCTCGGGATCGTCTTGATGGCTTCGTTGCTCGTTTTAGGATAAAACCCATGCGGATAGTTCTTTTTACCCTGATCTTGTTTTTAAGTATAACGGCTCGGTCTGATGCCTTTCAGGTCGGAGGCTTGGAGTTTAAAGATTCTTACCGCCACGCCCCCGTGGACGGTGAATTACCCCTGCGCGGCGCCGGTTTGAAGCGGTTCCTGTCGATCCGCGTCGTTGCCGTCGGGCTTTATTTGCCCGAGGGGGCGGAAGCCAAAGAAGTCCTGGGCAATATCCCTAAAAGTCTAGAAGTTATTTATCTGCAGAATATCCCCGGATCGGAACTCCAACACGCGACTACAAAAGGGATACGTCTTAATGTGTCGCCTGATGAATTTAAGAAATTAGAAAAACGGATCGAACAGATCAATTCTTATTATCCGAATGTCCAGAAAATGGACCGGATCCGCGTGACCTATCTTCCCGGGAAGGGGACGACGGTTGAATTCAATGGTGCTGTCAAAGGGACGGTGCCCGGTGAAGATTTCGGGCGGGCATTCTTCTCGATCTGGGTCGGGCAAAGGCCGGTGGATCCCCGGATGAAGGTGATTCTTTTAGGAAAAAGTAAACAAAGAGCGGATGAGATCAATGATTAAAGACGCGTCGGCAAAGAACGAAGATTTTAGAAAATGGGACATCATGCGGATGATCGTCACCGTGAGCTGTCTCTATTTGCTCGCGCCGAATCTCGACCGGCGGGTCGGGTTTATGATCAGTCTCGCGTTCGC
>JADLGJ010000065.1 GCA_020849375.1 Candidatus Omnitrophota bacterium
ACCATTATGAGAATCGCAACGACCATACCCCAACTGCAAAAAGCCTTAGCCCTTAGCCGCAAAAAAAACAGATCTATCGGCTTTGTCCCGACGATGGGAGCACTTCACCAAGGGCATGCGGCCTTACTGCGCCGCTGCCGCAAAGAGAACGATGTGAGCGTTTTGAGCATTTTTGTGAACCCCACACAATTCGGGCCCAATGAAGATCTTTCAAAATACCCTCGGGACAAAAAAAAAGATGTTTTGTTGGCAAAGAAAGAAAATGTTGATATAATTTTTTATCCGTCGGAAAAGATGATGTACCCGGCGGGATATTTGACATTTGTCGAAGTTGCGGAATTAGGGCAAAGTTTAGAAGGCCGTTCACGCCCCGGGCACTTTAAAGGGGTCGCGACGGTGGTCGCAAAACTTCTCAACATTGTCGGCCCCGATGTGATGTATCTGGGAGCCAAGGACGCTCAACAATGTGTTGTTTTAAAACGCCTTGTTGAAGACCTGAACATCGCGGTCAAAGTCACGGTTTGCCCGACCGTACGCGAACCCGACGGATTAGCGATGAGTTCCCGCAACCAATATTTGTCGCCGTTCGAACGCAAGGACGCGACCGTTCTTTATAGCTCTTTACTTTTAGCGCAAAATGAGATCAAACGCGGCCTGCGTGACGCGATGAAGATCCGGTTCGTGATCGAACAGAACATCCGGACGCTCAGCAAAGGCGAAGTTGATTATGTGGCATGTGTCAATGGAGATACTTTAGAACCGTTGACCGAGATCAAGGGGAATGTTTTGATCACCCTGGCAGCACGGTGGGGAAAGACCCGCCTGATCGATAACATCAGTTTAAGTGTAAAGTGAACTAAGCAATGGCCCCGGCAGTTAAAAAATTACGTGTTGGAATTCTCGGTTGTGGGGCGATCGGGTCACGTATCGCAAAAAGTGTCACGCAAGAGTTAAAAGATTACTGCCAACTCGCCGGATTTTATGATATTGCTCCTGACAAAATGACCAAGTTGGCCAAAGCTTTAAAGAAAAACGATCTTAAAAAACGTTCGCTCAAGGAATTGATTCAAAGTTGTGACATTATGGTTGAAGCCGTAAGTTCTCCACAGACCGATCAATTTGTTTATCAAGCCCTGAGTGCCGGACGGCATGTTCTTACGATGAGCGTCGGAAGACTGATCGTCGCCCAGGACAAAATTTTCCGTGCCGCGGCCAAGCATCACTGCCACTTGCTCGTCCCCTCGGGCGCCATCGCCGGGATCGATGCCTTGAAAGCCGCCAGCATGGAGGCCATCAAAAAGATCGTCCTCACCACCCGCAAACCCATCAGCGGATTTACCCAAAACGAATATTTAGAAAAGAAAAAAGTTTATCTCGGAACATTAAAGGGAGAAACTGTCCTTTTTGACGGGCCGGTCAAAGAAGCGGTCAAATATTTCCCGCAAAACATTAACGTCGCGGCAACCTTAGGTTTTGCCTGCGGCATGCCGGAAAAGATCCGCGTGCGTATCCTCACGTCGCCGGAATATAAAATTAATTCACACGAGATCGAGGTTGTCGGCGACTGCGGCCGCATTACAACACGCACGGAAAATGTCACGTGCCCGGATAATCCCAAGACAAGCTGGCTGGCCGTATTGTCGGCGATCAAAACATTAAAAGATTTTTGTACAGGTTACCGTATCGGAACTTAAGGACGATTCAGTCCTTTGTAGTAAAAAATACATCAGGAAGGGGGGTGAATAACATGGCTAAAAAAGTCGCTAAAGTTGGTGTCAAGAAAGAAAAGGGTTACCTTTATTTCGTCGACAAGAACGGTGACGTTTCCGCTGCCTTAATGGCACGTGGTGACAAAAAAGGTGGTAAGCCCAAGAAAGTTGCCAAAGCTGGCATCAAGAAGGAAAAGGGTTACCTTTATTTCATCGACAAAGACGGAGACATCGCAGCTGCCGCTATGGTCCGCGGTGGAGCAAAGAAGAAGAAGGCAAAAGCAAAAAAAGTCGCTAAAAAGCGCAAATAGTAATCATAAATCTAAAATAGCCCTGTATGGCATGTCAAATGCACTACAGGGCTATTTTATTGCCTAAATGCGGCTCTTTAGCCTTGACGTAAATATTAAATTAGCGTAAAGTTGAGGGCTATGAACAGCGACTTTATCACCATCCATAAGGCCCGGGAACACAACCTCAAGAACATTGATGTTCAGATCCCGCGTAACCAATTTACCGTCGTGACCGGCTTAAGCGGCTCAGGTAAATCGTCGCTGGCTTTTGACACGATCTATGCCGAAGGACAGCGCCGTTACGTCGAAAGTTTATCCGCTTACGCGCGCCAATTTTTGGAACAATTACAAAAGCCTGACGTCGAATATATTGAAGGCCTTTCGCCGACCATTTCCATCGAACAAAAGACCACGAGCCGCAATCCGCGTTCCACCGTTGCGACCCAAACCGAAATTTATGATTACTTACGCCTTTTGTTCGCCCGTGTCGGGACGCCATTTTGTTACAACTGCGGAAAGCCGATCGAACGCCAAACAATTGAAGAGATCACCAAACAAATTTTAGCTGCACCGGAGGGCACCAAGATCAATGTTCTGGCCCCGCTCATCCGCGGCCGCAAAGGCGAATACCGCGACATCGGCAAACAAGTTTCCAAGGCCGGTTTCGTCCGCTACCGCGCCGACGGCGAGATCCACGAAGCTACCGACAAAGTCAAATTTGATAAATTCAAAGTCCACCATATCGAGATCGTTGTTGACCGCCTTGTTATCAAGGACAGTATTAAAAAACGCTTAACTGATTCACTAGAAACCGCTCTCAAGATCGGCGAGGGGATCGTCATCATTGATTTCAACGGCCAACAGCCGGAAAAAACATTTAGCGAACGTTACGCCTGCGTGGATTGCGGGACCAACCTTTTGGAGATCGAACCGCGTATTTTTTCGTTCAATTCTCCATACGGCGCTTGTCCGGAATGTAACGGCCTCGGCACCAAGATGGAGATCGACCCGAACCTCCTTATCCCCGACATGAACAAGCCATGGGTGCAAGCCATCGCGCCGTGGAAACGCGGAAACAAGAATTATTTAATGTACTATCGTGCGGTCATGAAAGAGATCGGCCGTGAGTACGGCCAAAAGCAAGAGACCCCTTTTAAAGATCTTCCTGCAAGATTCAAGACAATTATCTTTAACGGCTCAGACGACGAAGTGTGGGGCAAACCGTTCGAAGGCATTTTAAATTATATGCAGCGGCTGTTCAAGGAGACCGACAGCGAATGGCTTCAAGGCGAAATTAACCAATATATGTCGGAGTCGCCGTGTCCGGCTTGCGAAGGGAAACGCCTCAAAAAAGAATCACTCGCGATCAAGATCAACAATAAAAATATCGCGCAGGTCACAGAATTTTCGATCAAGGATGGGAAACAATTCTTTAATTCGCTCAAACTAAACACCGAACAAAAAAAGATCAGCGAACAGATCCTTAAAGAAATTCAGCGCCGCTTGGATTTTTGTATTGACGTCGGCTTAGAGTACTTGACCCTGGACCGTAAAAGCGCCACTTTGTCCGGTGGGGAAGCGGAACGCATCCGCTTGGCAACACAGGTCGGTTCCGGCTTGGTCGGCGTTATTTACATTCTTGACGAGCCGTCCATCGGCTTGCATCAAAAAGATAATGACCGTTTACTTTCCACCCTTCATTCCTTACGCGACATTGGTAACACCTTGATCGTCGTAGAACATGATGAAGATACGATCCGCAAAGCCGACTATGTCATTGACATGGGCCCCGGCGCGGGCGAATATGGCGGCGAAGTCATTTATGCCGGCGACATTCCCGGACTCATGAAATCGCAAAAATCGCTCACCGGGAAATACCTACGGGGAGAATTCAAAATCAAACTTCCCGAGCATCGCCGCGAAACGGTAAAAACAAAATTCCTCAAGATCCTTGGGGTTACGGAACACAACCTCAAAAATATCAATGTCTCTTTTCCACTTGGGACGTTCACTTGTATCACCGGCGTATCCGGCTCGGGAAAATCAACATTGATCAATGACGTACTCTATAAAGCCCTCGCGCAAAAGATCTATCATTCCACGGAAAAACCCGGGCAACACAAGAAGATCGAAGGCATCGAAAACATTGATAAAGTCATTGTCGTTGACCAAAGCCCGATCGGGCGCACACCGCGCTCCAATCCCGCGACATACACCGGCGTGTTCAGCATTATCCGCGACCTTTTCGCCCAAATGCCGGAAGCAAAAATGCGCGGATACAAGCCGGGCCGTTTCAGTTTTAACGTTCCGGGCGGGCGCTGTGAAGCCTGCCACGGCGACGGGATCAAAAAGATCGAAATGCATTTCTTGCCGGATGTTTATATCGAATGTGAAGTTTGCAAAGGCAAACGGTTCACTGAACAAACTTTGGACGTGAAGTATAAAGAGAAGAACATTAATGACATCCTCAATCTTTCCGTTGATGACGCTTTAAAGACCTTTGAGAATATTCCGCGTATCCGCACGGTCATGCAAACATTGAACGATGTCGGCCTTGGTTACATTAAACTCGGCCAGCCGGCGACGACCTTGTCAGGCGGAGAAGCGCAGCGCGTCAAACTCGCGTCGGAATTATGTAAACCGGCAACCGGGAAAACCCTTGACATCCTCGACGAACCGACGACCGGATTGCATTTTGCGGACGTTGATAAACTCATGACCGTCCTGCAACGGCTCGTTGACCGGCAGAACACGATCATCGTTATCGAACATAATTTGGAAGTCATAAAGAACGCGGATTACATCATTGACCTCGGCCCGGACGGCGGGGACAAGGGAGGGGAAGTCGTCTTCGCCGGGACGCCGGAAGCCCTTTGTGAGAGCAAGACCTCACACACGGCAGAATATCTCAAGAAAATTCTAAAACCGTAAACAACTTGTTATAATACCCCATGCGTTTAAAATCCTTTTTACGAATTTTGACCTTCGCCGCGCTCTTGAGCGGTAGTGCATTATTGACCACATCAACCCCCGTGGCTTACGCCGAACAGCAGGAAGATGAGCTCTTCCTCGTCGCCCAAAAAGCATTTGACGATGGATTTTATGACGTCGCGATGCGTTACGTTGAGCAATTCCAGCAAAAATATCCCAGCTCATCTAAAGGTGTGCAAGCCAAGCTTTTATTAGG
>JADLGJ010000066.1 GCA_020849375.1 Candidatus Omnitrophota bacterium
AGCATGGTCCGCCACTTAAAGCCCGCCAAGGTTTTGGAGATCGGATCCGGTTTTTCAACCTACTTGACCGCGAAAGCTCTTTTAGAGAATGAAAAGAACGGTACGCCGCGGGCAAACCTTACCGCCGTCGAATGCAACCCCAATCCTGTCCTCAAGAACGGTTTCCCGGGATTAACAAGGCTCATTGATAAGCGCATTGAAGAAATAGATATGAAAGAATTGACGGACCTCAACGAAAACGATATCTTTTTTATTGATTCAAGCCATACCGTGCGTATCGGGGGCGATGTCACATATTTATTCCTTGAGATCCTGCCCCGGCTAAAAAAAGGGGTTTATATCCATGTCCATGATATTTTTTTCCCGGACGAGTACCCCAAAGAATGGATCCAAAAAAATAATATGTTCTGGGCCGAGCAATACCTCTTACAAGCTTTCTTGATGTTCAATCAGTCTTTTGAAGTTGTTTGGTGCGGGAATATGATGCACAAAGAATTCTCGAACGATCTCGAAAAAGCCTTCCGCTCTTATGATCCCAAGGCGGAACTTTTATATTTGCCGAAAAGTTTTTGGATGAGGAAGACTGCTTAAAAGAGCAGGGTGCGCAATGATCAAAAAAACCTTTAATTGGGTATTACGTAAATTTCATTACGCGGCGATGGTCACCCAAACCGCGCTATCTATTTTGATCAATGGCCGCTTATTGCCAAAAGGACAGGTATTCCTGACGTACCTCAAGATACAGTTCAAATTGTTCTTTTTATTCTGGCTCCTAGGATACAAACCTAAAAGTGAATCTTTCCTGGGCTACAAGATCAGGTTCCACAATTACGGGATCTTTACTTTTGTCTTTGATGAGATCTTTGTCGAGGAACATTATGCTTTCCGTTCAGAAAAACCCGCACCTTTTATCATTGATTGCGGCAGCAACTACGGGATGAGCATCTTGTTCTTCAAAAAACTCTACCCGCAAGCGACGATCATCGGGTTTGAGCCGGGTGGAGCGGTCTATGCGGACCTGAAGAACACCGTCGCAATCAATCAGCTGTCCAATGTCACCGTTCACAACTGTGCGGTCAGCGACCAAGCCGGTTCGTTGAATTTCTACTATGTTGAAAATCAACTGGGGACATCCATCAATCAACACGGGAGCCAACAATTGACCGTTTCAGAAGTCGTAAAGGCTGTGCCTTTATCTGACTACATCACACAAGAGGTTGACTTTTTGAAGATCGA
This sequence comes from Candidatus Omnitrophota bacterium, assembly GCA_020849375.1. Taxonomy (GTDB): domain Bacteria; phylum Omnitrophota; class Gorgyraeia; order Zapsychrales; family JANLHA01; genus JADLGJ01. The sequence goes on from JADLGJ010000066.1 coordinate 1,237, forward strand.
TATCGAGGGAGCCGAAGAGAGCGTTCTCCATGAAATAGCCAATAAGGATAAATTAAAATTAGTTAAAGAGCTGGTCATTGAATACCACCACCATTTGGATCCTGACAATGACCGTTTCTCAGGAATATTGAACTTACTCGAAGAGCAGGGCTATGGCTATCAGATACATACCATCAAAAAACCCTTGATCCGATCACGGGATTTTCAAGACATCCTAATTTACGCCTACCGAAAGAGCAGCACACCATGAAAAAAGAGTTTATCTTTGAGTTCGATTATAACCGCATCTTGCTTCCGGAGTCCCAACAAGCGTTAACAGGGAGAAAAGGGACCGTCCTTAACATCGCCTGTGAATACACGCTCATCCCGGATTTCTTGAAGGGCATTGTTTCCCCGGAGAATGTTTACGGCCTTGAGATCAACAAGGAGATCGTCAAAAACAATCCGCAGGTCCGCTATTGCGATGTTGACCATGATGCGATCCCGTTCGATAACGCTTCATTGGACCTGATCCTTTCGATCTGGGGATTTGAGCATTTCCAAACGGATAATATCTTCAAAGAATCGAGCCGCGTGCTTAACGCCGGAGGCCGGCTTATCATGTTGACCCCGAACATCGTCAATCCGCTGTTCTTGGCGAACAAGCTTTCTAAGGGCTGGGCATCAGAGATCTATTTCAAATACCTGACCAAGTCGCAATATAAGCCGCACGAGACCCATTACAATTTCAACAAAGCGGCGACCATCGAGCGGGCAGCCAAGAAGCATGGCCTCACATTAGAAAAAACGATCTATTTCGGGCCGTCATTTTATACAAAATATTTCGAATTCAATAAAATCCTGGAGTCGCTGGTCATTAAAACAGATAAGCTGATCACTAATCCGGTCTTCGGCTATTTAAAACCCTATATCATTTGTGTGATCAAAAAATAATATGAAACCAAAGATCGCAATTCTAGGGACACGCGGGATACCGGCCAACTACGGCGGGTTCGAAACCTTTACCGAAGAGCTCAGCACACGCCTGGTCAAACGAGGTTATCCCGTCTGCGTTTATTGCCGCAGGGGGAATAGTGATTATAAAGAGCCGCAATATCGTGGCGTGAAATTGATCACGCTCTCGACCATTAAGCATAAATATTTTGACACTATCGCGCACACTTTTTTCTCTGTATGGCACGTCTCGTTTTCGGATGTCAAGATCATCTATATGTGCAACTCCATCAACAGTATTTTCGCGATCGTTCCCCGGATCTTCGGCAAAAAGGTGATTATCAACGTGGACGGGTTGGAGTGGAAGCGCGCAAAATGGAATAAACTGGGTAAACTCGCCTACCAAATTTCCGAATGGATCTCAACAATAGTTGGCCATGTCGTTATTTCCGATTCAAAGGCTATCCAAAAATATTATATGGACCGCTTCAAAAGGGAAACCGTCAATATTTCCTACGGCGCCCAAAAGAAGGACGGTGCCACTTCCGATGAGATCTTAAAAAAGCACGGCCTGCAAAACCGCAACTACATCCTTTACGTCAGCCGCCTTGAACCGGAAAACAATGCCTTGATCATGCTTCAGGCCTATGCAAAAGTTAAAACCGATATGCCGCTTGTCATTGTCGGGAGTGCGCCTTATGGCAAACCCTATTTTCAAAAACTACGCGAAACCGCCGATGAGCGGGTCAAATTCCTGGGCGGGATCTACGGCGAAGATTACTATTCTCTCCAGAGCCACGCCTACATCTATTTACACGGCAACGAAGTAGGGGGGACGAACCCCGCTCTATTAGAAGCCATGGTTTACTCTAACTGTGTTGTTTCAATTGGCGTGCCCTTTAACCGCGAAGTCGTCGGGGACGCCGGAATTTGTTTTGAACCCGGCAACGTCAATGACCTCCAGAAAAAACTCTTTGATCTTCTCGCTGACCCTGTTGCAGTAGAACGTTACCGGACAGCCGCTTTTGAAAGGGTCAACAAGCTCTACCAATGGGACATGGTCGTTGACCAGTACGAAGAGCTCTTCGATAAAATGACCACGAAAAAATGACCTGTTTGTTGTGTCCTAATCCCCGAATACTGGTATAATTGACACGGTTCCGCGCTCACAACCACGACCTGGATCGAACGGCTTATCAGGAAATCCAATGTATAAAAAATATTCACCTCCGAAACTCCAACGATCCTAGTTGTGCTGGGGCAACAGGAGGCCTAATCACCAAGAAGATCATCCCATCCGTCGACCCGGGTGGTGCGCGTAACGGAGCGGGCCTTGTGATCGGCGGAACAAAATCTTATTTTAAAAAGACCGAACAACTCTTTTCAAACTTCGCTTTAACGACGGTTATCAATTCTTTGAAGGGGGCGGAAGCAGGCCATTTCGTGAAAATGACCCACAACGGGATCGAATACGGAATGATGCAAGCGATCGCCAAAGGCTTTGCCGTAAGGGAAAAACCTCGAAGCGATAATTTAGACACATGCCGAGATTATAAAACTATGAAAACCTACCACCCGCTGATCGCCGTCATCTTTTTATCATTAACTTTAACCGGCTGTTTAACCGTGAAGGAAGGGAAATACAAATACGACATCGAAAAAGGGTTATTTGAAGTGACCTTTCATGATATCCGCTCCGAAAAACAATCCGGGGACAACAGCAACCATGTTGAAAAAGACTGGGCTGACCTCCAGGACGCTTTAAAGAAAAAAGACGACTTTGACCCGGCGATCGTAAGAATACTCGCCAAAGATCTGTTACAGGAAGGGAAAGTCCTGTCCGCCAAGATCCTCTACCAGGTCAATTGCCCCAAATGCTACGGGAACCCTGTTGACATCTTAAAAATATTGAACAGCGACGGGCGTTGGGAAGTCATCAATGACGAAGTCCTGCTCTTTTTCCAAAAAGGAAAGCAGGTCGTTTCGACCAACGGCAAATTGGTCCAAACCGGGAAAAACACAATATGCGCCTGGCCGCTGGACAGCAGAAACTTTGAATACACGATCACCTACGGCGATTCGGACGGAGTTTCTTTGCTAGACAAATATTTGGCTGATAAAAAAGCCACCCCCGAAACAGCCCCCATGATACAAACCCAACAAAAAAAGAAACGGAGCAAATAATATGCAAAAGATCACCCCATTCCTCTGGTTCAACAACAATGCCGAAGAAGCCATGAAGTTCTATGTCTCGGTCTTCCCGAACTCAAAGATGGTCGGCGTGACACGTTACGGTGATGGCGGACCGAAGAAAAAAGGCAAGGTCATGACCGGGATCTTTAGGATCAATGGACAAGAATTTATTGCGCTTAACGGCGGCCCACACGTTAAGTTCAACGAAGGCGTATCCTTTGTCGTGAATTGCGCGACACAGCACGAAATAGACCGCCTCTGGAACAAACTCTCCCAAGGCGGGAAACCAGGCCACTGCGGCTGGCTTAAGGACAAGTACGGATTATCATGGCAGATCATCCCGACGGTGCTCGGGCAGTTGGTGATCGACAAAGATCCCAAAAGATCAGAACGGGTCATCCATGCGATGATGAGAATGAAAAAACTTGATATTAAAAAACTAAAACAGGCCAAAGCAGGAAAGTAACGTTTCATGCCATTCACGCCATTTCACATGATTCTTCTTTAAGAAAGTAAATGAACCCATCATTATGCAGCTTTTTAATAATTGCCGCCCTCCTCACAGGGCCATCGGTACTTTTTGCCGCAACCGACACGCCCAAGAGGATCCCTTTTGACGGGCGCAACTGGATCGTGGGTTCCCATGATGCCAACGAACAACAGTCGATCACGGAATATGTGCCCGAAGGGGAAACCGTGGACAATTGGACCGAGTTGGTCACCATTTCAGAATTTTTCGGGCTTCAAGACCAGATCACTCCCACACAATTAATGACATCAATGATGCAAATGGCGGAGGAGAATTGTTCCGGGGTCAAAAAGAATATTCTGCAAACGGAAGGGACAGAGAGCATCCTATTCGAATGGGAAACAAAAGGCTGTAAAGCAGAAATCCCGGGAGGGTCAGCGCCGGAGTTTGATATTTCGCGTATCATTGTGGGTAAAGACCGTATTTTTATCATGCAGCATGCTTCCAAAAAAGCACTGACCGCCGAAAAAAGAGACCAATGGATAATGATCATTTCCTCATCAGTATTCGACGGAACCGCAAACGGCAAAAAATCTTTTAAAAATGTTCCGGCCGCAAATCAGAAAGGGACGCCATGACCCATCAAGGAAGCCAAAAAGCCATTGATGCCATCGCCGCAATTATTGCGGAGATGAAACT
>JADLGJ010000067.1 GCA_020849375.1 Candidatus Omnitrophota bacterium
ATGAAAATAAAGCGCCTAAGCAGCCAGATAATCAACAGGCGCTTGACGAGTTCGTTAAGCCGCTTCTCAAAGCGTTGGAAAATATCAAGTATTTCTCGGCGACGACCGTGAATAATGACGGCGTGCTGGGTTCAACGCTACAGGTTAAGATCGAATAGATATTAAAGGAGATCGTATGGCCGGGAAAGTGTCTTTGGGCAAAGGAATATTGCGGGCCGCGGTCTTTTTTAGCATTTTCTTTTTGTCGTTCTGGGGTTTCCGCACGGTTTTGAATATCCTCGACGAGAAACGCGCCCTGCAAGAAGTGATCATGCGCCTGACGGCCGACAGCCGCATCGCGCAAGTTATTGTTTCGGATGTCCGTTATAATCCGATCACACAAAAACATATGACGACGATCAAATTTCAGGAATTTGATAGCCGCCGGCATCCGATGGAGCCGAGATATTTCACCTTCTCCGGTAATTTGATCCAGTTCCAGTCCTTGGTCGTGCGCTTCGATGACATTCATGTCAAGAACGCCGATGCCTTACGCGGCAAAAGCGCTTATCTTTTTTGGAAAGTTTTTGTCCTCGACGGGCCGAATACGCAGGAATACGTGATATCCCCGGTCAATGAGATCCCCCCGGGGTATAAAGCCCCTAGCCCGCGTAATCGGTTCGAAGATGCGATCTGGAGTGAATTTTGGAATATTGCTTTGAATCCGAGAAAGGCCGGACAGCGCGGGATCAAGAGCGCGCAGATCGAAGCGCCGGGTACAAAATTCATTCCCGGGCTGTTGTACACGATCAAGATCGAGCACAACGGCGGGATGCGGATCGATGCCAGCGAGATCCCTGAAATTCTCAAAGGCGAAAAAGTCATGCCTTAACCGTTATGTTTAAGATCACCAACAAACAGATACTTGCTAGGAACGTCAAGCGCCTCGATATCAAAGCGCCGTTGATCGCCAGCCGCGTCAAGCCCGGGCAATTCGTTATGATTATCGTCCGCGAAGGCGGGGAATGGCTGCCGATGGCGGTTGCCGAAGCCGAGCCGATGCGCGGCCAGATCACTTTTATTTTTCAGGAAAGCAATGCCATCACCGTCGAGCTCGGGGCGATGACCATTGGTGAAGATATTTTTTCTATCATCGGGCCTTTAGGCAAGCCGGCAACGATCGATAAAAGCGGCGTGATCGTCTGTTTAGCAACGGGCGTAGGAACGGCGCAGATCCTGCCGATCTGTAAGGCTTTGAAAAAAGCCGGCAACAAAGTCGTCGGGATCATCGGCGCAAAAAGTAAAAATACTTTGACCCTGGAGCCGCAAATGCGGATTTCCTGCAGCCGGCTGATCATCGCCACGGAAGATGGCACTTATGAACGGAGAGGCCTCGCGTCGGAAATGTTGAAAGAAATTCTATCGACGGAAATTGTCCGTCATGTCTATGCCGTCGGATCGGTCGAGATGATGCAATCGGTCTGCCAGATGACCCAAGATAGAGGAATTAAGACCCATGTCCTTCTTCAGCCGGCCATGGCGTGCGGGATGGGTTTTTGCGGGTCATGCCGCGTCCGTGTCGAAGGCAAAGTTGTTCTGGCCTGCGTCGAGGGGCCGCTTTTCGACGGGCATCATGTGAATTTTGAACATTATAAAACACGGTTAGCCACATACGGGATGTCGCAGTCAAGGATGGGCGAACAAGATCAGCAAGATGAGATGACAAAGTCCATCACAAAATTCTTCCCGGGATTATTAGGTAAATAAATGACACAATTTAAACCGACGATACAGCCGGTCGCAAAGCGCGTCAGGAATTTTCAGGAAATTTCTATCGGTTTTCCGAAGAAATCAATGGTTGATGAAGGGATCCGCTGTCCGCAATGCCACAACTCGCCGTGTGCTCATGCTTGTCCGCTTGGTATTGATATCCCGGGCTTTATTCGGCTCATCCGAGAAGGGGATAGCGCCGGAGCTCTCAGTAAGATCCGGGAGGCGAATGATCTTCCGGCGATCTGTGGGCGGGTCTGTATGGCTCCTTGCGAGAAATCCTGCATTTTTTCAGAGCACAAACAGTCCATCGCGATCCGTGCTTTGGAACGCTATGCCTCTGACCACGGCCGCCCGCGTTTTGCGTCGAAGAAAACGATCACTCGGACCGGAAAGAAAGTCGCGGTCATCGGTTCCGGGCCAGCCGGGCTCGTCGCTGCCGCACAATTGGCAAAAGCCGGTTTTAAGGTTACGGTCCATGAAATGATGCCGTTGTTGGGCGGGGCTTTGCGCTACGGGATCCCGGAATTCCGTTTGCCGAAGAATGTTCTGGATGCTGAGATCGAAGAGATCCGTTCGTTAGGCGTTGAATTTAAGACCAACTTTGCCGTTGGACAAAGCATGAAGTTCGAACAATTTGTCGGTGAAGGATATTCGGCTGTGCTCTTGACCGTCGGGAAGAACAGTTTGTCATTATTGGACCTTCCTGGGGCCGATCTGGGTGGTGTTTATTACGCCAAAGAGATCCTGCTCACCGTGAATACGCGTTTTGAAGACCAATACAAAAAGAATCCTGCCCCGGTGATCGGGCCGAAGGTCGCGGTCATCGGCCATAGCAATGCGGCGTTGGATTGCGCACGGACCTGTTTGCGCCTAGGGCGTGATGTGACCTTGATCTTTTCTGAAACGATCGAAGATTTGAAAGTTTATCCTGATGATGTTGAGTTCGCCAGGGAAGAGGGGCTAAAATTTGAGGCCCTGACCAAGCCGCTAAATATTCTTGCCGCTTCGCCGTCGAGTAATCTTGCTGCCGGTGTCCAGTGCGTGCGTATGGATTTTGCTGATGTTAATGGGAAGTGGGACCTCAAACCGGTGCCGTCATCGGAATTTGTAGTGGAAGCCCAAACCGTCATTCTTGCCGCGGGTTTTAAAACCAGCATGAAACCGTTGGCGTTTGGCGCGGATCTGAAAACCCGTGAGGACGGTTCTTTGTGGATCGACCCGGAGACATCTTTAACGTCCGTCCCGCATCTTTATGCCGCCGGAGATGCTGTTGTGGCGACATCTTCGGTCGTTGACGCGATGGCCTCAGGGAAAAAAGCCGCACAAGCGATCATAAAGGCTGTGCGTTAGTTTCGGGTCCTGTCGCTACGGGACTCTACTCGCTTCGCCTGCTAAAGTCAGGCTCATCGAGTAGAGAACTCCCCTCCGCGCCACCCGAACTAAATACTAATTGGTAATACATGAAGAATAAAATAGATTTACTCTTGAAGAAAAACCAGCGCGGGGAAAAGATCACGATGTTAACCGCTTATGATTTTCCGTTTGCGTCGGTGATCGACAGTTGCGGCATTGATATTATTCTCGTCGGAGATTCTCTTGCCAATGTCGTCCTCGGCTTGAAGTCCACCAAAGAGGTCGGCATGGCCGAAATGCTGCATCATACCAAAGCTGTGCGCCGCGCGGTGAAGAACGCCATGCTTCTTGGAGACATGCCATTTAATTCTTATCAGCGTCATTCCGAAGATGCGGTCAAGAATGCCAAACGTTTTATCGTCGAAGCCGGTTGTGATGCGGTTAAGTTGGAATGGTTTGACGACTGTTTGGCTGTGACAAGAAATATTGTGAAAGCCGGCATTCCGGTCATGGGACATGTCGGTTTGACGCCGCAAACAGCGGACAAGCTTGGTGGGTATAAGGTCCAGGGTAAGGATGCTGTTAGCGCCAGGCGGATCATTGAACAAGCTCAGGCTTTAGAAAAAGCCGGATGTTTCAGTATTGTTTTAGAGTGTGTGCCTGATCAATTAGCTGCTGAGATCACGAAAAAACTAAAGATCCCGACGATCGGCATCGGCGCGGGCCCGCACTGCGATGGGCAAGTCCTGGTGACATACGATCTTCTTGGGATGTTTTCGACTTTTCATCCCAAATTCGCCAAACAATACGTTGATTTAAGTGCGCTTATGAAAAAAGGTGTTGAACAATTCAGGAAAGAAGTTGAGTCAGGGAAATTTCCCGATAAGGCCCATAGCTTTACCATGCCGAAAGAAGAGTGGAGGAAGGTCAAATGAAGAAGTGCCCTTTTTGCGCTGAAGAGATCCAGGACGAAGCGATCAAATGCCGCTTTTGTAATGAGATCCTTGTAGGGAACACCGCGATGCCGAATTTACCGCAGACTACCGTTCCGTGGTACCGCAACGGTTTTTCGATTTGGCTGAGCTATTTTATTTTTCTTCCGATATCAGTTCTTTGGTGTATCCCATTAACATGGTGGCACCCGAAATGGAGCCGGACGACCAAGATCATCACAACGATCGTGATGGGCGTCATGGCATGGGTTTTGACCCAG
>JADLGJ010000068.1 GCA_020849375.1 Candidatus Omnitrophota bacterium
CCTTTTCGATCTGGCGCAAAGGGCCGTAATAATCGAACGGCAGAATGCTGCCGTGGCCTTCGATATTTTTGTTGGTCAACAAGACTTCTTGGCCTTTTTTGACTAAAACACCTTGTTTATCTTTCAGACGGCCGATCCTCACACGATAACCTTCAAGGTCGCCCAGGATCTTAACGCTCCGGCGGTGCTTGCGGTTGAGCTCGCGGATCTTATCGATCTTGTCCTGGTGTTCGTCCAGGGTCCCGTGGGAGAAATTAAGACGGACCACATCCATTCCTGCGCGCATCATCTTCAACAACACTGCGCTGGTTTCTGAAGCAGGGCCTAAAGTACAGATGATCTTAGTTTTGGGCATAGACTGCTCTTTTCATGAAATAAGAAATAGCTATTTTTAAGAAAATGATCCTGCAATTGTAGCACTACTGCAAATTTTGTCCATGATGGAAAATCAACGGCCGTTGTCAACGGGAAGGCATTGGCTCTCACATCCGAAAGAAGCGGCGGGATCATTTTCAAGGCCTTCAAGGCACTTTTTGATGCAGATCTGACATTCTTCGAACCGAGGGTCGGGGCGCAGTTGGCATTTGCCATCAATGATCTCGCATTTAGCATATTGGCGGCAGCCGTCCCCGACAGCGTACATCATGGTACACATTTGCGCCGGCTTGGGCCCGCAGATCACATCAACACCGTGGCAATTCTCAATACCGCACATCACGGTTTCGGCCTTTGAAATATTAAAGACCTTTGCTATCGCATCATTCGCGAATAAAAAGCATACGAGAAAAATGGCGCACCCAAGGCTGAACTTATTCATGGCGTTATCCTGTTTTAAAAGAATTATTTTGCAATGCTGAAATATGCCCGCGCCGTTTTAGGCTTAGCATCTTTGCCGTTCGGGGTTGCAGCGATCTGGATAACCCAATCATCACTGCCGTTAAGCTGGTCATGCGGAATACGGGCGAGCCATTGGCCTTCGGCCGGTTGAGTATAAACCGGAGACACTTTCTTAAATCCGCCGGCACGTTTTCCTTTACCTAGCCCGACGCTATAATCTTTGAACGGACCGCGGACAGTCCCGTAAACATCAACATATTCGACCGGCCCCTTTGGATCTTTGCGGACAATATCTATGCCGCTCACCACAACGGTGATCATCGCTTCCGGTGAAGCGCGCAATGCGGCGGACGCGTTGAGAAGCCCGGCACCGGCGGTTTCATCCCAGCCGGCATCATCCATATCTTGCGCCGTTCCCAACAGGATCGTTTCCAGGTCATACGCAGTGTAATTTGGATTTTTCGCCAAGATCAATGAAGCAGTAGCCGTAACCATCGGTGCAGCGAATGAAGTCCCGTCTTGCTGAAAATATTCCCGATGTTTGATCGAGTCAATTTTCGGCTTGAACGAGTCTTTTGATTTTAAAGAAATAATGCGTTCACCCGGCGCTAAAAGCCCGTTGTTCGCGCCCCAGCTGGACACCGGGCTGCGGGTCCCGTCCATATTGACCATCCCAACAGCTAACGCCCCTTTCATCGCGGCAGGCCCGATATTCGGGAGATACTCACCGGTATTTCCGCTGGCCACAACGACCAGAACATTCTTGCTGCGGGCATAACTAACCACGCTTTGTTCCAATGCAGAAAGCCCGCGCCCGCCCAAACTCAGATTAATAATGTTGGCACCATGATCAACGGCGTAATTGACCGCACGATAGATCGCCAAACTATCCGTCCGTCCATTTTCGTCCGCGGCTTTAAGCGGCATGATAACAGCACCCGGATTAATGCCGGCGATGCCGACCCCATTATTGCTTTGCGCCGCGATAATGCCGGCGACAGCTGTCCCGTGGCCCTTAAGGTCCGGGAAATCCGGCCTTTCATCGAGAAAGTTCCAACCATGCACGTCGTCGACAAACCCGTTACTATCATCATCAATGCCGTTATCGGGGATTTCCTTGGTGTTCGTCCAAATATATTTCGGCCCGTCAATATGGTTCATGTCAACACCGGAATCAATGACCGCGATCGTGACATTAGGTTCCGGAATGGTCAGTGCGTTCCAGGCAGAATTTTTATCTGACTTCGGAGTATAACCGATCGTGCGTAAATACCACTGATCGTATGCATCTTGGTTTTTCTCTTCCATAGCTCCGCCAGCCATTTGTTCCATGATGGAACTCCCGCCGCCGAACGTGACATGCGGCTTCCATGCCTTCTTATCCGCAGTTTCTTTATCAAGATACAAAGGATCATTGGGGTCAGTAGTAATTTTTTTCTTTTTAGGTTTGGCTTTGGGATCAGCCGGGTCATGCCGTTCGGTGATCTTTTGCGAAACGAGAGACATCCCTTCTTGCGTTAACGCCTGGACAGGATTTTGAATGATCGCGCTGATACGCTGATAGAAACTTTGTGCTTTTTGAATGCCGTTCAAGATCGCTTTGGGATCCGCCGCCGATGTTTTCTTATCAATGATCTGCGCGTTCCCGCCATGGCTGTCAAAAACCGCCACCGCTGGTTCGCCATCCTTGGATCCGCAAGCGATCACCGGCCCGTCAATAACCATCTCGGTCGCGGCATCCTCGCCGAATGAAGCCTGTGCAGGCGGCTCTTCACTCTTGTCCTTCTTCTTGGATTTCTTAGGAGCGGCTCCTGTCGACGGCGGTTCACCTTTCCATTCAGGCGGAGCTTGCAAGTCTTTAAAACAATCGTCGGGATTATTCCCCTTCTTCTTATCCAGCATATTCGAAAGGACACCGGCAATGTCGGAGGCCGAATACATCGAAAGTTTGCCGCCGGCCATTTGCGCGATCTTTTCAAAATTCGCGATCGCCGGATTATTCGTCGTCGCTAAAGCCATAACCTTTTGCGGGCTAAAACCTAACATCGAAGGATTGGTCAAACTATCAAGCGGATTACCCAAGATCACGCGGCCATGCGGAGTTTCAATGATGATAATAACGTAGGTAACCTCTATCTCAGTAACCTTCATGCAAGTAAAACATTTTTGCGTTGACCCCTTCGCACGGGTCTGCATCGGCGGGACAATACGCCCATCTTCTTTATTCACATCAATCGGAACGCAAGGGCCCTCTTTGCACTGCCCACTGCATTTCGGATCAGAAGAATAGCCCTTCGACTCACAAAAGGCCTGACATGTATCCGCTTTATCACCGATACAGCCGATATCATCGTCAGGCTCAACTCCCTTCACGCATTGATAACAATCCAGGGTAAATCCAGGGTCCGGTTTGCCGTCGCGGTTCTTGTCCCAATCCGGCGGATTGTCCACTTCACCCGGCGCACCGCCGGCGGCATCGTTTTCTTCCTTTTTCTTTTTATTCCAGGCGTCACGTTCCGCATCGGAAATTTTTCCGTCCTTATCAGTATCCTTCGCTTCTAAATCCTTTTCTTTAAATCCGGTGACATTGCCGTTGGCATCAGTCTCAATGTCCCAATTCGACCAGTCGGTCGGGCCCGGGTCATTGGGATCGCCGCGAAAACCTTTTAGCTCACCGCCATCGGGCGCTTTGCCGTTTTTCATATTTTCCAGCATTTTGCCTTCCATATCGCCCTGCTCACCCGGCTTACTGGCGATAGCGGATGTGAATTGGCCAAATGCGGCTGATCCGGCATCCTGTGCGGCATAATAGGCCTCCATAAACGATTGCTGCTGCGCAGCCGTCGGCGCCGGCGGTGGCACAGCTTTCTTCGCCGCGACAGGAACTGTCGAAAAAGTTAAAAATAACAAAATTAATAAAAGATAACGTTTCATAGTGTTTGTGAGCCGGGATTAAGGTCATGTCCCGCGCTCAGACAGTGATTTTGACTTCTCTGGAATAAAAGATTGAGGCAAGTCAAAATCAAACTCGCTCGGGACATGACCTTAATCCCGGCTCAACCTTATTTTCTCGCACCGTAATACGCCGCCGCTTCCGCCGGGCTCATACGCGACAAAGCCTGCGCGTTATCAAAACCTAACGTCCCCATCGGATAAAACGCGATATCATACGGGCTGTTGATCCCCATCGCCGCGGCATCAATGTTCCCGGCGTGTTCGCCCATGATCGCGCCGCGTTCCCGGTCAACAAAATTCTTCCGTGCGTCGGGCCCGCGCTGATCCATCATGTCCAAAAATTCTTTCGTGCCTTCTTCCGGGATCAAACGCTGCTGTAAAGCGCGCGCGTTTCGCGCCTTTTCCTCTAAACTCAAACCCTTCATCGGCACGATCCCACCGGGATCAAGGACCACGACCCGCAATTTACCATTGCCCATGTCTTCAAACCCATAATTCCCGGCGTGATTGTCCATCCACGCATAACCTTTATTGTTCAATTCCCGCGTCGCTAAATCAAGAGCCTCAGCTTGCGCTTGGCTCATCGGGCCGCCATTTAAAAGCTTATCGGCACTACCGCCCTTGACCCGCTCAACCGTCTCAACAATTTTTCCATTCAAAGGTGAATTTGGGTCGGTGACCATGGTGGGCGTTCCTTTTTCAGCGATGCGAATCGGGCCATTCTTTGTTTGAATGCTTTCCACCGCCTGCCGTCCCGCCGCGTCGAGCTGCGGAGCGCTCTTGATCCCGCCGCGGCCGGGTTCGGTGATACGGATCGCTTTGGTCGCATCATTCGGGTCGGCATAAACAACGCTAGTACTGCCGTGGCCTAGTTCTTCCCCGGTCTTAACTGTAACGGTTTTGCCGTCGGCACCAACATAGCTGGCCTGCGAGTTGGGAGCGACCCCTCCGCGCGTCGCCGTCGCCGGACTCGACGGCGCATCACCCGCCAGTTTCGAACCGGGAACTTCGATATCAACGGGCGCGGTTTTTGTTGGATCTTTCGCCGGAGCAGATCCGGGAACATCCATATCAACAAGTTCCGTCTTCGGCGATGAAGGGGGACCTCTCGTTGGGGCCGCTTCTCCCGCACGCGTTCCTGTCCTGGCCGCGTCCATACCTTCATCAAGTTTTCCGACGACGCGTCCGGTATCAACCGCATCGTCGATCAGCCCCATCGCTTTGCCGGCTTTTCCGACGGCACCGGCAATGACCGCGTCTCCAACGAACAATTCACCCGTGACCTTGCCACCGAAGTTCGATGTATTCCAGTCAATATCCCCTTTGCTTAATTCATTGATCTTCGCGTCGATCGCCCCGCCCGCGGCCACAACCGCTTTGATGACACCGTCAAAATTCGCATTACTACTCACGGTATCAAGCATGCCATTAACCGCGTCCAGCGCGTCGGTTTCAATGTCAAAACCCAGATTGGTCAAATAAACTTCCATGGTCAGATCAACCGCGCCGACACCGAGCTCGACCAAGCCTTTGACTGCGCTTCCCACGCCTTGCACAACTCCGACGCCGAAGGCCAAAGATTTTTTCGCCGCGACCAACGGATTCATATTGTGAACCGCTTCCTCACCAAGCGATTCCAAGGCCAGCCGCGCGAACGATTTGCCTGCGTCCGTTTTCATCGCGCCCCCCGCCACCCGCACGGTCGTCTCATGAACGCGCTGCTGCTCCTCCGTCGTCAATCCACCTTTGAATTGGGTTTGCTTTTCCGCGACCGCGTCGATGGAATTTTTAAGATCCGTGACCTTAGACCGCAATGATTCGAGAAGCTTATTTTGATCGCTGGTACGGTTCTTTGTTCCTTCCAGCTCGGCGATCATTTTTCTGGTATCGGCGAGCTGGGATTCAAATTGTTTGCCATACTTTGTTAAGCTGGCGCCGAGATCGTCGGCACTGCTCGGGCCCGCGCCTTCATAAAAATTACGCCAATCCAGCTCATGCAACTGGCGGCCGATGCTGTCTTCCTGACGCTGCATCGAGTCATCCCATTCTTTCTGGCCGCGGCGCAAATTCTCAAGCTGGCGTTCCAGATCATCCGCATCTTCGCCCTTGGCTTTTTTATCGCGTATCTGGGTTTCTAGATCAGAGGCGATTTCATTAAAGGTCCTGTTGCGTTCTTCACGAACGGCCTTGGTGTGCTGTAGCGTGCTATAGCGTTCAAAATATTCATCGGTACGTTCCGCATCGGCTCTCGCCTGCGATTTCTTGTCATATGCCCATAAGGCCCGACGGTAATCGGACTTGAGGCGCTCCAACTCTTCGTTGTACTTATTGATCGTTTCTTTAAGTTTCTTTTCCAGTTCAGCGTATTGCTTTTTTAATTCGTTGATACGGGCCTGGTTTTGTTTGATGCGGGTCTGGGTGAAATCAGAGTCGAACGTTTCGTTTTCTTCATTCTCTTTGTAATATTTATTTTCATTTTCGAGCTGCGTGATCTCATCGCGGATACGGGTCAGACGCTCCTGGCGCCCGGTGACCGCGTCTCGCGCTTCGGTCAGTTTGTTCTGCAAAGTGTCGGTTGCGGTCTTTAATTGATTAAGCAGCCAGGCTTCTCCGCGCTTGCGGGCTTCTTCGGCATAATCACGCGGACGTTCGCGGGTGCGTTCAAATTCTTCCGCGCGTTTTTTACGTTCTTCCGCGTCTTTGATCTTATCGAGTTCTTTCTGCTGTTCTTCCGTGACGCGGTTCTGGACCTTGTCGCGTTCACGCGTCATGGATTCCAACTGATTGCGGGCTTCATCCTTGGTCGCATCACCTTCATTAGGATCATTAATAATGTCCTCACGCGATTTGATGCGTTCTTCCGTCTCAGTGAGCCAATCTTTATAAAATGAAATTTCCGGAGTGTCCGGAGGAGGCGCAGGAGGTTCAGGAGGCTGCGGTTTGTCGCCGGTATTCGGTTGATCCGGTTGACGCGGCTGTGTTGTATCCGGTTCTTTCGGAGGCTGGGCATCGCCGCCTTGCTGGCCGCCACCACTGGAACCCGGTTGTCCGGCCGGTTGGCCGCCGCCCGCGACAGTGCCACCGCCCCCTGACGGGGACAGGCCGCCGGGCTGTGTCGGTGTACCCGTCGGTGGTTCAGCCGGTTTTCCTCCCTGGCCGCCGGATTGAGAATTATCTCCTGTGCGCGTTTCGCCCTCTTCTCCCTGTTCGCCGTCCTTGCCTTGGTCTTCACCGTCACCGGGGGCGGCCGGCGGAGCACCGGGCGCGCCGGGAACGCTCTTGGGATTTTTCACGCATTGGCCGGGAGCTGGGCACATCTTTTCGCAATCGCTTTTCCATGTCGAGCCCCAACCGAGATCTTCGCAGGTCGGGGGCGGAGGCGGTAATTCACATTTATAGCAATGGATCTTTTCCGACTTGCCGTCCCACTCAAATTCTTCGTACTTCCCTTTATAAACACATTTGCCGTTTCCGCAGCCCAACTTGCAATTGGTTAACGTTGTCGTGCCGTCCCCGACTTTCTGCCAGCACATGTCGGGACGTTTCTGGCATTTGGTGCAGTTCAACGGTTCTTTGTTCGGGCTCATGGTGCCGAACGGGGAACAGAACATCATCGGATCGTCGTGACAAATCCCGCCGGGCTGGCACCACGGATGATTGTCCGGCCAGGCCCCGACGTCAAAACAGGAACCCGGCGACCCCGACGGACATTCATAGCAATCAACGCCGTTGACTTTTTCTTTCCAGCGGCAGACGCCGCGGCAGGATTTGGGACACTCTTCGCGTGACTTCAGTCCCTTTGTTTCGGCATTGGCACAAACAGCCGCATCATCAGGCGCGACCGCGATGTCCGTGCCGCCGGTTTGTGGCCCGACCTTGGCGCTGCGGAAATAATTTTCCATCGCGATCAGATCGCTTTTTGTCTTATCTAAATCCTTTAAGGTGTTATCAGAATATTTTTTGATCTTGTCGATGTAGTTTTTGGCCTGATTTAAATAATCGGCTTGGCGCGACGCGTAAGGTTTTTGGTTCTTTACATGATCTTGCAGGGCAGAAAAGTATTGTTTCGCTTGCGCGACGCTGGCGGGATCGGCGGACTCTTGTTCGATCAAATTCTTCGCTAAACCGTCAAAGCGGTTACTGATCTCTTTCAAATGGCCGGCCACTTTTTCGTATTGGGCCGGTGCGTCCTTGCTGTTATCAGCGATCTCACCGAGAGCATCGGTTATTCCGTCCAAAAGGCCACGGTCCGCTGCAACACTGTCGTGTTTTCTCTCAACGGACCGACGGTAATTAGCCGCACGGTCGGCCTGTTGATCGTCGGGAGCCGGCTTGGTCTTCATGACTTCGATATCCGCGTAGATCTTACGAATACCGTTATACGCCGCGCCCGCTTCCGACGAAGCTTGGTCCACGGAAGACATCATGTACCCGACGAGATTCTTGGTCTTGGGATCTCCCAGCGTCAAACCCGCGGCGACTTCGCGGCTCTGGTTTAAAATATCGTCGGCCCGGATAGCGAGCGAGACCGGATCATCTTTCGCGGACGATTGATAACGATCAAGACTGCCGAGCGTCATGCTCTTAACGGTCTTTACCGTCGGGATGACAACGACCGGCCGTTCGGGCCCGTCAGAGGCGAAAAGTATTGTTGAAATAAAAAAGAGAAGTACTGCAGGAAGGAAAACTTTACGGCCGGCCAAATGTGAGAATGGGGTCTTCAAGTTTTATAGGAACAAGGTTTGTAAAACTTCAAGGATCAAACAACATTCCTAAAATATATTAAATACGGAGGCTTGTCAAAATATTTTAACTTGATGTGACAGTTAGGCTTTTAACGCTGTTTTAACGGTTAAACTTGGCCGTGATCCCCCTCGCCAACAATTCAGAATAGCCAAATAAGGGCGTCCCGATCCCATGAACAACAATGATATGACTATTCTCCGACATCCTTAAACTAATTTTTCTTTAATATTTTCCGGTGGGATCGCAGGTGAGAAATAAAAACCCTGCCCTTCATCGCAGCCGTGTTTCATTAGGAATTCCAGCTGTTCCTTAGTCTCGATCCCTTCGCCGGTGACGGTATATCCCAAACTATGCGCCATAACAATGATCGCCTTGGCGATCGCGGCCTTATCGGGATTCTCGATAGTGTCGTGAACAAAACTGCGGTCGATCTTCAATTCATCAATGGGAAAAAGTTTCAAACTGTTAAGCGAAGAATAACCAATACCAAAATCATCGATCGCGATCTTGATCCCCAGGTCACGAAACTCGTTCAATAAAGCAATGCTTAACGAGACGTCTTTCATCGCAATACTTTCCGTGATCTCGACCGCCAGCATACTGCCATCCACGCCGGTTTCATTTAACACCGACTTGATCATCGGCAACAGGTCCTTTTGTTCAAATTGCTTGGCTGAAAAATTGACCGCAACAGAGACGACCTTACGGCCTTCTTCTTTCCAGACTTTGATCTGCTGGCAAACACTGGCCAAAACCCAGCGGCCGATCCCGGAAATAAGCCCCGCCTCTTCGGCGAGCGGGATAAAGTCAGCGGGCGAGACAAAACCCCGGCGGGGATTGTTCCAGCGCACCAACGCTTCCAAACGGACGATCTGTTTAGTTTTCAAAGAAATGATCGGCTGATAATAAACAATGAATTCACCTTTCTCGATGGCACTGCGTAACTCTGTTTCCATCTGCAAAGAAGCGATCGCATTTTTATGCATCGTTGTATCAAAAACTTGATAGCGTGCTTTCCCGAGGGCCTTGGCTCGGTACATCGCAATGTCGGTATCGCGCAAATAATCCGCCGGCTGTGTGTAGGTCGGGTTACTGAGAACGATCCCGATACTCGCGGAGACATAAATTTCCTGCCCGTCGATCGAGAAGAGCGGTTCCAATTCTTTTAAGATCCGTTCAGCCAGGTCGGTCGCGTCCTGAATGTCGCGGATCTCGTCCATCAAAATAATAAACTCATCGCCGCCGAGGCGCGCGACCGTGTCCATCG